>NZ_JALBWT010000014.1:0-153156 GCF_023845525.1 Sinobaca sp. H24
TTTCCAGGGCACGGGGTATCGGCGAAATGCTTCAAATATTGGATCAATCGGTGCAGCGCTAGCGCTGCACATCAGCTCCAAGCGTGTTTTTAAAATGGCTCAGTGCCCACTCATGGCCGGTTTTATTAAAGCTTGCGACATGCGCCTGGTCTACTTGAATACGGAATCCTTCATTGTAGGCATCCACGGCAGTATGAAGAATGCAGATATCGGTACATACGCCAGCCAGCGCAACGGTATGAATTTCTTTCTGGCGGAGCAGAAGGCGGAGCGGCGTGCCGGCGAACGCACTGTACCGGGTTTTATCCAGCCAATGTACGCCTGGATTGTCCTTAATTGATTCATACAAATTGTTCACCTGACCAAACAATTCCCTGCCCGGCTCCCCCCTGATATTGTGAGGGGGAAACAGCTCTGCCTCTGGATGATCCGGCTCTTCTTTTTCATGAAGATCTACAGCAAAAAAGATTTCCTCTCCTCGTTCCATTGCTTCCTTTATCCGTTCAGCAATGGCTTCTTCAATCTCACGTCCTGGAGCGCCGCACGTTAACGCTCCGTCCTCTGCCACAAAATCGTTCGTATAATCAATCACCAGCAGTGCTCTGGACATAGCTGCCTCCTTTTATAACCTCATAGCCCCGTCAATACGTATTACTTCGCCATTCAGCATAGGGTTGCTGATGATATGCTGAACCAGACTTCCGTACTCTGTTGACTTCCCGATCCGATTGGGGAAAGGTACTTTTTCTCCTAAACGTTCAAGCGCTTCTTTTGGAAGCGGATCATAAAGAATCGTTTCAAATACTCCTGGAGCAATGGTCATCACTCTTACGCCATACCTTGCCATTTCGCGTGCAGCCGGAAGCGTCATCCCGGCGACCCCGCTCTTTGATGCACTGTAGGCCACCTGTCCGATACGGCCTTCCAGTCCTGCAATAGAAGCCGTATTTATAATAACACCCCGTTCTTTATCTTCGTTAGGCTCATTGTAACGCAGCTTGTCTGCTGCGAGCCTCATCATATTGAATGTGCCTACTAAATTGACTTCAACGACTTTTTTAAAATGATCGAGTGAATGAACACTTTTCTTATTTAGTATTTTTTCAGCTACTCCAATACCGGCCGCATTAATAAGACCATGAAAGCCGCCAAAGTAATCTGCCGTTTTTTCAAGGCTTTCCAACGAATCTTTTTCTGATGTTACATCCGTTTTTAGAAATAAAGCATTCTCTCCCAGCTCCTCAGCCAGCTGTTTTCCTTTTTTACTATTCGTATCAATAATGGCCACTTTCGCTCCTTGCTCTACCAGCACCGTTGAAGCCCCCCTGCCGAGGCCGGTAGCTCCCCCTGTTACCATAAACACGTGATCTTTAATATCCATTTGTATCCCTGCTCTCTATGTAGTGTCCATACTATATGCATCTTCTCTTTATAAAGATTAGCTGTTTATGTGAAAATACCTTCTAAATAAAAGAATAATTTTTAAAAGCGTAAAAGAAGGGAACGTGTTATTTAGCTGCAATTGAGCTAAAATAATAATATCTACATATAATACGTCAGGATAAGGCAGGTGAACAGGCTATGAAAAAACAGCGTGGATGATTATGCGTTTACTGCTTGTAATGGGAGCAGTAGCTGCTGTCCTATGGGCGACGGCCTTTATTTTTTCTCTTACTTATCCATTTTGGATCGCTGCTTTTTTTGCCTGGCTTCTTAAGCCGCTGTCAACATTTCTTCAAACAAAGCTTCGTTTCCCCGCCGGTATCGCTGCAGTAACCACTTTATTAGTCGGTATTTCCGTTATTGGTGGAATTATTACCGGCATTACGTTTCTTGTTATTGATCCAATTCAGCGCTTTGCTGAACGTGCACCTGCGATTATGGAAGATGCGTTTTATCAGATTCAGGATTTTCTGGACACGACCATTCTTCCATTATGGCAGCAGATCAGCGGCATTGCAGATGGCATCGGTGGAGGCGGCGGGCTGCCCGAAATCGGGGCAGAAATTGGAGCAGGACTCAGCAGACTGGCCCAAAGTGCCGGTGATGCCGCAGCCCAGCTGGCCCTCAGTATCCCTGCTTTTCTTGTCGCCTTCTTGTTCGTGCTTATCGCTATTTATTTTATCGGGAAAGACTGGGGACGAATGTCAGGCGGAATTCGTAAAGCTCTTCCTGATCAGGTTGTCTTGAAAGCGAAAGAATTTTATAAGGCAATGTGGGTTCGTGTTTTCGGCTATATTAAGGCCCAGCTCATATTAATGTGCATCACAGGAATAATCGTGTTTATCGGCCTTCTTGTTCTGCAGGTCGATAACGCGGTCCTGCTTGCCCTGATTATCGGGCTGGCTGAATTTCTTCCATATTTGGGTACCGGCACTATTCTTATTCCATGGGGACTGTACTTGATTATTACAGGCAACCTTGGTCTTGGCGTCAGCTTAATCATTTTATACGTAATCATTTTAGTGGTCCGGCAGGCTGTTGAGCCTAAAGTTCTCTCTTCAAGTATGAACCTCAACCCTATAGCTGTTCTCGTTTCATTATTTGCAGGACTTCAGCTGTTCGGCGCATTAGGATTTATTATCGGTCCTGTTATTCTCGTTGTTATCGTAATCTGCATTGATATCGGCGTGTTTAAAGCGCTGAACCGATTTATTAGAGAAGGATTTGTATAAGAGAATTGTTTTTAGGAGTACAGAGAAGGGTATTGAAAGAAAACAACTACACGTAGAAGCGGAGAGAAAGCAAATGGGACTATTATCAAATAAAATTGCTGTTGTAACAGGCGCAGCTTCAGGTATTGGACAGGCTGCTGCTATTAAATTTGCACAAGAAGGAGCAAAAGTAGCTCTAATTGATCTGCAGGATACAGAAGAAACCAAGCGTTTAATCGAAGACGCCGGCTCTGAAGCGCTTTGTTTTGAAACAGATGTTTCCGATCCGGAACAGATGGAGGAAAGCTTTTCGACAGCTGCTAAAGAATGGGGACGTATTGATGTGGTGCTGGCCAATGCCGGAATGAACGGAACAGTTGCTCCAATTGAGGATATGGAGCCGCATAAGTGGGACAAAACTATTGAAACCAATCTGCGCAGCACGTTTTTATCCGTTAAATACGCGATCCCTCATATGAAAGAACATGGCGGCAGTATTATTATTACCAGCTCTGTTAATGGAAACCGTACTTTTTCCAATATGGGAATGACTGCTTATTCTTCTTCCAAAGCAGGACAAATGGCATTTGGCAAAATGGCCGCGCTCGAGCTCGCCGGTTATAAAATACGTGTTAACATCATGTGCCCGGGATATGTGGAGACGAATATATTCGACCGCACCTATACAGAAGGCATCGAAAAGATTGAACTGCCTGTAAAAACAGAAATGGATGAATCTGCTGATACTTTATTAAATCAGCCTGCAAAAGCAGAAAAAGCTGCTGATTTGGTTCTGTTTTTAGCTTCGGAAAATTCTTCGCATATCTCCGGGTCTGAAATTTATCTTGATGGAGCGCAATCCCTTATGTAATTCAACTAACAAAGGACTGATTTATTCTATGGAATTAACAAATAAAGAAATGACAGCTATCAAAAATGAGGTTCAGCATCATACCGTGACTCTTCCGGACGGGACAGTTCTTCCAAGTCTCGGTCAGGGAACGTGGCATATGGGAGATGATTCTTCTCGAGAAGAAGACGAAATTCAGGCACTTCAGCTCGGATTAGAGCTTGGCCTCCGCGTAATTGATACGGCGGAAATGTATGGAGACGGCCGTGCGGAACGAGTTACTGCAAAAGCACTGAAACACTCCCGTGAAGAAGCTTTTCTTGTTTCTAAAGTTCTCCCTTCCAATGCAGGCAGAGCGCGTCTTCAGTCTTCTTTGGAAAACAGCCTCTCCAGGCTGCAGACTGATTATCTGGATCTTTATCTGCTTCATTGGCGCGGAGGAGTTCCTCTGCAGGAAACTGTAGAGGAAATGGAAAAAATGAAAGCCCAGGGGTTGATTAAACGGTGGGGAGTATCCAATTTTGACACTGCAGATATGCAGGAGCTGAGCGAAATCACCGGTGGAGAAGCATGTGCAGTAAACCAGGTACTGTATCATCTCGGATCCCGCGGCATTGAATACAGCCTGCTGCCCTGGATGAAGGAGCAGGCCATTCCCGCTATGGCATACTGCCCGCTTGCTCAAGGCGGAAATCTCCGCCAACAGCTGTTAACCAACCCGTCTGTAAAGAAAGTCGCTGCCTCTCATGATGTAACAGAGCTGCAGCTTTTACTGGCATGGAGCATTCGCTCCGGTAAAGTGCTTAGTATTCCTAAAGCCGGCCGGCAGGAGCATGTTCTGCAGAACGCCCGTGCAGCTGGTATTAACCTGACAGCTGAAGATCTGAAGGAGCTCGACAATGCCTTTCCAGCCCCAAGGCAGAAGCAGCCGCTCGATATTGTATAAACAAAAGAAAGCCCATGCTTTTAAAGAAGCATGGGCCTTTCTATTATTATTCGGTCGTTTCTTTCCAGCCTTTTTCAAAGAGCATTTTTCCGGGCCAGGTGTAGGCTGTTAACCCTCCGTCGCCTGTAATGGTTTCTCCTGTCACAAAAGAACTGTCCTTTGAAGCTAAAAACAGCGCAATGGTTGCCATTTCTCTCGGATCCCCAAGTCTGCCCATTGGAGTAACCCATTTTTGGGCATCCCGAAATGCCTTACCGCTCTCATCATTTTCTGTCCCTGCAAGACCCGATACTAACGGTGTTTCAATGGTACCAGGAGCGATAGCATTTGCTCTAATACCCTGACGACCATAATCAATTGCAATAGCCTTTGTTAAATTAGTCACACCGCCTTTGGCTGCGTTGTAGCCTGACCGGTCCAGATCTGCGGCTGAACCTGACATAGAGGAGTTATTTATAATCGATCCGCCCTTTTCCAACATTAGCGGAATCATGTATTTACTCATCAAAAAAGTGCCGCGTAAATCAACACTGATAATATCATCAAACAGCTCCACCGGGTATTCGTGGAGCTTTCCGCCTTCCTCATCAATACCGGCGTTGTTAAATAATACATCAATCGTTTGATATTTCTCTCTTATCTTATCCGCAAATCCTGTTACTTCTGCTTCTTTCGACACATCCAGCCCATAGGCCTGAGCTCTGCCGCCGCTCTGCTTTATTTCCTCCGCAAGTTCTTTCACCTGTTCTTCATTTTTATCTGTACAGATCACTTCCGCTCCTTCTTCAGCGAATACTTTCGCTGTCGCACGGCCAATACCTGTAGCTGCTCCTGTAATAACTGTTGTGTAATTTTCCAAGCGTTTCATTGAAAAAACTCCTTTTTCTTAGTTAAGTATATTCTCTATTCATACCACCCCATCCGTATTATAAACATGATATTTCAGCTGAGAACGCTTACTATCAAGTGTTTCAAGCATATTTGATTTTTTATTCTCCTTGAAAATGAAAAAGCCCCTGCCTCTATTTCAGGCAAGGTAAGTATAGATTCTTATTTGCTGGAAGCCATCACTGTTTTATAGAGAAATGGAGTTCTTTTCGTAGGATCTAACCTTCCACATAGCAGCCATTCCCAGGATCGGCCCTATACTTAGAACAGCAAACACCCACTCCCAGCCCATCCGCGTCTGAAAGACCGGAATCAGATTAATCGAAACAACAGATATTAAAAATCCGATACACATCTGAAAGGTTAATGCGGTTCCCGTGTATTCCGGCTCTGCAAAATCGGAAACGGCGGCGGAGAACTGGGCGGAATCGGCAATAACCGAAGCACCCCATATGACTGCCAGCAAAACAGTGAGCCAGACAGCAGAGCCAAAGGTCCAGCCAATACTTATTGCGCAGGCTGCGCTTATACCCATCGCTCCAATGGTCAGAAGCGACCTTCCTATTTTATCAGCAAGTAAGCCTCCAGCTATACATCCCACTGCTCCGGCCGCTCCAATCGCTGTAAAAGCAGCAGCCGTGCTCCATTCGTCGGGGACAGCAGACTGGGCAAAGCTCGCGGTCAAAAAAGCCGGCAGCCAGGTCCACATGCCGTACAACTCCCACATATGGCCAAAATAACCGTAGTTAGCCAGCATAACCGGCCGGTTTTTTATAACACTAGACAAAAGCCTTACCGAAAAAACAGAAGGATTCGGCTTCACCGGTGCTTCTCCCAGCACGGCATACATTAACACGGCTGCGGTAAACGCCAGCGCGGAACTGAGAATCAGTACCATGCCGGCGTCGGCACCAGCTGTAAACAAAAATAGAGCATGTGGAAGTGAGGTACCCAAGGTTAAAGCTGCAATTAGAATACCAATTGCTAAGCCGCGCTGCTTTGGAAACCACAAAGAAATCAATTTCACTGCGGGAGGGTATACACCTGCAAGCGCCGCGCCGGTAAGTATTCTTAAAAGCAGCCCAACAACAATCGTGTCCGTAAATAAAAGCAGTATGTTCAATATCCCCCCTGCCAGCGCAGACAAGGCAAATAGTTTTCTTGTATTAAAACGGTCAGCCAGCCCAAGCAGAGCGCTTACAAAGGCTCCAGCGACAAACCCTGCCGGCACAGCGGCAGAAAGCCATCCTTCCATCAACGGGGTAAGCCCCCATCGTTCTCTTAAATCTTCTGCAATCACTGAAGCACTGAACCATAGACTTAATGAAAAGAAGACAGATAAAGAAATAATCAGTAACGCATACCACCGGTTTTTTTCACTGCAGCTCCTCCTATCTTTACGGGGCGGGCAATAAAAAAGCACCTTGTTTGTACAAAGTGCCGGGATTCACCCTAATCGTTCGGCAGAAGAAAGAAGACCGGCTCCCATCACACCTGCATTACCTTCTAATTCCGCCTTTACCACTACGCATTTACCTTTCAAACTTTTATACAAATATTCGTTTATTTTTTGTTCCAGAACCTTTACGAGAAAGGGATTATGCTGGATTACGCCTCCACCAAGCACGATCAGCTCCGGGTTGATCGTTAAATAAATATTAGCTATGCCGGCGGCCTGATAATCAATGATGGGATCAAGTGCATGCAATGCTTGTTTATCATTTTTTTCATAAGCATCAAACAGTTCTCCTGCATGACTATGCTCTCCGTAAAGCTCTATCGCTTTTTCCTTTAAAGCTGTACCAGAAGCCGCCTGCTCCCAGGTCTGATCGTTTGGTGAAGGGTGCGTACGACCCATTCTCATAAAGCCTACTTCACCCGCAGCACCCAGTGCTCCAGAAAGCAGCGAATTACCTATAATAATTCCGGCCCCAATACCGGTACTGATAGTAACGTATATCATACTGCCTGCATGTTTCCCTGCTCCAAGCTCATGCTCTGCCAGCGCTGCCGCGTTTGCATCATTATCAAGCGTAACAGATAGACCGGTTGCATTCTCCAGCTCTTTCTTAAATGAAAATCCGTGCCAGCCCGGAAGGTTCGGCGGATCCAGCATCATACCACTCCACGGATCAAGCGGCCCGGGCGCTCCGCAGCCAATTGTTTGTGCCTGATGGTTTCCAAACGAATCTATCATTTCTTTTATCTTCTTTATCCCCTCTTCGGGTTTATCTGGCGTCGGAACAGATTCAATCTGCTTTATTGTTTTCTTATCTTCTATAAGAGCGGTACGAAGACTTGTACCTCCCAGGTCGATTCCAATTTGATATGTTCGGGTCATATGCTGTCGTCCTTTCTATTTTATATTACAGCAGTAAATACGCTATAAGCGTTCCCATGCCTCCATAAAGCAGAGCAAATGGCATGTTTCGATAGGTGATTTTATAAGGATTCTGCATCGTGTTCTGCGCTGTCATCGTTACTGTTATTCCAAATGTACCTACAGTAGCTGTTGCCAACCCGCCGGTAATTAATACGATTCCAATACTTAATGGGTTCATCGTTTCATAGAGGGGCGGGAGGATTTCCATCAATATACCTATTGTTGCAATAGGATGCACCCCGACCATTGATAATCCCAGGTATGTAAACTGGATCAGCAGAAGAATCGCAAGCGGGAAGCCTGAGGCGGCTTCAAACGGTGTCTGCATCAATGTCAGCACAGGTGTCTCATTCAAGCTGCTTGAAACAGGCCCAAAGCAAGAAACAACACAACAAAATTCTGCATGTTCGTCGTTCTCTGTTTCCACATCGACCAGCCTACGATACGGAAAGTACGCCATCTTCGAATAACAAAAGCCCAGCACATAGAAAAAGGAATCAGCACAAGAGTGACCGTTAATATAAAATTGAACCCTGTCCAATTACCGATGAGGAGAACGGCCATCAAAAACACAGACAGTGCAGCAAACAATTCTATAATTTTAAAGATCAATGTTTTCCAGTTAATCGACTCATTCTTCATTTTCTGATTGGCCGGTGTGTAAGGATGCTTTCTGAATTCTATACGCCCCCACAGCATTTCAATTGCGAGAACGAGAAGAGAACACAGCAGCAGCCAGGGAAGATAAGCTGCGTATCCTACCCCTGTCGCATCAATCGTAATTGCCACCATAATTTCCATCGGACTCCAGGCAAGAGCTATAGCAAATGCACGCAGGGTCGTTCGGCTGACGAAAGACTCCCTTAGCTTTTTCGACACAGCGGACAAATTATCCTGCAGAACCTGCTGGGAAAAAGGCAGTGCCGACAGGTTAATAAAGCAGACAAGCAGGTAGGAGGTAATCGAGCTTCTTGCATACAGCTTTCCCAGGTCATCTACGTCTGCTCTTAAAAGCTGACTGATCTTTCTGTCGAATCTTCCTGCATGAACAACACTATTCATCCAGGGCAGTACAGCCAGGAAAGCCAGCAGCTGCATGTTTGATGTTAAAAAAATAGGAATTTGGGCAGCACTCTCTCCGCTGACGACAAATAAGATTACCCCTGCGCCGATAAAAAAAGTTCCCAGAATCTTAAAAAGCCTGGAAGCTGCCGCAAATGATATGATAAATACAGGGATCGCTATAATGCCTGCCATGTAAAGCAGAACATTATGATCAAGAAATATATTAACAAGGTAAATCCCCAGCATCAGGGTATAGATTATGTATCGCTTTTCATTAATTAACGCTTTCATTAACAACTTCCTCTCCGTCGCAGTGCTTCTCTAGTCTGCCACAGGAAGGATATTTAGACAATAAGAAACACCAGCCGCTTCCGGCTGGTGTTTCTTATTATATTATGACGCCTGTTCTATTTCGTCTTTCATTTTATCAGAGTAGCCGAATAACCATGTTAATGTAAATGCCACTGCTGCTGAAAGAAGATTAACAACAATATAGAGAATAATTTGTTCGTTCAAGTAAAGCAGGATACCCGGACCTGCAGTAATGGCCATTCCGGTTGCTTCCATTTGAAAAAGAGAAGCTGTAAATCCGCCGACACCGCCGCCTATTAATCCCATCACGAAAGGCTTTACATATCGAAGGTTAACCCCAAAGATGGCTGGTTCCGTAATTCCGAGAAATGCGGAAAAGGAAGATGGCAGAGCGAGTGCTTTCAGCTTTTTCGATTTTGTTTTCAAGCCTACTGCCAAAGCAGCACCACCCTGCGCCGCGATACCACATGTAATAATGGCGTTAAACGGGTTGGCACCAAACTGCTCGAGAAGCTGAATCTCCAAAAAGTTAAATACGTGGTGTACCCCTGTAATAACAAGAACCTGATGAAAAAAGCCGATAACCAGTCCACTGATACCAAACGGCGCTTCCAGCAGCGCTACTGTTCCGGAAAGCACTATATTTTCCAGTCCATGCATTACCGGTCCAATGAAGAAAAGCGATAGAAAAATCATAACGAGCAGTGTCAAAAACGGGTGTAACAATAAGATCCAAAGCTTCCGGCACCCTTTTTCTAAGCTGCTTCTCAAACAATGCTCCGAGCCACCCTGCAATAAATGCCGGGAGAACAGAACCCTGATAGCCGATTACCGGAATAAAACCGAAAAAGGTAAGCGGATCTGCCACGCCTTCCCCTACTTCATAAGCGTTGGGGAGCGAAGGATTGACGAGCATGAGTCCCAAAACGATACCGATAATAGGGCTTCCTCCAAACACCCTGAAGGCAGACCAGGCTATTAAGGCCGGCAGAAAGGCAAACGCTGTGTCCGTTAATACTTCTGTAAACGTTATCAAATTAGATGAAATGTCATCAGGCGTTAAGCCGAACCACCCAAGCACTGCTTCCTGCAGCAGAAGCCCTCTTAATCCCATAAAGAGTCCTGTTGCTACGAGTACCGGGATAATAGGGACGAATACATCACCGAACGTACGGATAGCACGCTGAAACATATTTCCCTGTTTTTTTGCTTCCTGCTTCTGCTCGGAACTCGTGCTCTCCGTTACTCCAAGCTTAGAAGCTTCTTCATACATTTTGTTTACCGTCCCGGTGCCAAAAATCACCTGATACTGGCCCGAGTTGTAAAAAGCTCCTTTTACTTTATCAATATCTTCTACACTATCCTGGTCAATTTTCTCTTTATCATGAACCATGATCCGAAGCCTTGTTGCGCAATGAGACACAGAAGCAATATTCTCTTTTCCCCCTACTGCTTCAATCAATTTTTTCACGATTGTCTTATTATCAGCTGCCATTTTTCACCCTCCTGTTTCCGTTTAAGCTCTTTTGGAATCGATTCCAAAAAGAAGTAAAATGATAGTCGACCCCTCTTTGGAATCGATTACATTCTCATCATAAGCTATTTCTTTCTATAAGTCCATACTTTAAAATATTTTTTTTATTCTTTTTAACAGCTGGATTTTCCATTTCTTCCAGTAAAATCTTTGCCGCTTCTATACCAGCCTGCTCGTTGTAATAATCCACCGTAGTGAGTGCCGGCTTCGCATACTGTGACAGCTCTGATGCCCCAAATCCAGCAATACCTACATCACCTGGGATTGCTGCTCCGATGTGTGCAAGGTAGTCCGCTGCTCCGATTGCCATCCGGTCTGTTGCACATACTACGCTGTCGGGCTTTGTGTCTGAACTTTCCCAGATAGTTTTCATCGCAGTATAGCCTGATTCAATAGTAAATGCTCCTTCCGCCTGCCAATTCTCTTCTATTGATAATCCTGCTTCTTCCAGGGCTTTTATGTAACCTTTTTTTCTCCAGAAACCGACGGCTTCATCCGCTTCATCCACGCTGATTAATCCAATTTTTTTGTAGGCTTTTTTTATGAACAAATTTGTTAAATCATAAGCAGCACGAAAGTCATCGTACATTAGACAAATGGCGTCAGGAAACTCCTGTCCCACTACAATAACCGGAACTTTTGCTTCGGAAACAGCTTCCTTTATGGGATCGAGAGTGTTGGTTGCCAAAAGAATAATGCCGTCTACTCTTCTGCTCTCAAGCAGCTTAATATGCTCGACTTCTTTATCCAAATTCAAATCGGAACTTGCGAGGAGAATTTGAAAACCTTTTTTCCCTAACTCCTTATCTATACCTGACACTACACGCGTCGTTGTCTCTGTGCTGAGTCTCGGCAGGATAACACCGATAACTTTTGTCTTTTTCGTCCGCAGTGATTTAGCATTTTCACTTGGAATATACCCTGTTTCTTCTATTATCCTGTGAACGCGTTCTCTGGCTTCCTTGCTGACAGCGGAAGATTCATTAAGCACCCTTGATACTGTCGTCCTTGAAACGTTAGCCATTCGTGCAATATCTTTTATTGTTGTCATATTACCACTTTCCTTTTCTGCTCCCGGGTATTTACGTCCTTGTTTTATTTTATCCCATTTTACCAGTTACTATAGAGTTTTTCTTTATTAATATTATAGTTTTTAAAATATTGTGGTTCAGTTGCACAGATTACATGGAGATTTCAATTCGTTTAAATGGGCGATTTATGGTTGCGTAAAAAGAAACCCGGCTGATAAGATGTGAAAGGTCGAGAGAGAACAGAGAACAGTATAGAAATCGAATTACTATTAAATGGAGGTTTTACATTTTGAAATTTCAACCAACACTAAAATCATGGACTAAGCTTGGCGTACCCGCCGTAGCAGCAGGATTTATTTTCTTTGCAGGTCCAGTTAACTCAGAAGCAAGCGAACTCGGAGACGATCTTATTCAAAAAGGACAGGAAAGCTCACAGGTAGAAAGCCTTCAGGAGCTTCTAAGTGATAAAGGAACACTAAACTCAAGCGCAGTATCCGGTTCTTTTGGTAAAGAAACTAAAGCAGCTGTAACTGCTTATCAGGAAAAGCATAACCTTGCTGTTGACGGCATTGCCGGACCGCAGACAATTGGTGCTCTTGAAGTCCTAAAGCACGGTTCAACAGGCCAGCCTGTTGAAAACCTGCAGGAAGATCTAAGTGATCTTGGACTATACACTATCGAAGTAGATGGCATTTATGGAGATAAAACTGAAAAAGCTGTTAAAGAATTCCAAAGCAAGAGCGGAATCAGCGTTGATGGCCTTGCAGGCCCTGAAACGTTTGGTGCTCTTCATGCAGTAAACACAAAAGCTCCTTCATCAAGTGAAGCTGCTCCAGCACCAAAATCATCAGCTTCCACAGCTGATTCTAAGGAAAAAGCACCTGTAGAGGAGAAATCTTCTTCTGAAGATACTAGCTCTGAAGACACCAGCTCTGAAGATACTAGCTCTGAAGATTCCAGCTCACAGGAAGCCGCTCAAGCTGAAGAAGCTGCCGCTCAGGAGGCTGCCGAGCAGGAGGCTGCCGAGCAGGAAGCCGCTGAACGTCAGGCTGCACAAGAAGAAGCTGCCGCACAAGAGGCTGCTGAGCAGGAAGCTGCTGAACAAGAGGCTGCTGCTGAACAGGCCGCCGAAGAAGCAGAATCTGCTGAAGCAGAAAACGCTGCCGAGCAGGAAGCTGCTCAGGCTGAACAATCCGCTCAAGAAGCTGCCGAACTAGAAGAAGCTGCACAAGCTGCTGCTGCTGAAGAAGCTGCCGAGCAGGAAGCTGCACAAGCCGCTGCCGCTCAAGAAGCCGCTGAAGAGCAGGAAGCCGCTGAAGCTGCCGCTGCTGAACAGGAAGCTGCCGAGCAGGAAGCTGCACAAGCCGCTCAGGCTGAAGAAGAAGCTTCTCAGGAAGTAGTAGAATCATCTTCAAGTGAAGCAAGTTCTGAAACAGAAGCTTCTGGTGATTCATTTACAGCTGAAGCTACAGCATATACTGCTTTCTGCACAGGATGCTCTGGTACTACTGCAACAGGAGTAGACCTTCGTGCCAATCCTAACCAGAATGTTATTGCGGTAGACCCTAATGTTATCCCGCTAGGCTCAACTGTTGAAGTTGAAGGCATGGGTACATTTACAGCTGCTGACACAGGTGGAGCAATCAATGGCAATAGAATTGATATCTTCATGCCGGATCGCGGCGATGCTGTATCATTCGGTCGTCAAAACCTAGAAGTAACTGTTATCGATTAATATACTTTAAACCCTTGAGCCATCTAGATGGTCTCAAGGGTTTTTTTATCTTCTGAAGAATTTATCTTTTATGCCGTCATGAAACAAAAAACCTCGCATCCTTTTTACAGGACGCGAGGTTTTTACATAGCAGATATAGTTATTTTTCACACTTTTTCTTTTTGAATACTTTCAATGAATCGAGCTACTTCTGTTTTGGCTTCACCAATATCAGCGGCAGCAACAAGCATAGGTTCTTTTTCATACTGGGCATAAGCATGGTCATAGCGGGGATCATAGTAATGCTCCAGTAAAAGAGAAGCGACTCTATCGTAGCTTTCTTCCTGCATGGCCTGATGAATGCTTTCTTTTGCTTCATCCGTAAGTTTGCTTTCGATTTTCTCAATAGCGTACTTGATTTCCTCATGATACAGTTTAGGATCATACGTCCGCAGCAGCACTTTTTCTCTTTCTTTCATCGGCAGCTGCACATCAATGCGATGCCCGTACCATTTCCCATTTTGAATAAAATCCGGAAGATGAATGTTGCCTATCCGCCGGCTTTCTCCTTCTATAATAAAGAAAGGAGCATCTTCGAGTTCTTTCACTCTTATCCATAAAAGCAGTTCAAATTGTTTCTGGCTTCTTTTCTTCAGTCCGATCGATCCAAAAGCCGATCCCCTGTGATTTGCAAGGTCTTCCAATGAAATAACCGGATAGCCTTCCTGTTCCAGCTGATCCAGGATTTCTGTTTTTCCGGTACCTGTGCCTCCGGACAACACAATATACTCTCTTTTTCTTTCCTTTTCCCTTTGGAAGGTTTTCTCCATTTCTTTTCGAAAAGACCGTATTCCTCCAGGTAGCCTGGAGCAGGAAATCCCCATCATATTCATAAAAGAAACAAAAGATCCGCTCCGCATACCGCCGCGCCAGCAATATACTTCTACTTCCTGCTCTCCTTCACTGATATCACGCATCAGCCGGTACATGGAAGGAAGTTTAGGCGATAATATTTCCAGTCCAAGCTCCATTGCTTTTTCTTTTCCCTGCTGTTTATAAGCTGTACCTACTAACGCCCGTTCCTCATCGTCAAAAATAGGAATATTAATGGCTCCAGGAAGTGAATATTCTTCGAATTCCTGAGGAGACCGCACGTCAATATACTGCTTGTTTTCAAATAACATTCTGTACATTCTCTTCCCTTCTCTACTTTATCTATTGAGAGCCTTTGGCTTTATTATGCTGTACATAGTAAATAAAACAGGAGCCGCTTTACTGTGCTTCTCTGCAATCTTTAATGCTTCACCCTGCAGATGCTCTACTTCAATTTCTCCCCCGCGGAGTAGATCATTATGCATAGAGGAAGTTGCCTCTGCATTCAATGACTTCATCTGCTTTAACGCTGTCTCTGCGTGCTCTGAGGTTATATCTCCATTTTCTGTGTTGGCAATATCTTTCATTTCCATCAATACAGAACGTATGGTCATACATGCCTCTTCTGAACGGACGACAGGACCTATTGTCAGGTCTGCCGCCGTAGTAATGCCTGAAAATGCAGTGATAAACATATATTTTTTCCACATGTCATGCCAGACGTTCCGGCTTCTTTTTGTTTCTGCATTTACGTCCTCAAATAATTCCTCTATTTTGTCCACTTCCGCTTCCTGCTCCGGTAGAAGCGCTCCATAAATGATGCCATGCTGGCTGCTGGTGTGATGAACGTGCCCTTTTTCGTCCAGAGCTGCAATGATAAATGCGAGTCCTCCGATAATTCGGCTATCCGGGATCATTTGTTTCATTTTATCAATATGAGAAGTCCCATTTAGTAAAGGCAGAACTGCCGCTCCTGTTTTTTCAGCCAGGTCAGCCAGCTGCGGAAGTGCTTCCTCTATATGATACCCTTTTACCGCCCATATGATTAAATCTGCACTTTCAGCCTCTTCTGACGATGTAATAGTATTTACTTTTGATATATGGAAGTCGCCGGCCGTACTGTAAAGCATTAAACCATGTTCTTTCAGCTGCTGACGACGCCCTGACCTCACAAAAAACGTCACTTCATGACCGGCTTCGGCAAGACGTGCACCTATATATGCTCCTACTGCCCCGGCTCCCTGCACGATAACTTTCATGTGTATCTCTCCTTTGTTTTCTTCTCTCATTGCACAATCAACTATAATTAGATATGATAGCCAAGATGAACAAGACAGTTAATTTCCGTGACAATCAGGAGATGAAAATATGAAATGGATCACTGCAATTAGAGAATGGAATCCCGTCAGTACAATAAACCGCTGGATAGGACGGGGAGACAGCGGCAGAGGCGGCTCTGTTCAGGAGTCATTAAGCCGTATGGAAAAAAGACGCCAGCAGGAAGAATCTAAAACAGATAACCGCTTTTACCGTGCATCTCTTTACGCTTTCTTCACCGTCTGTGTACTGCTTTTACTTATGCCCATTGTATATTTTCTTCCCTGGCCGCAGCTCGCACTTTGGGTAGCTGTTATTATCGTGCTGGCACTAGGTGTCTCTTTTACTTTGTCAGCTATTACCATTAAAAAGCAGTCAAAATATGTTCATCTGCCATATATGTGGGGCATACTTTTATTTGCTGTCCTGCTCTTCCTATTTTTCCTATTTATTATCATCTATTTTCGTTTTCTGCTCGGTTAATTATCCGAGTTTATTTTTTCCCATATATCATAGGGGTCTTCTTCTCCCATATGAACCGGTTTGTGATAAGCAGTATACGCCGGTGCCTCATCTCCTGGAGCAGGTACAAGTCCTGCTTCTCTTGCGTCCTCGAGCGTTTTCCCCATATAAACTACAGGTATCTTACTCCAGTTAATGGCAGCCTCGCACATCGGGCACGGTTCACCGCTCGTATAAAGTTCGCAGTCACTAAGATCAGGAGATGCCTGCTCTCTTGTTGCCTGTCTGATCGCTTCGAGTTCTGCATGAGTTGTGGGATCATTTGTCCGATGAAGCTGATTGGAGGCCCGTGCTATTATTTTTTCCTCTCTAACGATAACACACCCGAAAGGCTCTCCTCTGCTTTCTTTTACTGTTTCTGCTGCCAGCAGCAGGGCTTCTTTCATAAAATTTTCGTTGTATCCCATTTCATTCACCTCATCATTTTTTATATTTCTGCAGATAGGCCTGCAGCTGTTCCGTTGGCTGCTCAATGTCTTCTCCGTGGCAAATGCTGATCCTTGCCGGGTTAAGTTCTTCGAGCAGTCTGCTCGACTCTACAGCTTCCTGTGTGTCAGCTGTGAAAGCTTTTATAGGAGGGGTCAGCTTTCCTCTTTTAGAAGTAAACATATCGCCGCTGATTAACACATTATCTTCTTTATGATAAAACGCAGTGTGGCCCGGGGAATGGCCGGGAGTTAAATAAGGAACCAGATTCATCATCGTGTGAAGATTGTTATTTTCATCTTCCGGCAGTGGTTTAACGATGCCTGGCGTCATCCCCCGTTCCGGTTTTTTACGCTTTGGATACGGTTCTTTTCCTTCTATATATTTAATTTCATTGGCATGAGCATATACGGGCACTTTTCTTTTTCTTAAAATAGAAGATAACCCTCCTACATGATCAGAGTGTCCGTGGGTAAGCAGAACCATCTGAAGAGGTGCTTGTTTCTCTGCGAATGATAGTAGTGAGGAACCCATAAATGGGAGTCCAGTATCAATAATAATGGTATAGTCGCCCTCTTTGACAACCCAGGCGCTCATTTTGATACCCATCCATGTTTCGCCTTTGTAAACGTGAGGGGAAATCTGTTTGAATTTCATATTTGTATCTCCTTTTCTAAGGAATGAATGATTAATGGTGACCTTAATAGGGAACTGATTTACATAACAATTACATCATACCATTTGAAAGGGGTTCCGTTCATGAAACTTCCACCTTGTCCCAATTCCAGAAATTGCGTTTCCACTATGGGGAACTCTGACGATAGACAACACTATATGGACCCGATTGCTTTCAGCGGGGAACCGGAAGAAGCAAAACGAATCGTTCGATCTATTTTGAAAGAAGAACCGCTCGCTGAAATCGAACATGAGGATGTCGATTATATGAAAGCTGTTTACAAAGTAAAACTTCTGCCGTTTAAAGATGATGTGGAATTTTATTTCGGCCAGCAAGGATTTGTTCATTTTCGCTCTGCCTCCCGGATCGGCTATTCGGACCTTGGGAAAAATAAAAAAAGAATGAATGACTTCACAAAACAATTCCGTGAGGCCTATAATAAGCAGGCGGCAACATAGAATGGACTCGATGGGTTTGGTACCCATCTTTTTTATGGCTTCCGTTAATTGCACTCTTCAGCTTTTACATATACACGCCAAAAATCTATTGATTTATACCAGCATTCATAGTATTATTTTAATTGCAAATGATAATCTTTATCAATAAGGGGATGGAACAATGACAAAGAAATACATATGGATTCCAGCACTAGCAGGTCTGCTTGCGCTCGGTGCCTGCAATTCTTCAGATACAGAAGAAAGCGGCAGTGAAGAAGAAAATGGCGGCGGGGAAACAACTACCGTTCAAGGAGCGTCAGAAGAAGTAGAGCTTGAAGAAACGCCCCAGAATATTGTAGTTTTGGAATGGGTTTATGCAGAGGATTTATTGGCACTTGGCGTAGATCCTGTTGGGATCGCTGATTTGGAAGGATATAATCAGTGGGTAAACGTAGAACCTGAACTTCCAGAAGATATTACTGATGTAGGAACAAGACAGGAACCAAATCTGGAGGCTATCGCCCAGCTCGAACCGGATTTGATTATTACCGCTTCTTCCCGGCATGAAGGTATCAGTGATCAACTGAACGACATCGCTCCAACCGTTATGTTTGAACCATATCCGGAGGAAGGCGAAGGCGATCAGTATGAGGAGATGGAAACAACGTTCCGGGAGATCGCTTCAGCTGTTGACAGAGAAGAAGAAGCAGATCAGGTCATGGAAGATTTGGATAATTCCTATGAAGACGTGGCAGCTGAAATCAGCGACGGTGGATATGAAGGTAATGAAGTTCTGTTATCCCAGGCTTTCAGCGCAAATGATACTGCCTCTATCCGCCTATTCACAGACAACTCCATGGCTGTAAAGATTATGCAGGAAATCGGTCTTGAGAACGCATATGATGGTGCGGAATTTGAACTTTATGGTTATACAGAAACGAATGTTGACGCGCTTGAACCGTATCAGGACAGCGACTTTATGTATATCGTACAGGAAGAAGATAATGTCTTTGAAAACCAGCTGGCTGGAAATGAAGTATGGGAAGGTTTGAATTTTGTGGAGGAAGACCGTACTTATGCACTTCCGGGAGATACCTGGACTTTTGGAGGACCTCTCTCTGCTGAAGTATTTGCCGAGCAGGTTTCAGACTCACTGACAGGAGAATAAATTATGAAGCATTTGCATAGAAAAACAAAGGCTGTCCTTATCTTCGGAGGGGGGACAGCCCTCTTGTTTTTTTTGTCATTTTTACATTTATATCAAAGCAGTCAGGGAATGGGCTGGTCCGTTGTTCTTCAGGCGCTGCAAAATGAAGGCGATACCGTTCAGCATAGTATCGTACGGTCTGTTTACCTTCCGCGAATTGCACTGGGTCTCATTGCCGGGGCAGCTCTGGCCGCCGCTGGAGTCATTTTTCAGACGCTGACGAAGAACCCGCTGGCCGCACCAAGTACACTTGGTGTTCATGCTGGAGCCTATTTCTTTGTAGTAGCCGGAGCAGCTCTTGGGTCAACTGGTCCTGCCTGGCTATTTGGCAGTGGATTTTTGTTTGCCTTTCTTGGGGGCTCGCTGGCCGCTGTGCTTGTCTTTGTTTTGTCGGGAGGCATCAATGCCACCCCGGTCCGCATGGCTCTTGCAGGGCTTGTCCTGAGTTTAATGTTCTCCTCTTTCACGGCAGCTCTGCAGATCTTTTTTGAATATGAAACAGCCGGTTTGTTCCTATGGGGAAATGGTTCTCTTGTCCAGCAGGACTGGAGCGGCGTATTATTTGCCCTCCCCTGGGCGGCAGTGATTACCATCGTCATATTTACAATAAGCCGGCAGATGGACATTATGCTGCTTGGCAGCGACCAGGCAAAGGTCCTGGGGGAAAAAACAAAAAGAATCCAGGTCATTATGTTCTTTCTTGCTGTTGGTCTCTCCGCTCTTACTGTAAGTGTAGCAGGACCTATCGCTTTTATCGGCCTGATAGCCCCCCACTTAATGCGGCTCGCCGGATTTCAGCTTCACAGCCTTCTTATTCCGGCTTCCATGCTTTGGGGAGCTAATATATTAATTGGAGCGGATATACTCGGCCGCTTTCTGGATCCCTCTCTTACCGAGATGCCTGTAGGCTCTGTCACCGCATTAATTGGCGCGCCATGGCTGATCTGGCTCGTGTTAAAACACCGGGGCAGCTTTTTTGGATCGGGCAGCAGAGAAAGTATATCGGGAAGCCGGCTTTCATTCAGGCTTCCCTATCCGGTGGTCTTGACCGGTTCAGCATTTTTATTAATTACTGTATTTTTCATAGGAATGGCTGGAGGCAGCACAGGTTTTGAATGGGGACAAACATGGCAGGCCCTGTTTACGGATGAAGCATCCGGACAAAGGTTCATTATCTTTGACCTGCGGCTTGGCAGAATGCTTGCAGCCTGCGCTGCCGGCATGCTTTTGGCAGCAAGCGGCCTTTTATTCCAGGGAATACTGCGCAACCCGCTGGCAGATCCTTCTGTGATCGGTGTCACGGCAGGAGCAGGCGTCGGGGCTTTGAGTGTATTGTTCTTTTTTTCCTCCCTTTCCGCAGCCTGGCTGCCGGCGGGTGCCATTATCGGCGCTTTTCTAACCGTGGCCATTGTATTGTTCTTTTCCTGGAAAACACAATTTCATCCTGCCGTGCTTGCTTTAATGGGCATTGCCATTTCAGCAGCTGGAGGAGCGATTACCCAGATTTTAATCGTTCGTTCTAATTTGAATGCTGCCTCCGCCCTTACCTGGCTTTCCGGCAGCACCTATGCGAGTGGATTTAATGAGCTGCAGATGTTTCTTACCTGGCCTCTTATTATTATCATACCGACGTGCTTTTTCCTTTTAGGGTCACTGAATATTCTTGCGCTGGGAGATAACAATGCAATTGGCCTCGGCGTTCCACTAACAGCCGTCCGCTGGTTTTCTATCATTTTAGCTACTTTTTCTGCTGCTATGGCAGTAGCTGCAGTAGGAACCATCGGATTTATCGGTCTTGTTGCTCCTCATCTGGCACGGCTGCTTGTAGGGGAAGACTACCGGCGTATTTTCCCTGTAGCCTTGTTGCTCGGGGCTGCTCTGCTAGTCGGTGCAGACGCTGCGGGAAGAATAATCATTGCTCCAAAAGAAATCCCATCCGGGCTTGTGGCCGCTATTATCGGTGCTCCTTTTTTCTTATGGTTAATGAGCCGCACTAAAAAATAATCTATTAATAAAAAAGACAGGACAGCGTATTCACGCTTCCTGTCTTTTCGTTAACTTATTATATCTGGCGTTTCGTTCTTCTTTTTTCATTCTCGGGCAGCGGTAACAGTACGAGTTGCTGCCTTTGAAAGCCAGACAGCACGTCGGCTTTGTATAAATTTTCTCTTCTCCCGCCGGATTGGGTATTTCCATACATCGAAAGGCAAATGGCGGCTTGGCCCGTCCAAAAATATATCCTTCTTCAAAATCCAGGACATCCTGCCAGCTTTTTCTTAGTGCCTGTTCAATTTCCGGGTTTTCCGTCACTTTTGCAAGGTGAAGAAAGTAAGGTACGGCATGATACACCTGACCCCAGAGCTCTTTTATACGTACATCTGCTGTTTCCGAAAACTTTAGAAACAGAGGGGTGACATGTTCTGCATAATACTGGGCCAGAGCCTGTTTTGTATTTGAGGAGTCAGCCTCACTGTTTTCCAGCGTTTCCTGATCAATCAGGAATTGATACACCGGCTCAGCGTATTCGCCCGGCACTAAATAAACCGTGCATCTGCTGGAAATATTATTCATATCAAAGCCGTGCACAATCGCCCAGTGACCAAATGCGATAAAGCGGCTGAACCGATTTGCCCAGAAAGCGGCACTCATATCAAAGCTTGGTGCTTCAATATACGTTCCATACTGCTCTAAAAACTGCCTGCAGGAGTCGGTTTCTTCTGCTGCCCATTCTTTTAAAGAGAACCGGCACTCCCACTGCTTCGGTTCTTCATGGATAACAGAAAAAACGCTTCGTAGTTGAGTAGCATTATGCCGGATAATTGCCTGCATAAGCTTACACCTGTGCTAATCTTAGTTCGGCTTCATTCGGAGGAGCATCGAGCGTATCATTGGTTACAAGGTCGTATGTCATACAAAGAGGTTTTCCTGTCCTTGGATCTTGGACTACATACGCGTCAATTCCAAATACTCTGCGCAGGACTTTCTGGCAGACTACTTCGTGTGACGAACCGTAATGCTGAATTTCCCCATTTTTAATAGCAATTAAATGATCAGAGAACCTGGCAGCCTGATTCAGGTCGTGAAGAACCATAACATCGTACGGTTTTCTTCTCTGTTCAGCTTTTGCAGAAGTTCCAGTACTTCTAATTGATGCGCCATGTCAAGATACGTTGTCGGCTCATCAAGCAGAAGCAGATCGGTCTCCTGGGCAAGTGCCATCGCGATCCAGGCACGCTGGCGCTGACCCCCGGAAAGAGCATCCAGCGTACGATCCTGAAATTCTGCCATACCTGTGTCAAAGATTGCTTTATCAATCGCTTCTTTGTCTGCCGGAGTCAGCCCGCCGACTCTTTTACGATGAGGATAACGTCCGAAAGCTACAAGCTGCTGGACTGTAAGCGTCTGCGGCGTCTCCGGTGATTGCGTAAGAATAGCCATTTCTTTTGCTACTTCTTTTGTTTTCATATCATGTATATTGCGGCCGTTTAAATAAACGGCTCCGCTGTTGGGTTTCAATGTTCTGGACATAGCTTTTAGTAAGGTGGATTTTCCGCAGCCATTTGGACCGATAATAGAGGTGACCTGACCTTCTGGTATCTCTACTGTCATTTCCTTTATAATGTTATTTTCCTGATACGAAACTGCTATCTGCTGTGTGGTTAAGTTTGACACACTGGAAACCCCTTTCATGCTTTTCATACATTTATATAATCTTTTCATTACTAACATTGATAATCATTTTCATTTAAAGTATAAATCTTTTTTTTAAAAATATCAACACGAACAAAAAGACTTTTCTGTATTTTTTGTTTTCCTCTCTTCTATTGAATATGCTACATTGGAATTAATCAGAGAAAAAGGAGCTGGCATCAAATGGATAATAAAGCAAAAGAAGAGCAGCTGGCGTGGCTGAAAAGTGAATATGTAAGAGTACAGGGAGATTTGGAAAAGCTCGAATCTGTAGGCAGAAGCCCCGATGCTGCAGTTAATCAGCTTACTGAACTTGAAGAGCAGATTGCAGAGATAAGAAAAAAATAAATCATTTGTTTTCTCCTTTATAAAAATATCTCAAAGCGATAAACGCTTTGAGATATTTTTTATAAAAGAAAGAAATCGTTTCTATTCTTCTACAAAATATTTCACATATTCTGTTTCCCCTGCTGGAATATCAGGATGTCTGACTAATTCGATACCAAACAGCCCCTTTTCGTTTATATCGAGCAGACATTCCTGTTGCAGCATTTCTGCAGTTTCCCTATCGGCATCGAATTTAATCTCAATAAATTCATCGGCGTCTTCAATGCTCGCCGCGAATAGCGGGTATTCAACTTTCTTCACTTTTGGAATGGAAATAACATAATTTTTATTATTGTAAATAGTGCGCATTACCCTGTATCCAAGCCAGTTACCGTTTTTATCATACAGCATATATCCACTTACATCAGGGTAAGCTCCCAGCGGTGAAGCACTGGTGGCTTTATGCTGCAGGTAAATGTAAATCAATTCGTCTTCTATTGTCACAAGCATACTTCCCCTCCTCTGCATCAATAGCTTTTCTCTATTTTAACAGTTCACATAAATATCTTTACAATTTACTTATCCAGCGTTAGGATAATGAAGGTTTATTTTATTTTAAGGGAGACAATCATGAACAAATTAACATGGAAAGATAACTTTTTTATAGGTTTAATGCTTTTTGCCTTGTTTTTTGGAGCAGGCAACTTAATATTCCCGCCATTTTTAGGTCAGGAAGCTGGAACTTCCTATCTTCCTGCCATAATTGGTTTTGTTATTACCGGTGTGGGACTTCCTGTTTTAGGAATAATTGCGGTTTCTCTTTCAGGGCAGAGCTTTCAAGGCATTGCTGAAAGAGTAAACAAACCCTTCGCTTTACTTTTTATGATTATTTTATACGCCTCAATCGGTCCATTTTTTGGCATTCCAAGAGCAGCAAACGTTTCTTATGAAATGGGGATCGTACCTCTTCTGCCGGAAAACGGTTCAAACATGGCATTATTTTTGTTTTCCCTATTATTTTTTGGTCTCGTGTTTCTGCTCAGCCTCAATCCTAATAAGCTTGTTACGACAATAGGATATGTTATTACACCCGCTCTGCTTCTTTCTATTATACTGCTTGTTGCCGGAGCTTATGTTACCGGCTTTATGGGCGGAGGAGGGCCTCCGTCCAATGAATATGCTTCCCAGGCAATCGGAAGAGGCTTTGTCGAAGGATACTTAA
The DNA here is from genome assembly GCF_023845525.1 of Sinobaca sp. H24. NCBI lineage: Bacteria > Bacillati > Bacillota > Bacilli > Caryophanales > Sporolactobacillaceae > Sinobaca > Sinobaca sp. H24. Next base: position 24,075 of record NZ_JALBWT010000014.1, read on the forward strand.
CAATGGATACTATCGCAGCTTTAGCCTTCGGCTTGATTGTTGTAAATACGCTGAAAGAAAAAGGTGCATTGGACCGCCGCGAGGTACGGCGCTCCGCTGCTTCCGCCGGCATTATTGCAGGTATTGGTCTTGCCGCTGTATATATTGCGATTGGATGGCTCGGCGTGCACAGCGGTCCCCGCATGCTTATGGAGAATGGCAGTGAAATTCTTACTTATTCTGCAGGAGAGTCTTTCGGTTTTACAGGTACTATTCTTCTTGGTTTAATCGTTACACTAGCCTGTCTAACTACCTGCATCGGCTTGGTAACCGCATGCAGTCAATATTTTCACCGCTATCTGTCCTTTCTGCCTTATTCAGTGCTCGCTCTGCTTTTGACCGTACTCAGCCTTCTTGTAGGCAATCTGGGACTGAACACTATTATTTCCTTATCGGTTCCGCTGCTTGTTGCCATCTATCCGCTTGCGATTGTGTTAATCCTAATGGCCTTACTAAATGAGAAAATAACACTGCATCGGTCCCATTATATTGGAGCCATTGCCGGAACTATTGTTGTAAGCGCCTATGACGGATTGAAAGAAGCAGGGCTTGTGCCTATCGAAGGTGTTGGCCTGTATTCCCTTCTCCCATTCTTTGAGCTGAACCTGGGCTGGATACTGCCAGCTCTCATCGGGTTTGTGATTGGTCATTGTTTTAGATCAAAATCAATCTCTTATTAAAAAAAAGCGGGGCTGCTGGATTATTTCCAGCTCCTCGCTTTTTTATATTCTTACGTAAACCATAGTGGAATCTTTGCCGCTTTGAAAAATATTGTCTCCTGTGTACATTAGGGTGACATTATTCAAACGATCTTCCATCTCTTTTATTTTCTGTTTTGCCACATCGAACGCACAATATCCGAGAAAGTAGCCATTTACATAAAGAGAACATTTATTATTGGTTAAGTAAACAAGCTTAATATGTCTGTTCATAATATTCGTATAGTACACACCGCCCCTAAGCCTCACCAAATCGTCATCCTCCGTTCTATAATGTTCTTTTTAAAGAATTAAATACATTATATAACGAAAAAACGGATTTGAAAACACTTAAATGAAATAAAATGCATTTTAACGAACAATATTTGTTCTTTATATAGAAAATAATCAAAATAAAAAAGGATCGAATGATACGATCCTTCTCTAATTTTTAATTCTCCACTTGTTGAATTCAAGAAACTCCTTGAACTGATCTTTGGAAACGCCTGAATTCATGGCTTCCTCTACTATTTCCAACCACTCATTATCGAGCTCTTCTTCGTTAATCTCTGATTGTTCTTTAATTAAAAGATCAACCGATATGTTTAACACCTTAGCAATTTTCTCTAAAAACTGGATCGATGGATTTGTTTGAATATCTCTTTCCAGTGCACTAAGATATGATTTCGCGACTCCGGCCTGATTTGCCAGCTCTGTCAACGATAAACCCTGTTCTTTTCGAAGCATTTTCACCCTTTCACCAATCATCGCTTGAACTCCTTTGTATACTGTAGTTTGTAATTTGCTGTAATTATAACATATAACGAATTGAAGTATGTTATAGTGAACGACATTTTTTAAAATCTGCATATTTATGCCTATACTTATATTTACATAAAATAAAAAAATAAGCCATACGAAATGACTTATTTTTCTTCATTATTTGGTTTGTCTTAAGAATTCTTTAACCTCACTAGGGGTTAAACCAGCTTCTTTAGCCTCAACCATTAATTGTAACCAATCTTGATCAATCTTTTGTACTTTTGGAATTACTAGTTCCATCAACCCTCACCCGCCTTTAGGAAATTTCCCCAGGCAGTTCAGCCGTCTTAGCTGCAATAAGCCTTAGACCTGTAACTTTGCGAGACTGCCTTTCAGCAGCTTTGCCTTTTTCTGAAGGTTGCTTGTTAGTGTTTTTAGTTTACTACATTTTTCATAAAAAAGGTAAAAAATGCCTAAAAGAATAATTATCAGAATTTTCTTTAATTATTAGTATCCTGCTGTACTTCCCCAAATAAAAAAGGGATTTTTTTGGGGAGAATCTTTATATGAACCGGCGTTTCTTCGTACACTTCTCCATCTGTATCGGCTTTCATTACTTTTTCTGTTTCCAGCTCTACTTCGGAGGCTTGAATGTATTCAATAGAGCTTTGTTCCAAGTCATACATAAAAGGATTTTTGGAATTAAAAAACTCTTTTAAAAGCGGTGCTCCGCTTTCTTTTATAATATATACATCTATAAGTCCGTCATCCAAAGAGATTTGATCGCCCGGAAGACGGTTCGTCCCAATAAAATTCCCATTTGCGAGGAGGATCATTACCGCATCATCCTTGTATTCTTTTCCATCTGCTTTCAATGTAAATGTAAATGGTGAAGCATTATTGAACGTTTGGAGTGCGCTGATAAAATAGCTTACTTTACCGAGCATTCCTTTCAGCTGATCATCTATATTTTCAGATGTTTCTGCAATCAGGCCGATCCCATAGAAGTTAGAAAAGTAACGATCGTTCATTTTTCCGATGTCGACATACTGTATATGATTTTGCTCCACTACTGCGGCTGCTTTTTTTAAGTTCTGCGGGATCAGTAAGGATCTCGAAAAATCATTACAGGTGCCCGTTGGAAGGATACCGGTAACTGGTGGGTTGTCAAGCCCGGACAAGCCGTTAATAGCCTCGTGTACCGTTCCATCCCCTCCCATGATCATAATGATATCAAACTCATGGCCCTGTTCACGGCAGAGCTGCTCTGTATGTCCTTTCTCCTGCGTGAAAGTAATAGTAAGCTCTTTTGTCTGCATAGCGAGCGTACCGATCGTTGCATCCAGGTTTTTCTGGATTTCATTATTTCCTGAAGCTCCGTTTATCAATAACCACATCTTTTTATACACATTTACCATTCCTTCATTCTGTAACTTCTTTACCCCCTATTCTATACCCTATTTTCTCCTATCAAAAGCTTTTTAAAACCCCCGCCGGAAATTCGGCAGGGGTTCGTTATTTCTTTTTATATGGTAAAACCTTATGACGGTATTCGCTCATGGAATACTCCATGCGTTTACTGTCCAGCATGTACAATCTCCAATCCTTATTGGGATAGAGTTTCTGCAGAAAAGATGCTGCCCTTTTCATCTGCCATGCATTATATTCCGATGTTACTGCGCAGGCAGCTACATGTCCGTCCGGCCCCGCTTCTATTCCGCTTATGATAAACAATCCTTCTGCTGTGGTCTCCCGCTTTTCTTCCAATTGTTCAGCGAGACTCTTGATTTCAACGAGCCGCTTTTGCAGAAGCTTCAGCGTATGAATAAACTCTTGCACATCTCTAAATTGATTCGGATCGATATATTTCCAGCGGCGCTTTATTGTTAAAGCAAGTTCTGCCTCATCATTGAACTGCTTATATGTAATACTCCGCAGTATATAAATAGTAAAATCAAATACGGAAGAAGACTTTCGTAATATATATTCTTTCTGATTCTTCACAGATTCTACCTCCTGTTATCTGGCTTTTTCCAGTAATGGACACTGTTCGCATACTTCATTACAGGTCGATAATGCCTTATAGATAGAACACCAGGAGCGTTTTGCATAGCAGACAGGAATTGCTTTTTCCTTTGCTCTTTCTTTGAGCTTACTGCTCACATTATGATTTATGAAATCTGTTAATACCAGAACAAGGTCTATGTTTTCAGGTATTTCACGGTGCACCATTTTTACTTTTCTGCCGCTGATGTGCATAATATCTGAAAATCCCAGCTCACTCAACCGATCCGGGATGGCACCCAGCTTGTCTGCTCCTACTATTAATAACGAATTCATCTGAAGCCCTCCCATTCTCAATGAAAATCATTCTCATTTATTATAATGTAAGTGTATTGAAAATCATTCTCATTGTCAAATGTTTTTAATATTTAAAAAAATGGGAATAGATGCATATAACAGCATCTGCTCAATACTAATAGATATGGAGGGATAAAATGATTAATAAGCATGCTTACAGTGTTGAAAGGCTTTTTTTCGATGATAATGGGAAAATACCTAATAACCCTTCTCTTTCTGTACTCCTTTATTCGGTTAATGAACATTACCTTCCCGAGTTGGAAAAGATTTTTCGAAGTAATGGATGGGCCGGCTTTTGGTATGGCAGTGTATTCTCATACCATCATTTCCACAGTAACAGTCATGAAGTGCTGGCGGTTACGAGAGGAAGCGCCTCTCTTCATCTAGGCGGTCCTCAGGGAAAGGTCGTGCATGTCACGAGCGGGGATATTATGCTGATCCCAGCCGGTGTCGGTCATAAACTGCTTGATTCTGATGATATTTTTCAAGTGATGGGTGCTTACCCGGACAGTCGGAAGATAGACCTTTATACTGGAGATGAGAACAATCATGAGGTAATATATAGAAATATTCACCATGCAGAGCTGCCGTCGCTTGATCCTTTTTATGGCGAGAACGGTCCTCTGCAAAACTATTGGAAATAAAGGAGACCTATTCTACTATGGCACCATCAGCTCATTATCAAATATTGCTCGCAGAACGTCCAGAAGGCATCCCTACAAGAGATACCTTTCATTTTGACAGAGTCTCTACCGGCTCTCCCGAGTCCGGGGAAGTATTATTAAAAACACTTTATTTATCAGTCGATCCTTATATGCGCGGTCGAATGAACGAAGGCAAATCCTATATCCCGCCTTTTGAACTTCATGAGCCTATCGCCGGAGGCGGCATTGGTGAAGTTGTAGAAAGCCGCTCTTCTTCTTTAAAAGAAGGAGATATTGTCATCGGAAATCTGACCTGGGAAGAATTTTCTGTTGTTACTGCGGATTCCGTCCGTAAAATAGATCCTTCCCTGGCTCCGGTCTCTACTCATTTAGGGATTCTCGGTATGCCGGGTTTGACTGCTTATTTCGGAGTTAATGACATCTGCCGGCCAAAACAGGGAGAAACAGTCGTAGTTTCCGGAGCAGCCGGTGCGGTCGGCTCTGCGGCCGGACAGATTGCCAAAATTTACGGCGCACGCGTTGTAGGTATTGCTGGGACAGATGAAAAAGTCCGCTATTTGAAAGAAGAGCTTCATTTCGATGAAGTGATTCAATATACAACAACAGAAGATATGAAAGCCGCTTTGGAGAAAGCCTGCCCTGACGGTGTAGATGCTTATTTTGATAACGTAGGCGGTTCGATTTCCGAAGCGCTTTATCCCCTATTAAATAAGTACGCCCGCATTGCCCAGTGCGGCGCTATTTCGACCTATAACTCCACTGGAGAAGATGTAGGACCAAGAGTGCAGCAGTATCTTGTGAAAGCAAGCGCCCTTATGCAGGGATTCATTGTCGGTGATTTTTCTGATCGTTTTCAGGAAGGGTCTGAAAAATTAGCTGAATGGCTCGAACAGGGTTCTATCACTTATCGTGAAAACATTGTAGAGGGTATACAGCAGACTCCGGACGCCTTTATTGGGTTATTTAAGGGAGAGAACCTCGGAAAACAAATTGTAAAACTATAAAAATAAAACGTAACAAATAAGGAGAAACCCGCTGCGGGTTTCTCCTTATTATTTTTCTTCTATATATTCTTCGATTTGCTTTCCCAGGTGACGGCCCGGAGTGTCTGCAAAGCCCTGAACTTTATCTCCTGGTTTTAAATCAATAACCGCTGCTCTTTCCCCTGATTCCTTCATTAAACAGACGCTGTCCGACTGTTGAAGTACAGCTGTTACTTTCTGTTTTCCAATAAATCCGGATACGTGTAAAAGAACGCGGTGTTCCCATTTAGCGCGCCCAACAATTTTCCGGGACCATTCGCTGCCGTCAAATACATCTAAGGAATGACCGCCCTGGATTTCCGACGCGTAAACGGTATTCTCTGTTTCCCTGATATAGTGATGGATTCCCCCGGTATTTACCCGAAATACTCTTGGTGGATAGGTATCCGTTTCATTGTTTTCGGAAAGCACATGATAATATCCGCTTCCCGTACTGCCAATAAGAAGCCCTTCTGTTGGAGACAGGCTGTCTGCCATATCAATACAGACTCTCGTACCTGTTCCTGCTTCTGTTATTTCATGAATTGTAATCACTGCTTTACCTTCAGCCATTTATTACTTCACTTCTTCCTGTTTGCGCTGACGATGCTTTCTTCCCCAGTCTTCCATATGATGCAGCAAGTCTTTTATGGATTCGCCATATTCTGTCAGCGTGTACTCTACGCGCGGAGGTACCACAGGGTAGGAGGTCCGATTCACCAGTTCATCTCGTTCCAATTCCTTCAGCTGCTTAATTAATGTCTGATGGTTAATACGCGGAAGTCGTTTTTTTATCTCATTGAATCGAAGTGTGTTGCCATCAATTCCATCAAAATAACAGCCTTCCATTTCCCACAGACAACCTCCAGCGTTTCTTTTATGTCTTCAGGCGTTGTCTCATTCATTTGTTTTCTCCCCAGTCTTATCGTATTCTTCTTCAGCCCAAGCGTTCATCACTTTAATATATAGTATTAATATCCTTTTTAGGAAACATGTAAACCTTAGCTGAAGCGGGAACCATTGTTTATGCTAACTGGGAAAACGGAAAATAAAAGAAGCACCTGCACCTGGTTCACTCTCTACCTCTATTTTGCCCCCGAGAACCTCGGATAAACGGAAAGCGATGGAAAGACCTAGTCCGGTCCCTCCGGTTTTCCTGCTTCTAGCTTTGTCCACCCGGTAAAACCGGTCAAAGATCTTGGCCTGTTCCTCTTTACTCAGTCCTTCTCCAAAGTCGATTACTTTATGGAAGCCGATTTACCTGCATCGACTTCTATAACAACATTCTCTTCGCTGTACTTTAAAGCATTATCCAGCAGAATATATAACAGCTGCTTTAATTTTCTTTATCGGTTACTACTTCTATTTCTTCTGCCGTTTTTACAATAATTTCTCTCTCGTAGGTTTTACTAAACGCATGGGACGCTTCTTTCTGCCAGTGCCGCAAGATCCACTGTCTGTTTTTTTATTTCCCGCATAGATTCATCTCTGGCAAGTGTCAGCATTTGCTCGGTAATGCTTTTCATTCTCTCTGATTCTGACAAAATAGCATCTACTGCTTCCTCACGCACTTCAGGCTTTTCTTTTCCCCATCTTTTCAGCAGGCCTGCATAGCTTGCTATAATGGAGAGAGGCGTTTTTTAATTCATGGGAGGCATCGGACACAAACTGGTTTTGCTTCTCGAAATTGCTTTCCAATCGTTCCATCATATGATTAAACGTATCTCCCATTTCATACAGTTCATCTTTAGAGTTACCCTTCATGTAAGTTTTTTCAGTTCGCCGCGCTGCTGAATATCCTTCATCGTGCGGATCAGTTCAAGAATCGGTCTCAACAGTAAGTGCCAAGCAGTCGTCCGCCTATCACCGTTGGTACGATGATAAACAGAGTGGCAATTAATAACGCAATTCGAAGAAACGTCAGTTTTCTTCAAGTGCCTGCATGTGCTCTGTCACTTCCAGCGTTACAATACTTCCTCCTGCCAGATAATCGGTTTTTCAACGGCTGCATATCTTTCCCCGCTTTCTGACTGAGAAAGGTGCGCTGCGATTCGCCGGTCGAATACTCTGCCGGGAGCTGGCGGAAGCGATCCTCTGTTGTTTGAATAGAAAGCACTTCCTCCTGCCCAATAATACGAATCATACCGTTCGTTGGCAGAAATGCCTGCAGGAGTGCCTCAGATTCAGCTGCGTTTCCTTCCGTAGACAGGAGAGATTCTGTAATAGATTCGGATTGACTTTGCAGCCTTTCCACTTCTGCATTTACCGATAATCGGTCAAATAACAAATAAATAGATATGTTGACAATTACGACGATAAGAAGCATCCAGATCGTTGTGAAAAGCTGGATCTTTGTTTTAAGTTTCATGACTGTTTCCTTTAATAGAATACCCAACGCCTCGGATCGTGTGAATCAGCTGGATTGGAAACGGTTTATCGATTTTCTGCCGGAGATAGCGGATATAGACATCTACTACATTCGTATCGCCAAAATAGTCAAATCCCACACCTGTTCGAGCAGCTGATCTCTGGTCAGAACGATATTATTATTTTTCATCATGTATATGAGCAGATCAAACTCTCTGGGGGTCAGTTCTATACTAACTCCTGCCCGCAGCACTTCCGGTTATCAATGTTAACGTTTATATCTTCCACTTTTATTACATTAGATTTTTTTCGATCCAGCGCTGTTTTCTGCGTAACGCAGCTGTGCCCGGATCTTGCCAGCAGTTCTTCAATTTGAAAAGGCTTGGTCATATAATCGTTGGCGCCAAGATCCAGTCCGCTTACTTATCAGGCGTCTGGTCTCTTGCAGTAAGCAGGATAATCGGCGTCACATTATCTTCTCTTCGGAAACGACGTAGAATTTCCATTCCATTTAAGCTGGGAAGCATCACATCGAGCAGGATTAAGTCCCATTTCTTTTCTTTGGCCCGCTCCAGCCCTTCCAGCCCGTCGTGAATAATTTCTGTCTGATATCCCTCATACTCCAGCTCCAGGCTCGTTACCCTTGCAAGCTTCTTTCGTCTTCTATAATAAGAATTTCCTGCATGCCGCGCCCCCTCTCTTCTCTGTACTTCTCTAGCTTATCCAATTTCTTATGAAAAAAAAAGACTGAATCGATTAGATTCAGCCGGAGTATAGAAAATATATCTTATTTTTACCTTTAAACAGATTTCTCTTTGCGTACCACTTTTCCTGAAATTTCTCTTTATCCTTGGACAACAGCCAACCTGCAGCTGCAATACCAACCAATACGATATAAAAAGAGGCTTTCCATATAGTTGATTCGGCAAAATGCACAGGCAGGATCGATAAAGCCGGATGAGAAAGGGTATGAACCATCAGCTTTACGCCCACCAGCCAACAATGGCAAACGCAGCAATTTCCAACCCCGGTCTTTTTTCAAGCAGAGTTACAAAGTATCCCGCGGCGAACCTCATAATGACGACACCTATTAATCCACCTGTTAGGATTATGAGGAACTGACCGCCGTCCATCCCGCCTATCATCGGAAGATTGGTGCGAGGAAGAGTAACAGCCAGAGCCACTGCAGCAAGAATGGAATCCACTGCAAACGCATATCTGCAATTTCCACTTTAGCTACGGTACGCCAGAACCCTGCAGGGTTTTCCGCGTATCCTTCTGCCTTTTTTTCCTCCTCACCTTCCTTATGAAACCACAGTTTTCCACAATGTGGTTGATCGCAATAAATAATAAATAAAGAGCACCGATAGCCTGAACCTGCCATACATCAATTATAATGAAATGATAAACAAAGAGGCAAAACGAAAAACAAATGCTCCGGCCAGGCCATAAAAAAGTGCTTTTTTCTTTTTTCCGGAGGCAGCCGTTTGACCATCACGGCAAGAACAAGCGCATTATCTGCAGCAAGGACTCCTTCAAGCAGTATGAGAACGAGCAGCACCCATCCATATTCCATCAGCAGACTAAGTTCCATGTTTATCTTCTCCTTTTCCAAGATAAACCTGGTACCCTGCAGCGATAAGTTCCTCTGTGCCAAAGCACAAAAACCTTCACCACTGAGGCGGTGAAGGCATGAAAAAACCTTTACCGTCTCATAGGTAAGGTCTCGCTAACAGCATAACGGCTGCCAATAAAACCGGGATTGCTCCCGTCCTGACGATTTTATTGAAAAAGCTACTCCCCTTTTTCCAAAGTATCAAGTTATTTCTTATAATGTACTCTTCTCTGCCGGTCTTGTCAATCTTATTTATTCTGGATTTATTTTCGCAGAAAGTTCTTCCCAGCGTTCAAACAAGTATTCGGTTTGTTCATCAAGCTTTTGCTTTTCTTCCATCCACTTCTGGACTTTCGAATCACTGCCGGCTCCATCGATCTTTTTCTGAATTTCTCCGCTTTGCTCTCTGCTTCCAGAATATCATCCTCAATGGATTCCCATTCTTTCTTTTCGTTATAGGATAATTTGACTGCCTTTTTTGTCAGGAGTTCCAGCCGCTTTCTTAGCTAAAGAAGCAGTCTCTGTTTTCTCTGCCTGGTCCGATAAAAAATCAGAATAGCTTCCCTGGTACCGCTTGATCGTTGAGGTGCTGTCAAAGATAAAAAGCACATCCACAACCGGTCCAGAAAGTAGCGGTCGTGGGATACGGTAATGACGCAGCCGGAGAACACAGCCAGGTATTCTTCCAATATGCCAAGCGTCTGGGTATCAAGGTCATTGGTCGGCTCATCCAGCATTAATACGTTTGGTTCTGTCATTAAAATACTCAGTAAATACAGTCTCCGTTTTTCTCCTCCGGATAAGCGGCTGATATAGTTCCACTGGACAGTCCGGTTGAACAAAAACCTCTCCAGCATTTGTTCAGCGGTTACGGTCTGGCCGTCTTCTGTATGCACTACCTCTGCAATGCTTCTAATATATTCAATAACACGCTTGGATTCATCCAGTTCTTCATGATTTTGCGTATAGTACCCAATTTTGACTGTCGTGCCTGTTTCCACTGTGCGCTGTCGCGGCCGTCCTCCCGGCCTGCCTTATATTAAGAAGCGTTGATTTCCCGCTTCCATTTTTCTCGATGATGCCGATCCGGCTTCCGGGCTGGATAAGCAGGCTAAAAGGAGTCCAGCAGCTGCCGCCCGGTAAACGCCTTCGACACATTCTCGAGTTCCATTACTTTTTTTCCTAATCGCTGCGATCCCACAGCAAAGGAAAGCTCTTCCTTTGAGGTATGCTGCATGGTTTCCTTCGTATGATGAATCCGCTGCACTCTTGCTTTTTGTTTTGTTCCCCGTGCTTTAGGACCTCTTCGCAGCCATTCCAGTTCACGCTTCATCGTGTTTTGAAGTTTTGCATTTCTTTTCTTCATTTATTTCCCGTTCTGCTTTTTTCTCCAGGTACATTTCGTAGTTTCCGCTGTATTCATAAAGGTTTCCTTTGTCGAGTTCAAATACACGATTCGTTACTCGATTTAGAAAGTACTATCGTGCGTTACGACGATAAGGGCGCCCGGAAAGGTGGAGAGGTATTTTTCCAGCCATTCGATAGACTGATGGTCCAAATGGTTTGTCGGCTCATCCAAAATCAGCAGATCCCCGGCTGAATTAAAGCTTTTGCCATAGCGACCCTTTTTTCTGGCCGCCGGAAAGATCTTTTGTCTTTTTAAAAAATTCAGTAATGCCAAGCTTTGTCAGCACCTGTTTGGCAAGTGTACTTCCTCCCAGGCGTCCTCTTCTTCAATCCGCTGCTGCACAGCTATCATTCGTTCCTGAACTTTCTCATCACCGGGAGCTTTTTCCAGCTCAGCCTGGACTTTCTCGTATTCTCTCATCGTTTCATCTTCTTAGAGGCACCAAAGTATATTCATCTAATACAGTTGCCTCTCCGTCTAACTCTGGTTCCTGGGAAGAAACGCCTGTTCAAAGGAATTGGCATGATATACCGTACCTTCTTCCGGGCTTTCGATGCCTGAAAGAACTTTTAACAGTGTTGATTTGCCTGTTCCGTTTACTCCAATTAATCCGATTCTATCGTGGGGTTCAATAGAGAAGGAAATCCGGTCAAAAATTGTTTTTTCCCCATATGATTTATAGAGATCTTCCACTCGAATAATACTCATCACGCATTCCTGCCTTTCTCTTTCTGCCGTGCTATTATATCATACGACCGTTCATTTTCTCATCTGCCGCAGTAACCGGCCGGCTGTTTCCAACAAAAAACCGCCCGCAGGCGGTTTCTTTTTGTTTTTATGAGTTTGTAGGACGTTTTGGATTTCTTCTTGTTCTTGCATAGCTTTCTTTACGCTGCGTTGACTTGCCATAAGGCTTTTGCCGCCGGCGCCGCCGCGAGGTCCGTCATTTCTCTTACGTAATTTCCACCGCCGCCTTGCTTTTTAGAACGCAATGGTGCTTCTTCAGTCAGCTTGATGGTTGCTTTTTCTGCTTCTTTTGTATTCATCTTAAGAGCTGCTGCTACGAGCGTGACCGCATCGTATTCACTAGAAGGTTTTCAGCTGGTCCTTTTAAGGAGTCCAAGTCTTTCTTCTTTTGCTGCTTTAGACAGATCTTCTACAGCCTGATGCACGCGTTCCTTCTCCTTGCTCTTCAAAGGTAGGAAGCTCTTCTCTTATCATTTTTGCTTTTGTCGTATCTTCGATATATTTCAAATGGCTTTTTTCTTTCGGCGTTACAAGCTGTAAGCCAAACCATTTTTCCCGGCACGTCCGGTACGTCCAATACGGTGAACATAGCTTTCCGGATCCTGCGGCAGGTCAAAGTTGTAAACGTGTGTTACGCCGCTTACATCAAGTCCTCTTGCAGCAACATCTGTTGCAACAAGTATATCGATAGTAGACTTTTTGAATTTACGGATTACCTTATCACGCTTCTCCTGCTTCAGGTCTCCGTGGATACCTTCTGCAGCATAACCGCGCTGAGTAAGAGCTTCAGCAAGCTCGTCTACTCTTCTTTCGTCCTGCCGAACACAATTGCCAAGTCAGGTGGAGTAATATCAAGCTGATGACAAAGTGTATCAAATTTCTGCTTTTCCGGAACTTCAATGTACCGCTGTTCAATGTTAGAAACCGTTAAACCTTTGCTTTTCACTTTAATGGATTCCGGCTCTTTCATAAACTTGTTTGTTACCGTTTTTAGTCTTGTAGGCATAGTTGCCGAAAAGAGCAGCGTTTGACGATCTTCAGGTGTTTCACTAAGAATTGTTTCAATGTCTTCAACAAATCCCATGCTGAGCATTTCGTCTGCTTCATCTAATACGACCATTCTCATCGTATTTGGACGGATTGTCTTTCTTCTCATGTGATCCATGAAACGTCCTGGTGTTCCTACAATAATCTGCGGGGATCTTTTCAGCGCTTTAATCTGGCGCGTAAATCCTGTCCACCGTAAATGGCAAGAGACCAGATACCGGCATATTTGCCCAGGCGGTTGATTTCTTCTGATACCTGAATAGCTAATTCTCTTGTTGGAGCAAGAATTAACCCTTGGGGTGCTTTTTCCTCTTATTCATGTTTTCAATAAGGGGAATACCGAATGCTGCCGTTTTCCCTGTTCCTGTCTGTGCCTGGCCGATGATATCCTTGCCTGCTTTCAGCTTAGGGATAACCTCTGATTGGATAGGTGTTGCTTCTTCAAATCCCATAGCCTCAACAGCTTTTAAGATTTGCGGGTTAATATCTAATTCTTTAAACAAAGTCAATAAAATGATCTCCTTTATATTTCATATTTCTTATTATTTCCGCAACAAATTAGTGTGGCAGATACTTTTACCTGGAAAGTTCGCTTAACTAGTTCATTCCATAACCTTAATATTATACCATATTTATTGATCTTAAAACATTGTTTTCATTAATATTTTTTTACAATCATTAAAATACAGTAACCGTATCTTTATATAAGACAGATTGATTTAGTCCAATATTAGGTATAAAATAAGGACAGTTCTCAAAACTATTTTAGGGGGCCCTGAAATGAATAAGCCTTATGCTTATATCTTTGATGAAAAAATTCAGCAGGTAACCGCCGGAAAATCAACCGACATTGAAACACTTGCTAACAACAGCCAGAGTATTCATTACTTCTCTTCACAGCACGAAATGGCTGAAGCCGTGAGGAAATATTACCATAAAGAATGTATTATCACGCTGGCTACCCACCTGCACATATTTGAGAAAGAATTGTTTGATACTGTTTAGAAGCCGTCCCTCAAGGGGGACGGCTTTTTTATGCTTCCACCAATTCCCCGCCCCGGATCGCAGCTTTTACTGCGTGAACGTCTGCTTCTTTAGCAATACGCTTAAAGATAGATTCTTCACGAGGTGTGCAAAGGGTAATGAAAGGCCTTCTCTTCCCATCCGTCCTGTTCTGCCTGCACGGTGGGTATACTGTTCCTTTGTAAAGGGAAGATCAAGTGAAATAACGCAGGGAAGCTCTTCAATATCCAGACCGCGTGCTGCAACATCCGACGCAAGAAGAAGCTTAATCTCCTCATTTCTAAATGCCTTTAACGACTTTTCCCGTTCTTCCTTTGAACTTTGCGCATGAAGCGTTTTGGAAGACCAATGCCTGTAGTTCATCTTTCCGGAAGCTTCTTCCAGCTTGTCTGCATTGTTGACGAAAACTATGGCCTGTTTTCCAACAGCATTTACAATTTTTCTCATCTGATCGATCTTATCCCGTTCATCAGACACAATGTACAAGTGGGTGATTCTATCTTTTTCTTCCTGCGTAAATTCAACACTGAATAGTTGATAAGGCTCCATTGTCCGTTCAGCGAATGCCCGGACTTCCTTTGTTACGGTAGCCGATGTGTAGACCAGCTGGGTTTCGCGCTTCACATCTTTAAGCAGGGACTGCATATACTTTGTGTTTTCTTTTTGCAGCAGCTGATCTGTTTCATCAGCAATGAACGTCTGCAGAGCATGCAGCTTCAGTTTCTTTCTGCTTTTCAGCTCATCGAGTCTTCCAGGTGTGCCTACGACCACATGCACGGTCTTTTTGAGCTTGTCGAGCTGACGCTGGATATTAGCTCCTCCAATAAATGCGGCGGATTTAATTTCTGATCCCTGCGTCCATATTTTGACCTGCTCTGCTACCTGCATCGCCAGTTCTCTCGTTGGTACAACAATCAAAACCTGTGTTGTTTAACAGATTCGTCTATTTTTTGAAGAGAAGGCAGTAGATACGCTACTGTCTTGCCTGTACCGGTCGGGGAATGAAACAATGCGTTTTCGCCGTTTAACAATGGCGGAATTACTTTTTCCTGGATAGGGGTCCATTCTGTATAACTGCTTTTCTCCCAGTTATCTTGTATATAAGAAGGGAACGAATCCAATGCCGGACTTTCGTTGCTCATGTAATATCTCCTTTTACGCTTATCTATTCAGTAATGTCTAGTTTAGCATAAAATAATATAGATTTAGAGATAAAAAAAAGAACGGCCGCTGACGCAGCCGTTCTTTTTACTATATTATTCTGCTTTTGTCGTGATTGTTACGTCAATATTTCCTCTTGTTGCCTTGGAATACGGGCAGAACTGGTGAGCTTTTTCTGTTAATTCTTCTGCTTCTTCCTGGGAAACTCCAGAGATATTAACTGTAAGCTCTACGCTTATTTTGAAGCCATTATCTGATTCGTCTTTATTAAGACTTACAGCTGCTGTTGTTTCTGAAGTAATATTCTTTTTTTCTTTTTTAGCCATAAGGTTCAGCGCGCCATCATAGCATGCGGAATATCCTGCTGCAAAAAGCTGCTCAGGGTTTGAGCCTTTATCCGAACCGGATCCCGGCTGTACGAGATTTACATCTATAAGTCCGTCATCTGACTTTACGTGACCTTCACGACCGCCTTGTGCTGTTGCGTAAGAAGTAAACATTGTTTCCATTATAAATTCCTCCTTAGTTAGTAGCAGTATTTCTACTGCTGTGAAATTCGGGACATTGTTTAATTTACCCCTCCTGTTGAATCATCAAACATTCATAAGCTAATTTATTTGCTTTAGTTATTAATCATTATCTAGAATATACTTTGTAACTTAAATCGAGGAGGATATTATATGACTGCATCAAACAACTATTCGTTTTTACAACCATTCACTCTCCCCCGCGGTCAAGAGCTTAAGAACCGCGTTTTTCTTGCTCCAATGACTAACTTCGCATCTAAGCCGGACGGCGAGGTCAGCGATGAAGAAATAGCTTATTATGAAAGAAGATCCGGTGGTGCTTCCGTTGTTGTGACCGCTTGTGCGAACGTAACAGAAACGGCAAAGGGTTTAAAGATGAAATCGGCGTCCACCATGATGATTTCATTCCTGGACTTACAAGACTTGCTGATGCTATCAAAGCGAAAGGCTCCAAAGCGATTCTGCAGATTTTTCATGGAGGAAGAATGTGCCCGCCTGAGCTTGTTCCTGATAATATGCCGGTCAGCGCAAGCGCGGTAGCTCCTGTCCGTGATAACGCAGTGACCCCGGGCGCTGGAAAAAGACGAAATTAACCATATTATTCACAGCTTTGGTGAAGCAGCAAGAAGAGCCGCTGAGGCCGGATTTGACGGTGTAGAAATCCATGGAGCCAACACATATCTAATTCAGCAGTTCTTTTCTCCACACTCTAATAGAAGAGAAGATGAATGGGGCGGCAGTTTTGAAAACCGCACCAGGTTTCCTTGCTGTTACTGAAGCTGTACTCGAAGCGGCCAAAACCCATGCAGACGATTCTTTTATTGTCGGATACCGGCTTTCTCCTGAAGAAGCGGAGAACCCGGGCATTACGATGGAAGATACGCTGGCTCTTTCTGAAATATTGGCTTCCCAGCCGCTCGATTATATTCATGTATCTGTGCAGAACTTCTGGTCGGGCTCTATAAGAGATGAACATGATACTGCTTCCCGGGTCACATTAATCCAGGATAGAATCGGCTCCCGCATTCCTGTCATTGGAGTAGGTTCTCTTCATACACCGGAAGAAGTGGAAAAAGCATTAGCCTCAGGCGTTCCGCTTATTGCTTTGGGCCGCGAGTTCATTATGGAACCGGATTGGGTCGAAAAAGCAGCAGACGGAAAAACGGATACTATTCAAACAACCCTTTCCGTTCACGATCAAAGAAAACTAGTTATTCCCGATGCCCTTTGGCAGGCTATCATTCATACACCGGGCTGGTTCCCCGTAACCGATAAATAATACCTTAGACTCCTTTTCCGGCTCTGCCGGGGAAAGGAGTCTTTTTTCTGGGCACCAATAAGAAATTTTGATACTATTATGAACAGAAAAAAGCTATTACTTAATAAAGGAGCCCTTCACAACATGACTCGTCATTTCCCTATTGACCTTCCTGCAACTTCCATTCTTCTCGAAGCGATAGATCACACCCGGGTAGGTGTTATCGTTTCAGACCCGGCAATCGAAGACAACCCTATCATTTATACAAACCAGGGATTCCTGCAAATGACCGGCTACAGCTATGAAGATATTCTTGGAAAAAACTGCCGCTTTCTGCAGGGGCCGGAGTCATCCAATGCTGCTATACAAAACTGCGTAATGCTATTGAGCAGAAAGAATCCGTCAGTGTACAGCTCGTCAACTATAAAAAAAACGGTGAAAAATTCTGGAATGAACTTCATATTGACCCTGTGTATTCAGAAGAAGAAAAAAAATACTTCTTTATAGGCGTACAAAAAGACATCACTGCACAGAAAAATACGGAGGAATCCCTCAGGGAACACAACAAGGAAATAGCCCTCCTCTCGACTCCAATTGTTCCCGTTATGGATAAAGTCTATGTACTCCCGCTTATCGGAAATATGAATGAAGAACGTATCAAACTTATCTTCCATAACGTAACAGAAGCCGTCTACTATTCTGAAATTGAAACACTGATTCTTGATTTATCCGGTCTTATTAAATTGAACGATGATGTCATAAAAAGCCTTTTTACGCTGTATGACCTGTTGAATCTCCTTGGGACCGAGCTGATTCTAACCGGTGTTACTCCCAAAATAGCCGTCCGCTCAAAAGAAGTTCACGCCAACCTTAACTCTTTCACTGCATTTAAAACGGTAAAGGACGCTATAAACGACAAACAAAAAAATAATTAAAATTTTTTCGTTTTTATACCATCATTTCAAAAAAATCGTGAAACCACTGCAATGAAAGCATTTACAACATTTATGTTTCATTATTACCCCTTATAAACAGCCGATAAGGCAAAAAATATAATTAATTTATCCGCCAGGTGGTTGCAAAATCAAAAAATCGATGGTATTCTAAAGTAGCTATTTTGTCCGGTACAACTATTAATAAATAGGGTATCGGTTTGCAAGATAAGTAATACAATTAGTGCGCAACAGATTATTACGCACGCAGGAGGAACATCACATGGAACAAGGTACAGTTAAATGGTTTAACGCAGAAAAAGGTTTTGGCTTCATCGAGCGCGAAGGTGCAGACGATGTATTCGTACACTTCTCCGCAATTCAGGAAGAAGGCTTTAAAACACTTGAAGAAGGCCAGCAGGTTAACTTCGAGATCGTTGAAGGCGACCGTGGACCACAAGCAGCTAACGTAACTAAAGCATAATAAGCCGACACCAATGTAAGAACCATAATAAAAAGAGCTTCCCTTCGGGGGAGTTCTTTTTTGCGTTCTTTTGCCCTCTCCTCCTTTTTGTTTCCATCCGATCTATATTGGGAATAAGCAGTGTATACAAAGGAGGCATTACATATGAACGGGAAACGAGTATTAATCACCGGCGGAAACACCGGTATGGGTCTTGCATCCCCAAAGCACTTGCCCAAAAAGGGGCTCACGTTATTATTACATCAAGAAATAATGAACGCGGCATCAATGCTGTACGTGAAATTAATGATTACAGTGGACACGCCTCTGCAGAAATGATGCTTTGCGATCTGGCTTCTTTGGAAAGCATCCGTGCTTTTTGTCAGGCTTTCATCTCCCGCTGGCAGACGTTAGACGTTTTAATCAATAACGCCGGCGTGGTGGAAACGAAACGATCAGAAACAACGGATGGCTTTGAAAAAACGATCGGTGTTAATCACTTAGGTCCTTTTCTGCTGACAAATCTGCTTTTGGATAAAATAAAAGCCGCACCACAGGGCCGGATTATCATGGTCTCTTCCGGCGCCCATAAATGGGGCCGCATTGATTTTGAGGATCCTCACTTAAAAAAAGAATACAGCGTCTGGAAGGCATACGGCCAATCCAAGCTTGCGAATATTTTATTCGCCCTCTCTCTCGATCAGCGTCTCTCCGGTACACCGGTCACTGTTAACAGTCTTCATCCCGGTGCTGTCAGCACGAGCCTCGGCGTAAACCAGGAAACTGGTTTTGGCCGAGGCATTCATGCTGTTCTCCGACCTTTTTTCCAGACGTCGGAAGAAGGAGCAGCCACTGCCGTTTACCTCGCTTCTTCACCTGAGGCGGCATCGGTTTCAGGTAAATACTTTGAAAACATGCAGCCGATTGTTCCTTCCAATACGGCTCTTGACCGCAATCTTGCTGAAGATTTATGGAAATGGAGCGAAAAAGAAATCAATGATGTTAATTGAGGAGGCTGGACATGTATAAAAAGCCATTATTTTTTCTGAGCAGTGTCTCCCTGCTGCTTGCGGCCTGTGGAGATGAGGAAACCGATAACAGTTCGGAAAACAGTGCCGATAGTTCGGCATCTGCGCGCACCATCGCCGAAAATCTTGACGTTCCCTGGGCGATCCAGCCGCATGAGGATGGATATTTCATCAGTGAACGGCCTGGAACCATCGCATGGATTGATGAAAATGGCAGTGTTACAAGAACCGAACCTGACTTATCGGATGAAGTCGCTGCTGAAGGAGAAGGCGGCCTTCTTGGCTTCGTACTTGACCCCGATTTTGACGATGCTAACCAGACAGCCTACGCTTACTACACCTATGAATCAGATAATGGACCAGCCAACCGCATCGTTTCCCTGAAGCGCTCAGGCGATGATTGGAGAGAGAACGACGTGCTGCTTGACGGAATACCCGGCGCTTCCATCCATAACGGCGGCCGGCTCGAAATCGGTCCGGACGGCATGCTTTACGCTACAACCGGAGATGCGGACGTTGAAGACAGCTCTCAGGATCCTGACAACCTGGCAGGAAGTATTCTGCGAATGGAAACGAACGGTATGATCCCTGAAGATAATCCTATGGAGGATTCATATGTATACTCCTATGGTCACCGTAACCCCCAGGGGCTTGCATGGAATGAGGAAGGCACCATGTACAGCTCGGAGCACGGTTCTTCCGCAGAGGATGAGATCAACCAGATTCAGGCAGGAGAAAACTACGGCTGGCCGGAAATTACAGGGGATGAACAGGACGAGACAATGCAGAGTCCCTCTTTCATTCCGGCAGTGATACGTGGGCACCTTCCGGAATGGATGCAGATGCCAACGGGGACTTATTTGTAACCGGCCTCCGCGGTACGCAGCTGATGCGATTTAATGTGGAAACAGAAGAAATGAATGTTATATACAGCGGAGAAGGCAGGCTTCGTGATGTATGGGTTGAGCAGGAACGCCTGTATATTGTAACGAATAACGGCGATGGACGGGGCAATCCGTCTGATAATGACGACCGCCTTATTGAACTGACGGACTATTAATTAAAAGGAGCTTTCGGAAATATGAAGAAAATAGCTGATTTATTAAAAGCGTCTTCTTATACTACAGTGATGACAGGGGCAGGTATGTCAACAGAAAGCGGGCTTCCAGATTTCCGTTCCCAGCAGGGCCTGTGGCAGAAATATGACCCTGTAAAAATGGCCAGCACCGATGCTATGCACAATAACCGGGCTTCCTTTGTTTCCTTTTATCAAAACGTATAGAAGCCCTGCAGAACGTATTTCCAAATGACGGTCATCTTCTTCTTTCGGAATGGGAACGCACCGGCCTTGTGCAGAGATTATTACTCAAAACGTAGATAATCTTCATCAAAAAGCGGGAAGCCGTCTTTGTGTCGGAGCTTCATGGATCTCTGCATCCCTTCGCTGTAATGACTGCGGAGCCCGGGAAGACACACTTCATTATGTAAGGGCAGAAACAAACTGCCCTTCCTGCGGCGGTATGCTCCGTCCTAATATTGTTTTATTTGGGGAAATGCTTCCTTCTCAAGCTATCGAAGAAGCAGAGAAAGCCGCTCTTCAGTCGGACCTCTTTATCGTGCTGGGTACGAGCCTTACTGTAGCACCCGCCTCCTATTTTCCTGCGGATGCGAAACAAAGCGGTGCCTCTCTCGTTATAATCAATGAGAGTGAAACAGAACTTGATCATTTAGCGGATCACCTGTTTACCGGCCATACGATTTCAGAAACGATTCGTTCGATACATTCCTGCCTTTAAATAGCCCAGTACTTGTCTGCCGTAAATGTGATCGTTACCCACTTTTCCATCTCCATCTGCTTTATACCCGCTTCGAAATCCCTGCGCAGGGTATCCATTTCTTTTACATTCTGAATGGCAGACGTCTCATCAATAATATAATCAATATCAATATACAGCGTCTTCCCTACTTTGGTTGTTCTTACAACCATGTCCTGCATATTATATTTCATTAATAATTCTTCTGCTTTCTTATAAACAAGAGCTGCTGTAGCCGGTGCCGGTGCCATCCGAATTAACTCTCTTCCGTTACTGCGGAAAAGCTGGTATGGCATTTTTAAAAAATAAAGGCCAATGACAAGAACCATCAATGGGTCCACGTAAGGAATAACCGTTTGAAAACCGACAGCCTGGAGAATAAATGCCAATAGAAATCCTGCCAGTACTCCTGCACTAAGCAGTGTATCCATCAGCCACTGGGCTGATTCAGCTTGAAGAAAAGAAGAGCTCTTTTCTTCTCCTCTTCTCTGAATGATGCCGTACACTGCGCCGCAGAGAATCGTGCTTACTACGGCATATACAAGCGCGCTCCCAAGCGCAATATCTCTTCCACCGTTCCATAGCGAATAAATAGAAGAAGCGATGGCTCCGATACATAAAAGAGTTATCACTAAAGCTTTAAATGAGACAATGAGCGGTTCTATCGATTCTTTTCCATACTGAAACTGCTTAAGATTTTCCTTTTTCATAAAATAGTAGGCACTTATCGACATAAATGAAAGTCCGAGGCTTATAAGAGAATAAAGCCCGTCAAACAGTATCATTTGGGAAGCAGCGTATATCCCCAGATGATACCCATAATAGAAAACAGTAAAGCCCCCGACACAGATAAACGAAGCAGCGTTGATTCTTGTAATTTCACGATTAATTCTTCTCCTTTAATGAATGAATGTCAGTCATTTTGACTGCCAGGAATTATTTTAGTCCCTGGATAATAAATAATTTAAGTTCTTCACGGTATTCCCTGCTGCCATCATAGTGCTCATCAAATAAATATACCTGTTCTGCCGATTCTTCCATAACACCAATCAGCATCTTGGACGTGATCCTTATCCGTATACCTGGACGAATTTCTTTATTTCGGACAGCCTCTTCAAGCAGTCCATCCATCCAGCGGTAGTAAGGTTCATAAATTTTTTCCCACTCCTGCAGGGCTCCGGACAAAGAAAGACCTGAATAGCATAGGGCAAGTACATCTTTATATTCAGCTGTGATCTCAAATGTAGCATCTACAATAGCTGCTATTTTCTCTTCGAACTTCTGGTCTGCAGTCACTCTTTCTTCCATGATCGTTAAGATATCATCCAGCAGTTTTTCGGCTATTGCTGGAATTAAAGCATATTTTGAAGGGAAATATAAATAAAAGGTTCCCTGAGCTATACCGGCCTGTTTAACAATATCAGCAACTTTTGTTTTTTCCAGACCCTGCTCCGAGAAGACATTTATTGCACTTTGCAGGATTCGCTCTTTCTTTGTGGTATCTATAATGTATCCCTCCTGAGAATGAATGACTATCAGTCATTTTTATTATAACATGTTATCTTTTGTTCTTCCAGTCTGATTATGCTAAGATTAATGAAAATGATTCTCAGTTAAGGAAGGATGACTTTCTCATGATCCAAACGCAGCGTAAAGATCTGTCCGCTATTATTTCAGAAAGACGATCCATCAACTCTTTTTCAGATAAACCTGTATCCGAAGAAATGATTGTCGATTTGCTGGAAACGGCAAAATGGGCACCTGACCATGGAGTACGGGAACCATGGCGCTTTATTCTCTGTCTCGAAAATGGAAAGGAAAACCTGCTGGAGGCGATGCTTGCCTACAACAGCCAGTGTAAAAAACCTAAAAACCCTGAAAAAGTACGCGCAAAAAAAATGGGCCCCTCTGCTCATCTGCTTGTTATCAATAATGCTGAAAGCAATCAGAAAAAATGGGAGGAAAATTTCGGTGCTGCCAGTGCGCTTATCCAGAACTTTCAGCTTTGTGCCTGGGAACAGGGAATCGGAATGATATGGAAAACCGGCGGCTACGTTGATAGTGATGTATTCAAAGAAGCTATGCATATTGATACTGAAGAAACGATTATCGGGCTTATGCAGATAGGCTACCCGGACCATATACCTGCTGCCAAACCAAGAAGCTCCGTGCTTAATAAATTAACTACATTAAAATAAAAAAACTCCCGGCTGCGGCCGGAGTTTTGCTGTTTGCCGTGAAACTATCTTCTTTTGTAAATCCCTATATGATTTTGAGTCCTATTTAATCTGTGTTAATAATGAAAGAAAATACACAGGGGCGACTCCAGCAGAACAGCCATAGGAAAAGATAAAGAGGACGTTCTTTTCCTCTTTAGCTGAGGCATGGCCTGCGGAAAGCGTCCCCTGTACAGGACCTTGTATAAAATACGTATTTTTGTCTTTGTCCACAGTCTAAAAAAACTCCCGGCCGCTGCCGGGAGTTTTGCTGTTATGATGACATAAAGTCGCCGCCATTGATGTGAATACACTGGCCGGTCATATAGGAAGATTCATCAGACGCAAGCAGCACATACGCTCCTACGTGCTCTGAAGGCTGGCCCGGACGACCCATTGGGGTGTCTGTGCCAAATTCCTCTACTGATTCTCCGTCAAATGTAGAAGGAATAAGCGGTGTCCAGATTGGACCCGGCGCCACCATATTAACTCGTATGCCTTTATTGACAAGACTTCCTGCCATACTTCTTGTAAAACCGACGATCGCTCCTTTTGTAGCAGTGTAATCAATCAGAATAGGATTTCCTCTGTATGGATTAATCGACGTTGTGTTAATAATAGAACTTCCGCTCTTCAAATGCGGAACAGCAAATTTAGTCACATGGAAAACGGAATAGAAATTCGTCCGGAATACTTTATCCAGCTGTTCAAACGATATATCCTGAATATCATTCTGCGGATACTGAATAGCCGCGTTATTTACTACAATGTCCAGTTTCCCCAAGTCACTTACTGTCTTTTCCACGATATCTTTGCAGACACTCTCTTCCGATACATCTCCTGGAAGCAGAAGTGCTTTTACACCCTCCTGCTCGACCAGGCGTTTTGTTTCCTCCGCATCATCGTGCTCATTGTAATAGCTGATT
Source organism: Sinobaca sp. H24 (assembly GCF_023845525.1). Classification (NCBI taxonomy): domain Bacteria; kingdom Bacillati; phylum Bacillota; class Bacilli; order Caryophanales; family Sporolactobacillaceae; genus Sinobaca; species Sinobaca sp. H24. Next base: position 48,154 of record NZ_JALBWT010000014.1, read on the forward strand.
GCTATATGTGCGCCTTCTTTGGCATAAGCCATCGCAACAGCACGGCCGATGCCGCTGTCTCCCCCTGTAATAAGGGCCACTCTGTCTTTAAGCTTTTCCGCCCCTTTATAATGATCCGGCTGGACCGGATATGGATCCATTTTTGATTCTACACCCGGCTGTTCCGGCTGCGTCTGGTTAGGCTGTCCTTCTGTTTGTCTTTTCGAGATATCCATATATATCCTCCTGCTTATTTTTATTTAAATGACTTGCTGATAATACTCCTTCTGTTCCCCCTTCTATTTTTTGAAACAAAATCCAGCCATATTTTTCATTATTTATTTAAAACTGGATGAAGAATCCAGTTTTATTTATTTCGGGAACTGAAACATTATTCTTGACTTTATCTAAGGGGTTCGATAAGATAAATCATGTTAAAAAACTGTAACGTTTTATAGAAACCAATTAGTTTTAAGGAGAAGAATGAATTTATGATTGAAGAGAAAAAACAGTTCATACTCACTAAAAGCATGCACTTATTTTCAGAGAGAGGCTTTTACAAAACATCGGTTCAGGATATAGCTGAAGCCTGCCGCATGTCTAAAGCATCTATTTATAAATACTTTGAAAACAAAGAGGATATTCTTTTAAATATTGCTACACACAACCGTGATCAAATGATCGCCAGGTCGGAAGCGATCCAGATGGACACTTCGCTTACGCCCAGAGAAGCATTTAAAGCCAAAGTAATGGAAGAAATCCGTGGATTTATCGGCAAGCGTGAATTCATTTATATGCTTCAGCAGGCAAAACCGCAGCAGTCGCACCGGGTAAATGAATTGATGAATCAAAGCTATGGCATTCTGCTGAACTGGCATAAAAATATGCTTCTTGAAGGGTTCGGAAGTGATGTACAGGCGAACATTTGGGATCTGACTATTCTTTTTAAAGGATTCACCCGCGAGATTACGCTTCTTTTAGACAAAAAAAGAGAAGAAAATGTTGATTATGAAGCAATAGCGGAGTTTGTTGCTTCCAGTATTGAAGCGGTTATCGCTTCCCGTAAATCAACAGAACCGTTGTTTACTTCTGCGTATATGGCTCCTTTTATAGAAGAAGTAGAAAAGAACAGCACCAGCCATTTGAGAAAAGATGGAACAACAGTCTGCTGGAACTTCAGGCTGCTATTAAAACAAAACTACCGGAAGAAAAACATGAATATTTTCAACAGGTTGTCCGGCAGCTTAAAGAAGAAATGGCCCGAACGAATGTAAATACGATTATTGTGGATGCCCTTTTCACTCACCTTCGTCAACAGAGTGAAATCGAAAAAGAGAGCATTCACGCTGAACGTATTTACCGCTCAGAGCACTAGGAGGAAAAAGAAATGACAGATACTACAACCGGAAAAGAAATTAACACACGAATTATTGTTTCTATTCTCATTACAGGGGCTTTTATCGCCGTGCTGAATCAGACACTGCTGGCTACCGCTATTCCAACCATTATGGGAGATTTAAATATTAATGCTTCCCAGGCCCAGTGGCTTACTACTGTATTTCTGCTCGTCAACGGTATTATGATTCCTATTACAGCTTTTTTAATTGAAACATTCACGACACGCCGCCTTTTTATGGCTGCTATGGGGCTTTTTGCTATTGGTACTCTCATTGCCGCTGTGTCCCCGACTTTCAGCATCCTAATCGTCGGCCGTATTGTGCAGGCAATGGGAGCGGGAATTATGATGCCGCTGATGCAGACCGTCTTTCTGCTTATCTTTCCTATAGATAAACGCGGGGCTGCTATGGGGCTTGTTGGTATGGTGATTTCTTTTGCCCCGGCGATCGGTCCTACTTTATCAGGCTTAATTGTCGATAACTATTCATGGCGCCTGCTTTTTATATTATTTTCCCTATTGCTATTATCAATTTAATTGTTGCCTACTTTAAAATGACCGATGTAACCACGCTGAAGCATCCGAAAATGGACAGCCTTTCCATTATTTTATCCACCTTCGGTTTCGGCGGTCTTCTTTATGGATTCAGCACCGCAGGCTCAAGCGGGTGGGGGGCACCGGTTGTTACCATAACCTTAGCTGTGGGAGTTGTTTCACTCGTAGCATTTATAACACGCCAGCTTAAGCTCCCAACCCCTATTCTTGAATTCAGAGTATTTAAGAACCCAATATTTACTTTAACGACCGTTATTACAATGATCGTTTTTACAGCTATGATTGGTGCTGCTACGATACTTCCGCTGTACATTCAGGATGCCAGAGGTTTCACTGCCCTGCAGTCCGGTCTTATTCTCATGCCGGGCGCTATAGTAATGGGGATCTGTTCTCCTATTACCGGCCGGATTTTTGATAAGGTCGGCGCCAGATGGCTTGGGCTTATCGGTATGGCATCTCTTGTCATAGGAACTATTCCATTTATCTATTTTGACGATATGACTTCTTTAACGACTATTGCCGCCCTCCACGCATTGCGTATGCTTGGGATGGCTATGGTCATGATGCCGATGACGACCGCCGGCCTTAATCAGCTGTCAGAGGATTTAATTCCCCATGGTACGGCCATGACAAATACGATGCGGCAGGTGGCAGGATCCATTGGTACCGCTGTTCTTATTACTATTATGAGCAGCGTTGCGGCAGGCTCTGCCTCTGCTCCTTCCACTGCGCTGATTGAAGGCGTCAATATTGCTTTTCTTGTTACCGCCGTAATTTCTCTATTGGGCCTTATATTGTCCTTTTTCATTAAAGGAAATAAGCGATCAAAAGAAGCTTTTCATCCAGTATCTGAAAAAGAAAATTCCCCCTTATAAAGGAGAACAAAAGCCAGGCCTCCCTTATGGAGTGCCTGGCTTTTTTCTGCTTTTTGAGACATATGGACTACTTGAATCCCAAAAACGCCATGGATAGTCTACCGCTTCTCCACTGTTGTCGATGCCAACACGCGGACCTGCTTGAATATGTTCCGGCCTTCTGCCCTCCAGCAGATAGACTGATGTATCATCGCAGCAGTGCCGGCCATAATCATCCATCGAGATTCCCAGCGCTTTGGTCAATTTCCCCGGTCCATTCGTCCATTCCAATTCCCGGCGTCCGCTTCTCCGGCTCTCCATTAAATCTTTCCCTGCTAACGGCTCAACGGCTCTAATTAATATGGCTTCCGGGCTGTTTTCAGGAGCGGATACAATATTAAATAAGCAGTGGGTATGCATGGAGTACGTATACACGTGACCCGGAGAGGCAAACATAATTTCTGTTCGTTTCGTACGCCTCGCCTTGTAGCTGTGGGCAGCACGGTCTTCTGGTCCTATGTAAGCTTCCGTTTCTACAATTCTACCTGCCGTTTTCCCCTCTGGTGTTTCTTTTACGAGCGTCTGTCCAAGCAGAGCTCTCGATAATTCCAAAGTCGGCAGATGAAAAAATTCTTTATTAAGACGTTTCAAGAGATCTTCTCCTCCATATCCGGGATAAAATAACCGAAAATAGTTACTTCGACTCATGATTAGAACAATATAAAGAACTATAATGTTCTATATAACGTATATCGCTTCAGCATTTATTAGACATTCATTTTCTTATAGGGAGGGTAAACCGTACATGATTGGTGAAAACATACGAAGGTACCGAAAACAAAAAAGAATGACGTTGTCTGATTTAGCCTCAACAACCGGTATCTCCAAATCATATTTAAGCTACATTGAACGAGGAATTAAACACAACCCCTCTATTGATGTGCTTGAAAAGATTACAGAAGCGCTTGAAATTAATATTTCCAGCATTATCACAGATTCCCCTGCACCGGCTTCCAAGGATGGGGTCATTGACGAAGAATGGCAGGCCTTAATCCACGAAGCGATACAGGCAGGTATCAGCAAAAAACAGTTTCGTGATTTTCAAAAATTTATCCGCTATGAGAAGTGGACCTCTTTCGAAAAAGATAAGAATACCAACTAGTTTTTCCAGACTATACAAAAAGCATGTTAAAACAATAATCTTGTTTTAACATGCTTTTTACGTGTAGTAAACGGTTAAAAAGATAATAACACCCTTTTCGTCAAAGTATACTACTTCGCTGCATGGTATTTGACTAATGCTTTACTGTATGAAAAAATTCCAGGATCTCTTCTTTTGTCATACCCGCCGCTTTCGCTTCGCGGATTAACACCATCCAGTCGTAATCCAATTCTTTTGTTTCCAATATTTCCAACCTCCCAAGCCTTTATAGGATCTCTCCCCAGGCAGTTCAGCCATCTTAGCATAAGCGCCTTAGACCTGTAACTTTGCGTAATCATTTTTCAATGAATTTGCCTTTATCTGAAGGTTGATTTTAATATCTTATCACCAACATGCTGTCGGGTAAATCAATCTGTTTTGAAAACCTATATTTTCTTATGCATCTTGTTTTATACCCTATCTTTTAAAGAGGAAAACGCAAAACTGGTTTCTTTTTAAAATAACCTCGTATCCCCTTTAAAAGGAGTCCGAGGTTATTCTTATATCTTTTTCCCTTATTTAAAACACGTTTTGGGCCGGCCCCTGGCTGCAGGCCTTCCTTTCTTCTATCACCTGATTCGTTATTTCGTTATTTCTATAAAGACGACTTTTAAATAATCTCCCTCTTTATAAGAAGCGGTGTACGGATGATCTTCAGGAAGACGGACCCGTTCTGTGACGTTCTGGGTCACTCCAGCCTTCGTGCACGCTTTATCAATCTGCTTTTGGAAAGCTTTCATTCCAAAGCCTCCAAAGTTCGTTGAAGCAACAATCGTTCCTCCGTCTTTAACAATGGATATAGCATCAACTAGCAGAGAAGTATAATCTTTTGCTGCAGAAAACGTGCGTTTCTTGGTTCTTGCAAAGCTTGGCGGATCAAGCACAATAACGTCAAATGTAATGTTTTTTTTTAGCATAATCAAAATAGGCAAATACATCCATCACCCGTATTTCCTGATTTTCGCTTATAATATCGTTCAGCTCAAAATTTTCACGAACACGTGACTTACTTCTGTTTGCTACATCTACGTCCACTGTTTTATCAGCACCGCCATGATGAGCGGCTGCAGAAAAAGCACCAGTATAGGAAAAAGTGTTTAACACAGTCTTTCCAGCTGCATACTCATCGCGCAGCGCTTTCTTGCTTCACGTTGATCGAGAAATATACCGACCATCGCCCCATCATTTAAGTACACAGCAAAAGTCATACCATTTTCTTTAATATGGAGCGGAGCCGGAGCTTCTTTTCCTTTCACAAAATCATCGCCTTCTATATACTGGCCCTGCTGCTGAAAACGTCTTTTCTCATATAAGCCTTCATAAGCGGTCACGGCTTCAAGCGCGCGGATGATCAGGGAGCGGAAGGCATAAATTCCTGCGCTGTACCACTGCAGTAAATAATAGCCGTTAAAATAATCAATCGTTAATCCGCCGATGCCGTCTCCTTCACCATTAAAAACTCGAAAAGCAGTAGTGGATTCATCTTCAAAAAAAGCTTTACGTCTCTGCAGAGCAGCGCTTAGCTTCCCTGTAAAAAACTGCTGGTTAATTGCTTCTTCTTTTTTCTGCGTAAGAATCCAGCCGATTCCTTTGTTCTGCAGTCCGTAGTATGCTTTGGCAATAAATTCGCCCTGAGGGGTCATTAAATCAAAAATAGTTCCTTCTTCTGAAAGCTTTTCCCGTTTATTTACCATGTCTTCATGGATTAACGGATATCCTTTTTGAAACGTCTCAACGGCTTGCTTTGAAGCAGAAATTTTCATTATTTCAGTCATATATCTCATCCTTCATTTTTTAATATCATTCGATCCATCCATTTAATAAGAAATGGAAGCAGTAAAAATAACACAATCACACGAATAATGTGAAGCGTTGACACGAGCGTCGGTTCCAGCTGCAGGGCAAAGGCAGTAGATGACATTTCCGCTGCGCCGGCCGGAACTGTGCTCAGCAGGCTTGTTATGTACGGAAGCGGAGTCATCATCGTAAATAGACCGGCTAATAGAAGACTGAGCAGCAAAAAACACTGCAAAATGCCAAGGCTTGGCAGACCGATACTTTTTACCCGAACCAGCGTCTCCCTGTCAAAGCGGATGCCTACCATAGCCCCGATCAGCGCCTGGCCGATACCAGCTGCATAGTCCGGTGAAGCAAGACCGGGCACTACCCATTCCCCGACAACAAATCCGATGGCCAGCGCATAAAGAAGAGCTCCACCGGGAATTTTAACATACTTATTTAATACAATAACGATTCCTACAATGAATAGTAAAATCGGAAAACCAATAAACGGATTCCAGACGATTGAATCTGCGGGCGTACCGCCGGCTGGAGCCGCTGGATAAAACAGCACGGCAGATAATGGAATAAGAAACACAAAAAAAGTAATCCGCGCTGTATGAAAGGCTGCCACAATACGGTCGTCCGCTCCGTATTCCCGGCTGACGCTGATTACTTCCGACGCTCCGCCCGGCACACAGCAGAAAAAAGCTGTCTTTACATCCAGGTCCGTCCATTTATACATCAGCATTCCAAATACAAGTCCCATTAGCAGCGTGATTGATAATGTAATAGTCAAAGGCAGGATGTAGGCTGGAATAACTGCGAAAAGTTCTGTATCCATCAGAAAACCAATATTGGCTCCTACAAGCGCCAGCGCTGCTTGAAACGGCCAGCCTTCAAACGTGAAACGTTTAATAAAAATACCAGTAAAAATCCCTGCCAGCAGGGCTCCAAACAGCCAGCCGGCAGGCACACCCGCAGCAGAAAAAAGGCCGCCCGACATGACGGCTGCTGTGATGAATAAGCCTTTCTGCCACATAATGACGGCTCCTTCACTACTCATTTTAATCAACTTTTGTTAGTATATCATGATTTTTCGACCTGCCCTGTCTGTTTCGAAGAAGTAGTGGCAGCTTCGCGGAAGGAACGGGAGGAAAAGTAAAATACAGCTCCATTAATAACGGCCATCAGGGCCATTCCTATAAAGATATTACTGTAAATGCCAGCATTCCCGGGAGAAAAATGAAGCGGATTATACGCCTCTGCTCCGGCAAATTGATTCAAAAGCGCACCTATCACCGCGCCTCCGAATGCACCGGCCATGAAATTAAACAAATTATACACACCCATGCCGACACCGGTCTCCTCTTCCGGAAGAACAGAAGATATTAAATTAGCTGTAGCAGTCTGCAAAAAGGGAAAAGCAACATAGCTGGCTATGAGGGCTATGCTTATAACCCATGGGGAAGCCCCGGCCGTAATAGACAGCGAGGTGAAGCCAACCATCGTTAAACCAAGAGCCAGAAACACCATCGGCCAGCTGCCGAATTGGTCCGTCCATAATCCCGCAATCCTGCCCATCAGAGCCGCCGTTATCGCCCCTGGGAAAAGCACGAGACCGATCGCGGTTGTACTGAGATTATTCACATCATCCAAAAGCAGCGGCATCATAAACATCATGCTGAACATTGTCATAATACCAAAGAAACTTGTGATTAAAGTAGTGCGGTACGCATGATTCAAAAACAGACCGGGCTTGATAAATGGATTACTCACGTGAAAAATCCACCAAATAAAAACAGATAAGAAGACGATGCTGATTCCAAGATACAGCCAGCCGACCGTTGTAATAAATAAAATAAAGAAACCTACTCCGACCGCCATAAAAAAAGCGCCAGGAAAGTCCACTTTACCGGTTTTTGGCTCTTCCACCGGCAGCCATTTATGAAAAAACGGGATGGTGATGACAACAAATATAGATACTAGAAATAAATAGTTCCAGGCGAACGCACCGGCAATCAACCCACCGGCAATAGGACCTATACCGGAGGCAAAAGCCATCGTTGAAGATACGATGCCAAGCACCTTGCCCTGTTCCTCTTTAAAAAAGCGGGAAGGCGCGATAAATACAAGCGCCGGCACTGTCGCAGCACCTGCCGCCTGTATCATTCTGGCTGCCACTACCATAAGGAAATGCGTAGAGAAAAAACCAATCACAGAGCCAACGGCAAACAAAATCAGCCCGACTGTCAGCAGCCGCTTAAATGGATATAAATCGGCAAGCTTTCCATAGATAAGCGCCCCTACCGCATAAATGATAATATACCCTGTCACTACCCAGCTTACCTCGGAAGGGGACAAAGAAAATGCCTGGGCTATATCAGGCACGGCAATCATAAACATAGTGGAGTTCATAACCGAAAACATAAGAACCGCACATAATAAAACAATTATTCTTCTTTTTACAGACCTGCTTAGTGGTACATCACTTTCTATATATGAATCCGGCACGAGCAGCGCCCTCCTTTAATTCTTCTTTACACCATTAGCAGTGTATCATATATTTCACTTTTCGAAATAAATTCAGTCCTCGTATTCTCCATAATAACGGTGGGATATATGATATACTATAATGATGAAAAAAAGATCGGAGGATTTATGCTTACTTTTGATGAAAAAATAAAAATTGCAGAAGAATTTATAGAACTTGAAAAAAAAGAAGTATCCATGGGCCGCGTTAACTTTCACTATGAAGAAAGTGCCTATGACAAGAAAAATGTCGTCTATCACCTTCACCCAAACGGCAACGGATTTGTTTATGCTGAACTGGTCAAGACGTTAAGACAGAGAGACGAACGCGGCATGGTAAACATCCGGGAGTATACAGCGGATGACTTTAGAAATCTCGTTAAAGAAGCGATTGCTTCTCTTCAGGCGGATGACTCTACGGAAGAAGAGTTTGAAATTGAAGAATGGGAAAATATAGAGGATCAGCTGCTCGTTCTCATGCCGGAAGAGGATGGCTGGAATGTTTACGCCGGGCTCAAGCTCGATGGTACGTTCAATACGTATGGTGAAGCTATCGACTATCTGGAAAAAGAAGGATTTAAAAGAGTATTATAACTAACAGCAGAAAGAAGCAGTGCTCTCCGGCACTGCTTTCTTTCTGCTTATAAAGGGAATAGTCCATGTTGAATCTATGACTGAACGGTTTTGCGACGGATAAACAATGCTGCTCCGGCACCGGCTGCAATAACCCCAAACAACACCATCATTGGATTGGTTGTGGCTGTATCTGGAAGGGCACCGCCTTCTTCTGTACTTTCTTCTTCAGCCGGTACTGCAGAAGCGTCAGCTTCTTCTGCTGCTGGTTCTTCTGTATCAGCATCTTCTTCCGTCGCGGCCGAATCTTCTTCTGTAACAGTCTCTGAATCATTATCAGTCGTTCCAATAAATCGGTCTTCCATTCCAGCTGTTAAGCTTTCACATGGCAGCCCGTCGCTGTCTCTATCGAGTCCTTCCGGGTCATTCTCTGCGCTGTAGCCATGCTCATCCCAGAACACCCACACTTCTTCTCCTGTAGAGAATTCATCACAGTTGATAGTTCCTTCTTCGTGAGCAGCCTGAGCGGCCCCTGCACTTCCGAGACTAATAACAGCAATACTGCTTAATCCCATTATCCATTTTTTCAACATTGGTTAATATCCCCTTTATTGTATGTTATGTACTATTCCCTTTGTTCACTATTACATAAAAAAGAGCTTTATTCAACAAATATTCTGAAAAATTAATCAATAAAAACCTCTCCTGGTGAATAAGGAGAGGCTGCTTGTCTATTTCTTTTTTAATAATGCAGCGAGAGAATCGTACGTCTGCGCACCCATTATACCTTGTTCGTTTGCAATAAAGCATGGTACTCCCGTAATGCCGATCTGCTCAGCCGTCTGCCTGTCTTCGAGAATAGCCTGCTCAAACTCTCTATTCTCCACAGACCGGCGGAACGCAGAGCCATCAAGGCCTACTGCCTCAGCAATCGCAGTCAGGACCGCAAGATCATTAATATCTCTGTCTTCCTGAAATTGTGCTTTAAATACGGCGTCATGGTAAGCATCTGCCTTTCCATGCTGTTCTGCGAATTTGGCTCCTTCATGAGCGAAGTGGGAATGACTGCTTTTGTCGTTCCATTTCATATCCAGGCCGTACTGCTCGGACATCCGCTTTACGTTTGCCCTGGCCTGCTCCATATAACCTTCCGGCTTTGGCGGCAGTTCCACACCTTCTGGTTTTAATTCAAATGACCGCCATTCTATTTCTACATTCTCTTCCTCAACCAACTGGTTGAGCGGGGCACTCCCAATAAAACAGAAAGGTCAAAGAAAATCGCTGAAGACGATCATTTTCTGTTTTTCTTCCATATTTTTCACTCTCCTATGATTTAACCTGAATAACAATTTTACCACGTGTGCGCCCTTTTTCACTTGAAGCATGTGCCTGCTGGACGCCTTCCTCACTGAGGGGGAACGTGCTGTCGATAACAACTTTTAATTTCCCCTGTACATAAAGATCTGCCAGCTTCTGCAGGCGTTCTCCGCTTTCTTCAAGCCATACAAATCCGGCTTTCACTCCGTATTTATCGGCCTGTTCCTGTTCAGGCTGGCCGGCAATACTTGGAAGCTTCCCGCCTTTTTTCAGTACGGTAAAGCTTTTTTCGAGCACTTCGCCGCCAATTGTATCAAGCACAATATCTGCATCTGATACTTTTTTTTCAAAATCTTCTGTCCGGTAGTCGATGATCTCATCGGCACCAAGTTCTTTCAGCAGGTCCGCTTTTTCCGCGCTTGCTGTAGCAATAACGTAGGCACCAAAGCTTTTTGCAATTTGCACTGCAAAATGACCAACTCCGCCGCCGGCTGAATGAGTACTTTATCTCCTGATTTCATTTCCGCAAATTCTACAAGACACTGCCAGGCTGTCTGTCCGGCGAGCGGCACAGCGGCAGCTTCATCAAAGCTCATATCTTCCGGCATATAGGAGATCCGCTTTTCTGTTGTTTTTACATACTCAGCGTAAGTCCCGCGATTGTTGTTGGCAGTCCTCGTGAATACACGATCCCCTTTTTTAAATGTATGAACGTCTTTGCCTGTTTCTTTCACCACTCCTGCTGCGTCCCATCCTAATATGATAGGAAATTCATAGGGCAGCATGTCTTTTAGATAACCTTCTCTTAACTTCCAGTCAATCGGATTAACAGAGGTAGAGTAAATTTCAATAACGACTTCATTATCCTCCGGCTCCGGTCGATCTATTTGTTCTTCCGTAAGGTTTTCCTTACCGCCGTATTCATTTATGACAATTGCTTTCATCTTGATTCCACATCCTTCTTTTTGTACTATCCTTCTATCCCCTTACTTTTAGTAATGCAAACCTTCATTCATTCTTTTCTGTACTTCGTCATAATCCGGCATACCTGTCTGCGCTCCCATTTTTCAACAGCTATGGAGGCTGCCGCATTTGCAAAAGCTACAGCTTCTTTCATGGTCTTTCCTGCAGCTTTGCTGACAGCAAGCGCCCCATTAAACGTGTCACCCGCTCCTGTCGTATCCTGGACCCGGCTTTTGTAGCCTGGATGTGACTCTACTGTCATTTCTTCTTTCCATTGTGCTCCTTTATCCCCAAGGGTTGTAATGATTTTCTGCTGAATGGGTTCTTCCGCTTTTATAAAAAGCTGATTGTATTCTTTTTCATTAGGTGTGATAAAATCAGCCAGCTCCCATAGCATTTCCGACATATGAAGAGCTGGAGCAGGGTTGATCATAAGAGGCAGATTGTATTCGCTGCATCTCTTTGCCGTGTGCAGAATCGTCTGAGCAGGTATTTCAAATGACATTAGCACGATATCACTCTTCTTTAGAACGTGAAGATGTTTATCTATATAATCGGGTGTTACATAGGCATTGGCGCCGGGGGCAATAATAATCCGATTGTCCTTCTCTGTTAAAAGGATAGATGCCGTTCCTGTAGATACTGCTGGAACCTCTTCCACATACAGGCCGGATATCCCGCTTTCTTTAAGGTGGGCGCGCAGCTCCCGTCCAATATAATCCTCTCCGGTACGTCCGATGAAATTCACCTCCGCTCCCAGTCTTGCAGCGGCTACCGCCTGATTAGCCCCTTTCCCGCCGGGTGCGGTCTCGAAATCATCGCCAATAATAGTCTCTCCCTGCTCCGGAATACGGGTGCATGTAGTGATTAAATCCATATTAATGCTGCCGACTACGGTTACTTGAGGTATTTTTTCCATGTTCGTCTCCCTTCCCTGCCACTGTGAGGTACTCTTTTCTTATACGATTATTTTCATGAAGAGTCAATATAATAAAAAAAACGACCGCTGCCGGTCGTTTTTTAATCTTAGGAAGAAGCCGGTTCTATTGTTCTGCGGCTCTGTTTTCTGAATCCTTCTTCCCTGAATTCTTTTTTCTTCTGTTTGGTGAGCTGATTATATTCTTCAAGAAAGGCTTCATATTCTTCAAGTACTTCCTCGAGCGGACCGTAGTCTCTTTTCTCACCAAACTCCAGCCACAGCGCTTTTGTACAAAATTCTTTCATCTGGCTGATCGAATGGCTGACGAAAAACATTGTTTTGCCTTCTTCTTTAAATTCTCTCATCTTATCAAGACTTTTCTTCGCAAAGGCCCGGTCTCCCACAGAAAGAGCTTCGTCAATAATAAGAATATCCGGGTCAATGCTTACATTGATAGCAAAACCGAGCCTGGCTTTCATTCCGCTGGAGTATGATTTAACCGGCTGATCAATAAATGCTTCGAGCTCGGCAAATTCAATAATGCTGCTCTCCATTTCTTTGATCTGCTTTTTTGAAAAGCCAAGCATCAGGCATTTCAGCTCAATATTCTCGCGCCCGGATAGTTTAAGGTCAAGACCGGATGATACAGCAATGATGGCTGAATCCCCATTTTTAATAAGCTCTCCATCTGACGGAGGTACAATACCTGCCAGGATGCTAGAGAGCGTCGATTTACCTGAACCATTTACTCCAAGCAGACCGATAATATCCCCTTTTTCCGCTTCAAATGATACGTTGCGAAGAGCATAGAACTCCTCACCGAAGTCTTTTGGAAGGAGCATATCCTTCAGCCTTTCCGACTGGGAGTCATATATCTTATATTTTTTCGTTAGATTGTCAGCGATAACTGCTTTTTTCATAGAGACCCCTTCTTCCATTAAAGGAAATCAACAAAGTGACGGCGGAAACGGACGTGCAGAGCGGCTCCAATGATGAAAAATACCGCAACCGTGCCCCAGAAGTATAAAGTGTATTCCCACTGGTTAATGAAATACCATCCGTCTCCAAAGTAAGCAGCCCGATAGCCCTCTACAAGATAATACAGCGGATTAAGCTGCATAGCGGACTGAATAGCCGGCGGCAGAGAATCCGTCGTCCATAGAAACGGTGTTAAATAAAGCATGACACGGATCGAGGATTGAATAAACATCTGCACGTCCCGCACTAATACTGTAAGCGTAGATGAAATCAATACGAACGATACGACCAGTGCAATCGTTCCAAATAAGAAGTAAGGAAACTGCAGGTAATACATGTTCACAGGATATCCTGTGAACTGCATGTAAATACCTACAATGACCATTAGAGCTAAATGAGGGTAAAGCTTAGACACAATGATATACGTTGGAATAGCACTCGTTGGGAAATTCATTCTCGCTACCATTTTAATCTTTGAAAATATCGATTTGGAGCCCTGGGTTATGGCCGGTTGTACAAAAAACCAAATCGTAATACCAGCCATCATCCAGTTTAAAAATGGAACGCCGTCTACGCCGGTATTGCCGCGTATGCCATATCCGAATACAAACCAGTAAATAGCGATAAAAATCAGCGGGTTTATAATTTCCCAGGCAATACCTAAATAGTTGTTTTTATTTTTACTTTTAATTTCATAAACGGAAAGCCTTCGTATTAAATATAGGCTCTGGTACAGTTCTTTGCAAATCAATACTGCAGATTTCATAATAGTTCCCTCTTTTGCCGATACATTAGGAAATCACTACATGGTGCCTCCTGTAACTCTTCAGGCTTCCCAGTACGTTCCGGTATAACAGACATTATTCCTTCTATTTTAGAAATACCCGCTCTACTACCCGTCTGGAGGCATTTCCGTCTTCAAGAGCATTGTAGTTGTTCTCAAATATCTCGAATTCATTTTTGTAGCGTTCCATAATGGTATCAGCCTGCCTGATTTCTTTAATGATTTCGTCTGTGGTCCGTACAAGTGGTCCCGGGGCCTCTTTTTCAAAGTCAAAGTAGAACCCTCTCAGCTTATCACGGTAGCTTTCGATGTCATACACAAAGAAAATCATCGGACGTTTTAACACCCCGTAATCGAACAGAACAGACGAATAGTCCGTCATCAGAATGTCGCTTATAATATATAAATCGCGGATGTCTTCATAATTGGATGCATCGTACGCAAATCCTTCGTGTTCGGTTACGTCTACCTGGTCTGATACAAGATAATGCAGACGGAGAAGGACGACGTACTCATCTCCGAGCTCTTTCTTCATTTGATCCAGGTCCATTTTCAGATTAAACTTATACCGGCCGATAAAATGGTATTCGTTATCTCTCCACGTCGGGGCATATAATATGACTTTTTTATCTTCCGGCAGACCGAGTCTGCGTTTGACCCTCTGTACATCTTCTTCTTTATGGTGCACGAGATAGTCATTTCTCGGATATCCTGTTTCCAGCAGATTTTTGTCGTAGCTGAAAGCACGACGGAAAATATCCGTGGAGTAGCGGTTCGGTGATATCAGATAGTCCCACCGGCTCGCTTCATTTACAAAATTCTTTTTGTACGTTTCTGTAGTAGTACCAGGCATTAGCACTTCATCCATATCCAATGCCAGCTTTTTCAGCGGCGTACCGTGCCACGTCTGCAGGTATACTGTTTTTTCCGGTTTGGGTATCCACTTTGGAAGCCGGCTGTTAAATACCCAGTATTTCGCCCGCATCATAACCATAAACCACTTAAGGGTAAACCTGGGAAGCATATTAACATTATGCTCTTCGAATTTTGCTTTATAGCGGTGATCCACGCTCCAGTAATACGTACGCTTCGGATCCTGCTCCTTCAAATACTCATACACTGCCCTCGGATTACAGCTGTACTGTTTTCCAAAGAAACTCTCAAATACAACTATATCCTTTTTGCCGGGCAGGCGGCCGATTAAAGAAAGCAGAGAACGCTGCAGACTTTTGCTTTTCTTGAACTTTTTATAGCGTTTAGATGTATTTTTTTTAATCTTTTTTACTTTTTTAAGGTAGGACTTTTTAATTTTATTTGATGACTTCTTTATTTTCTTAACGGATAGTTTTTTCATATCACTAAATCCTCCACTGGCTCCATCTATTAGAAAGCAATGCCGGCTTTTTCGCTGCGAAAGCAGCGGCTGAATATTTCTCATCAGGGTTCTGTCTTGTATATGCTGCACTTTCCAGGTATGGCCGCAGGCAGTTCTCCGGCAGCTAAAAAGAGAGCCTTATATAATATAGCAGGAATTCTTCTGATTTTGAACTGCTCAGATTATTGTGGAATATGTGATCACCCGGCAGAGGAGGTTTTTCCTTTTTATATTTTTTTTCGTAAAAAACGTAAAGAAAAAACCTGACACACAGCCAGGTTTATTGGCACCGTCTTTCCATGCAGAATGGAAATTCTTGTGACTTTTATGCAAAAAAAGAGAGAGCACTACGTTCCCCTCTCTTTGTTCCATTATATTCAGATTGCGTTTTTTAGTAGTTATTCACGAGAAGAAGTTCTTTTTTGATCTTCGTAGTTGAGATGTTTGCTGTTCTAGGAAGATAAACAACATCACAGTAAGGCTTTAGGAAGTCGAATTCGCCTTTCCAGTCATCTCCCATAACAAAGGTATCAATCGAACGGTCTACTACGTCTTCGAGCTTCTGCTCCCACTCGTTTTAATAACTTCGTACATAACGAACAGCTTCAAGAATCATTTTACGCTGCTCATACTGATAATAAGCATTTTTGTTTTTTAGTGCATTAAATTCATCTGTGGAGATAGCAACAATTAGATGATCTCCTAGGTCTTTGGCACGCTTGAGCAGATTAATGTGTCCCCAATGCAGCAAGTCAAATGTACCATACGTAATAACTTTCTTCATAACTAATGCCCTCCTTGTTAAGCTTTATAATATGTTTTATTTGTATTTGTTTTTGGATATTCGTTTAAAAAATTTAATCAAAATTAATAAAAAATTTACTTTCTACTGGTTGACTTTTATACTATACATACATATACTGCCCAATCATCGAGTAATCATGGAAATATTGCCCAACGATTTATAAAAATGTGTAACAAATTAAACAAAAATTACATACTTTTACTTAATTCAAAAAGGAAGCGCCTTTAAAGGCACTCCCTTTTTTCTATTCCGGACGAATCAAGGAATCGACCGCTTCCTGATAAATACGTTCTGCGTTATTCTGATCGATATAGGTGAAAATAGATGATTTCATGCCGGCCACCGATTTCATTTCCTGAAAAGACTGTTCGATATGTCCTCGGATGCTGTTAAGCAGATTGTGTTCTGATTTAACAATATCTCCGAGAAAGGTCTCTTCAAGTGGACGCAGGCTGCCCGTTTTGAAAAAGCTTTTTACATCAAAATGATAGAAAATCACCGGTTTCCCCATATAGCTGAAGTCAAACGACACGCTTGAATAATCAGTGATCATCAGACTGCTTTCTTTTAAGAGTTCCTGCACGGAAACTTCTCCTAATTGCAGTACTCGGATGCGTTCTATATTCTCTACTCTGAAATGATCTATATACGGCTGCATCCGATAATGAGGATAAAAGTCCAGTTCCACACTATGAGCTTCGAGCATCTCATGAAGCTCTTCATTGTGAATAAGCGATTTATACCTTTTGTAGTAGGTGGAGTCTAAAAACGACTCCTCATTATGAAGCCACTCCCTCCACGTAGGAATCAAAAGAATTTTACGCTTCGGTCCTGGACTTTCCAAAAGCTCATCAAATCTCGACAAGCCGGTCACTTTTACTTCATCGGAGCTGTATCCCATTTCCTCTATAACCATTTGTTTTTCCATTTCTGAGCTGACACAGAAGATGTCAAAAGGATAATGATAATATTTTTTATCGTATTCCACTTTTTTACGGCCCAGCACACCATGCTGCAGGAAAATCTTTTTGCCCTGCTTGTATGACTCCATTAATGCTCCTTTAAAAGGCAGCAGATATTCAATATCGTGAGAGCCAAAAAACGCATCTGCTTCCAGCGTCTTCAATACATGCTCATCACTGCCGGCCGTTAATACATTTCCGAGAGCTGACACCTTGCTGAAATCTTCAGCATCTTCATTAACGACATAGTACGCATTAACTTCGGGATGATGCAGACGGCAGTATTTAAAGAAATGATATCCTGTATCCTGTGCCGTATCAGGCCTTTCGCCTATAATCCACGTGTACTTTCCGGTAGAGCGTTCATAAGCTTCATTTTTTTTTCCAGCCAGGCCGCGTGTTTTTCAGAAAGCAGTGCGGTTTCCAGCTTCACATTTCCACGTGGCGTGTGGGTAGCATAGTATTCCAGGACTTCTCCTTCTGTCTGTAAAGAGTGGGAGGTAATAATATCATCTTTATAATAGGTGAATTCTTCCTGCCCAAGCTTTCTTTCGCGAAGATATGTGCCCAGCTCTACACGGATGTACAGATCGATGACATCTTTATTTGTATGCAGAGGTTTCAGCTGATGGAGCGGCACTTCTACTTTAAAAGCATTTCCTTTTTTTTCATAAGGAACAAATAAAGCCTCTCGTTCTGTTTCGCGGCTTTTCGCTATAATAGTCAGCGACTGTTCTGCCGGATCAGCTGCTTCCAGGGCGTTAAGACTGGCCGTTCCTTCTATGAAAAAGCTGTTATCCTGCACATGAAGTGCCTTAACATTTCGTACAATGCCTGCTTCCTTCAAAATATATCCCAGGCGGTTGTTCACCGTTGCATAGAAAATCCTTTATACACATAATCGCCGCGCCGCCATTCTTTTCTTGGTTCTGTTTCAAACAGGTCGGCTACTGCTTTAAAACGATATTCCATCAGACTTGCATCCACCTCTGCGCTCAAATACACTTCGTAACGCGATGTATCAATGAGTCTGCCAAAAAAGAGGGACTTTTCCGGCAGGCTGCAAGTAAATGTATATTCCTTTGCTTCCGGATCTCCTTTTTCCGTTTCCATGGGCGTTCGAATGATTTCACCTGACAGTTTGTCAAACAGGCAGAGATGAAATGCATCCACCTCATACTTTCCCCACTGGAAGCTGCCGCTCATGTGCACTCTATCGTCTTTGTATTCCGATTCCAGGAGTAGAGTTTCACTAAATCAGCGAACACTTTAAAGGAAAAACTGCCGTTTGATGTGCGGTACGGGCGTATCCGCCTGATGCCGCCGTCAACTTCCGCGCGATGGTAGGCGCCGGGCAGAAATTCACCCGAGTCAATATTCATACGGTACAACCTTCGTTTATCTGTCTTGATATAAAAGTAAGCGTCCCATATCCCCCCGAAAAAGATGGTTCGGAGGATACCCAGTCTACCTGCCAGAAATAATCATCAAGCCATTTTATCTTTAACGCTTTATTAAGTACTTTTTCTCTTTTTTTTAAAAGGATCCCGGATGTATGAAGGTCTGGAATATCTGATAGAATGTTCCGGTTTCCCGTACCCGTAATGCGGTACGTATCGCCGGACCGTTCTATATCCACTACTTTCATCGGCATGTCCTTGAGCAGACCATCATCCCATGCTTCTCTTCTGGTAATATTCAAATATCCTTTAGGTGTTTTTATATGCTTTTAAAAAGCTCTGTCGCCGTAATACAGCTTTTCCATATAAAGCTTATCTGAAGCCGGCGCACGCAGCCTCTTTTTTATATCTATGCTGCCGTCTGATAAAACGATATAAATCTCCCAGTTGTTAAGGTGCGGCGTCAACTTATGTATAAAAGGGATTCCAGCGGTATGCGGCACACAAAAGATACGCGGCCTGCTTTTTCTTTTTTCGGCTTTACAACGGTCCACTCTATAGAAGTGACTGGAAATTGATGCTCTTTCTCTACGGAATGGATTACTTTTGCGGTCGAATATTTTTTTTATTTTTCTATATATTATTTCCTCGGGTAAAGAAGTGCATGTACCTTTGATCACCCACTCCTTTTCATTTACATTTACGTGGTTTACTTTGGCCGACATAGCCTTTGGTTGTAGTGTCGTCATTTGAAACATCTCCTGCTTTTTGCATTCTTCTTTCTCTTAACCCATTCTCCATTTAAGCTGTACTTTAATCTTCGGCCATTCCTCTGCAATAATACTATACATCACTGCATTCGGATGCGGCCGTCGTGAAGCTGACGCTCATTTCGAAGCGTTCCTTCTTTCACTGCTCCAAGCCGCTCCAAAGCCCGCTGGGCCGGTATATTTTTTTTCGTCTGTTAAAATCTGTACCCGAATAGCATGTATTTCTTCAAATGCCTGTTGAAGGAGCAGGTATTTTGTTTCGGCATTGATGCCGGTTCCATGCAGGGAAGAGCTGAAATAAGTAGATCCCAGTTCTACCGTACGGCGGCTGTCAGAATAGTTATATAACCTGGTCGATCCCTTAATCCGTCCTGTTTTCTTCTCAATAACCGTATAAGGAAAAGAGGTTCCCTGTTCAAACTCCAGACAGGCTTCTTCGATAATGCTTTTCATATCTTCCACAGACGAAAGGTACCTCACCATGTACGTCCAATTGGATGCTTCCGTTGCAATATGGTATAAATCTTCTGCATCATCTATATGCATTAAGCGGAGCTGATAATGATTCCCTGTTTTTTTTTTCATCGGATGCTCCTCCTTTTTTAATTGAAATGACTCGTGTCTCCCTCTTGCTTTACGTTTGTGCGCCCATGTTTTATTTCAACATGGGTCAGGCTGCAGTTCGCCAGTGGCGGGGCGTCCCAGAAGTGTTCCAGCGATTCTTCTTTCAAATATGCCAGCAGACATTTCAACGTGCCGGAGTGGCTCACGAGCAGAACCCGCCCTTCCTGATGTGTATTTATGATGTTCTCCCAGGCTGATGCCGCTCTTTGCTGCAGAGCGGGAAACGTGTCGCCGCCGGGCGCCTCAAATAAATGAGGTTCCGTAAAGAAAGTTGTAACTTTCGCTTCTTCTTCCTTTTGAATAGCTTCAGCCGAACGGCCATCCCAGCTCCCGTAATTAAGCTCCATCAGCCTTTTTTCTTTCTTGATGGCTGCAGCCGGAAGCCCGGAAACAATCGCTGCTGTCTTTACTGCCCGCTCTGTCGGGCTGGCGTAAACCGCGTCCAGGGAAATTTCTTTCAAACGCTTTCCCAGCAGTTCGGCCTTTACCACCCCGTCTTTTGTCAGCGGAGAGTCTTTCCACCCTTGCACAATTCCCTGTTCGTTCCATTCTGTCTGGGCATGGCGTACTAAATAAACCGTCAGCATGTTCCCCGTCTCCTTTTCATTCAGGCTGGCAGGAAGGACAAAAATAGAGTCGTCTCGACGCTGCCGTAATCTTTTGTATATCCGTGCCATCTATACGGCACTGGTCTCCGTCTCTGTTAAATACCCAGTGTCTTCTCTGAGCGTAACTCTGCCCCCGCTCTTTCAGACGAGCGGCTGTTTCCGGGTCAGTTGTGATACCGCCTGTCTCATAGGAGCGCTCCACTAATGTAATCAGTGCTTCTGCTGCACGATGCAGCTGTTCCTCTGTACAGTCTGCCGGTCTTTTTCCGGGATGAATTCCTGCTTCAAAAAGAATCTCGCTTCTCAGGTAATTGCCGATTCCGGCTACAAACGACTGATCAAGCAGCAGGGAAGCCCATTTGCGGTTCACAAACTTACGGCTCGTGACCCGCTCATATAATTCTTCGGCGGACGTTTCATTATTTAAAATATCCGGCCCGATTTTTGCTAAAAATGGATACTCTTCGACTTCTTCATCTCTAAGCACTTCAATTTCCGAGGCGCTGTATAAGAGAGCCGATTTCTTTTCATTGTGTATTGCCAGACGCAGCTGGCGCTTTGTCGCAGGATAGTTATAGGCGGAACGAACATACCATTTCCCGTACAGCTGATTGTGGGAATAAATCGTATATCCATTATTAAAACGGATCAGCATCGCCTTTCCTCTTGTTTCCACTTTTAGTACTTCTGCCTGCTCAAATGAACCAGCATACGGCTGAAGGTAGGGAAACGCAAAATACATCTCTGCCACTGGTGCTGCCTTTACTGCCTTTTCTACCTGGTCGGCGGCTCTTCTGATTTCTGGTCCTTCCGGCATAGTTATCGCTGCCTTTCCTATTTATTATTTTACCCTTTTTCTTTCGTCCTGTATCATGTATAAGAAGCTGATTTTTTGAACCTATATATTGTTTATGAAGGAGAACCGTCATGAGTGCTATTCTTAATATATTTAATAAATTAAACCAGAATATTGAAGCGAACCGTCCCACATCCACCCAGGAGGGGGATATAGAACGTACGATTGAACTGTGTGAGCAGGGTATTATTCTGCTTCCTATGTACATGAAAGAAACAGAAGAGCCTCCCGGACAGCTATTATGCCGGGACGTGCTGCTCCGTAGTTATCTTACCACTGATCAATTTGAACTTGCACGTGAAGCCGTTGCTTCTGTATATAAAGCAGGAGCCTATACTTCCATTCAGCACGAAAAAGCCATCCGCGGTATTGATGACACTGAGGCAGCCCGCAACGCTCTAGCTGAAGTATTAATAAAGACTCCGGGAATCCCCATCGAAGAAGCAGAGCAGCAGGTTACCGGAGCCGTTTCCTCTTCTCTCAAATGGTACCTTACCCACTCCCGCGTTCTGGAGAAAAAAACAGAAAACGGCGTCACCCGTGTTTGGCTTCCTGAGCAGCTTATGGATCAGTCTCATACCGATCCTTCCTTAGTGAAAGTAGCTATCGTTGACGTGGAAACGACGGGAATGTCAAAGGAAGAAGATGAAGTAGTCGAACTTGGATTAATTGTCTGCCTCGTTAATAATCAAACAGGCGAAGTCGAAAAGGTTCTCACAGAGTTGAATAACTTAAATGAACCAAGCTTTTCCATTCCGCCCGGAGTGACAAGAGTACATGGCATTACCGATGACGACGTTCGTGGAAAAAGCCTTGATCACCCCAAAATCGAACTGCTACTGGAACAGTCCGACCTGATTGTTGCTCATAACGCTTCGTTTGACCGCGGCTTTGTCTCGCGCTATTTTCCTTTCGTGAAAAACAAGCCATGGCATTGTTCAGTGAAAGGCGTCAATTGGAAACAGTACGGCTTTGTTTCCAAAAAGCTCATTTCACTCTGTCAGGCACATGGACTCGCCCAGACACAGTCCCACCGGGCACTTGATGACGTAAAGCTTACGCTTGGTCTTCTGCAGCAGACCAATCCTGAAGGCACTCCTTACTTTCTGGAGCTGCTTGATAAAGAGATTCAGTTTTCCGATAAAAAACGAGCATACTAAAAAAACGGGAGGCCGATGCCTCCCGTTTTTTCATTTGTTAATAGCCGTTGTCTTTTTTCGTAATTTCAATCAAATCACCGAGAGTGAGTTTCCCCCGGTCACCGATATGGTAAAGCAGTTCAACGAGCAGGTGGGCGGTCGTCCGGGCATCCCCAAGAGCGCTGTGGCGCTCAAATAGTTTAGAACCGAACTGAATGGCATAATGGGATAAATCCCTCATATCCCAGGAGGGATTCAAATAGCCAATCACATCAAGCGTGTCTATATAAGTCGGCTCATCAAAGGTAAGCTTGTGCCGGGCCAGCTCTTTTTTCAGCACCATAATATCAAAATCAAGATAGTGACCCACCCAGCCGCCGCTGTCATACTGTTCAATAAACTGATAAAACGATTCAATCGCTTCAAGGGCGAGGGGCGCCCCTTCGACATCCGACGGCTTAATACCGGTCAGGGTCTGAATGGAGTCAGGAATCTCTCTTTCTGGATTCACATATGTTTGAAATGTGTGGTCGGTCACCTCCAGGCCCTGCACCTGCACGGCTCCGATTTCAATCATCCGGTCTCTGCTGCCTACTGCAAACCCGGTCGTTTCTGTATCAAACACGGTAAAACTTAGTTCTTTCAACGGCGTATTTAATGGCAGCTCATTATTTAACTGATAATGCAGACTCTTTTTTTTCCAGAATATCAAAAGACTCCCCTCCTTTTCGTCCCCCTGGTATTTCTAAGCCATTCCAAATGTTGCCACGGCTTTTGTCTGAAGAGAGCGTATCGCCTTCAGCGCTTGTATCAGCGCTTCTTTATCTCTTGATTTCATCTGTCGGAAAGACACTTCACTGGAATTTTCTTCTTCCAGCTTATACCGGTCCCATGACTGCGTCACTCTGATATGAAGCACTACTTCATAAGCATAAAGCAGCTCATCGGCAAACGGCTCGTCCAGCACTCTTTTTTCTTTCAGGTGCTCTATCATCTCTTCCGGCGTTTCTCCTAAAATACCATGCTCGGCTGAAAGAATCTGCAGCGAATGATGAAAAGGAAACAACGCTTGTTTTTTTATATCCATGCCTTCTTTTTTCACGCGGAATAGGGCGCGAATAGGATGATCCAGCACGGGCACCGGCACATTTTTCTCAAGCTCGGCTGCACGTCTTAGAAAGATTTTTGATTTGCCGAGCTGCCGGGAGACGCCTCTTACAAACTGATCCCGCACTTTTTCACTGCCGTATATCCAGCGGAACGCGAGAAAATTCTGGCCCAGCAGAATATTTTCATTGGTCGCTCTCAGACCCCAGGTCCGGATTCTATCTTCCCAGTGATCAATGGTTCCTCGCCATCCGGGAGCGCTTGCCATCATGTTGCCGTCACAGCGCTTATAGCCTGCTGTTTCCAGCCAGTAGACAATCTGTTCTCCCAGCTTTTTAAAATAGGCATCGTTTGTCTGCCGGTCTTCTTCCTTTGCCGGTTCTTCATATACAAGAAAATGATCCTGGTCCGTCATCATAAACTGCTCATGCCGTCCTCCGCTTCCCATAAGGAAAAACGCAAAATCGCAGGGCGGGCTTCCGATTTCCTCTTTGACCTCTTCCAGCGCCAGTTCGGTACAGTGGCGGATCAGCCGGTCATACAGGTTGGTCACTACTTTCATAATGTGAAGAATAGGAATGCCATCATCAATCAGATGGCCGAGTACTTCATAAATGGCAAACTTTACATCAGCAAGACTCTCACTCGAAGACGCTTCAATTTCCCGCAGCACGTCAAACTTCCCGCGGTTCTGCTTTTTCAGCAGGTCGGACAGTGTGATCATGCCTACCACCTGGCTTGTGCTGTCTTCATTCACCACTGGCAGATGCTTAATACCGTTCATAAGAAAACTCGACATTGCTTCGTAATAATACGCCCGCCGGGAAATCGTATAAGGAGAAGCCGACATAATATCGGCTGCGGTTCCTGTCTTTTTGTCTGCAGCAATGACACGCTGCACCAGATCCTTTTCTGTAATAATCCCATGCAGCCGCTGCTTCTCATTGACAACCACAATGGAACTTGCCTGCTGATCGACCATTTTCTCTGCCGTATGCTGGATGCTTTCTTTTTCTTCCACCATTAAAGGAGGGGCATTCATTACGTCCTGGACGCGTTGAATAAATGGATCGCTCTCCCCCATTTCTGGGCAAGGTGCACCTGTTCTGCAAGAGAAGCATAAATATCCCTCAGCCTGACGGCTACATGGCGCATGACGAAATCGCGGACTTCCTCACGGTGCCATACTTTTTCCATCACCTGGTACGGAATATACAGGCAGACCGATTCTTCAATGGCACGGACTTCCACCGTATAATTGTTTTGTTCGGCCGCCGGTTCCCCAAGAAAATCTGCAAGGCTTGACAGCCCGATGACTTCTCCTTTTTCCAGCACTTCAAGCACTTCCTGATTTTTTTCTTTCGTTTTGGAAAAGCTCACATACACTTCTGTTAACCCTTCCAGAATAAGAAGGAGTCCGTCTCTCGGGCTTTCTGAGTATAAAATACGCTGATTTTTGGAAAACGACTGCAGGGTGCACGTCTCCATTAATGCACCAAATTCAGCGGCTGGTGCGCCGCTGAATAAGGGATGGAGATGTACCTGCTCCAAGTATTCTTTATTTGTCTTCGTCTGTTCCATCATTCATCCATACCTCACCGTTTTTATATGTCATTTGTTCCGGATAGCGGAGATCCACTACATCATCCTGCAGATGCTGAGCAGGTGCCGGAGTTAATAACGTGACGATAATACATGTAAGGAAGTTAATAGGTACAGCAATAATACCGGCTCCCGTGTCCTGAATACCAAGGAAGGTAATATCATTCAGTGCAAGGAAGATATACGTAAGTGTCGTACCAAGACCTACGAGCATTCCTGCAATAGCTCCCTGCTTGTTCATACGCTTCCACCATACGCCAAGGAATAGAACCGGGAAGAATGTACCGCCGGCAAGTCCGAAGGCCCAGGCTACAATCTGTGTAATAACGCCGGGAGGATCCAGTGCAATAATACCAGCTACTACCGTTGAGGCGATAATAGCAATCCGCCCTGCGTTTAAACGCTTTTTATCTGATGCTGTCGGATTCATCAGACGATAGTAAATATCATGAGCGAACGAAGAGGAAATCGTAATTAAAAGTCCGCCCGCAGTCGATAGGGCTGCAGCCATGGCGCCTGCTGCTACAAGACCGATAACGAACATTCCCAGATTGGCAATTTCCGGCGTCGCCATTACCACCATGTCATTACCAACAGCGATTTCATTCCAGTCGAGAATTCCATCCCCATCGGTGTCGGCAATTTCAAGCAGTCCGGTGTTTACCCAGCTGTCGGTCCAGGCAGGAAGCTGATCGATCGGCTGGCCGGCTACTTCAGTCATTAGTATGAAGCGGGAAAATGCAGCGTAAGCGGGTGCAGAAAGATAAAGGAAACCAATGAACATCAGTGCCCATGCACCGCTCCAGCGTGCCGCTTTCATTGTTGTTACAGTAAAAAACGAACAATAACGTGTGGAAGTGCTGCCGTTCCAACCATTAATGTGAACATAAGTGCAATAAACTGACTTCGGTCACTCTCTGAAAAAGGAGCAAAGTACTCGGTAAAGCCAAGTTCTCTATCCAATGCCCCGATCTCATTTACGACATTTCCATAGGTCAGCCATGGAAGCGGATTTCCGGTAACCTGCAGGGACATAAATACAATCGGAACAATATAAGCAATAATAAGTATGATATACTGCGCTACCTGCGTCCAGGTAACCCCTTTCATACCGCCCAGGGAAGCATAAATCGCTATAATAACAACCCCGATAATCGTACCGTATGCGGCCGGGATGCTGAACAAACGGCCAATAACTACTCCGGATCCGGAAAGCTGGCCGATAACGTAAGTAAAACTAATAATGATGGTGGCAATAGCTGAAATTAGTCGTGCTGTATTACTGTCGAACCGGTCCCCAATGAATTCAGGAACGGTAAAGCGTCCGTATTTACGAAGCTGCGGCGCGAGCAGGAAGGTAAGGAGAAGATAGCCGCCCGTCCAGCCCATAATATAAGCAAGACCGTCATAGCCGAGTGCCATAACCGTTCCTGCCATACCAATAAATGAAGCAGCGCTCATCCAGTCGCCGCCTATTGCCATTCCGTTCCAAAAGGCCGGGATGCCGCGGCTGGCTACGTAGAATTCAGATGTTTTTTTCGCTCTATTAAAATAGGCAATTCCAATATACAGGGCAAATGTAGCGAGTATCAGACCGACAGATACGAGTGTTTGCATGTCCAAGCTGGTGACCCCCTGAATGTTTAGTTTGTCTGTAATGGTTACTTTTGCTGCAGCGTTATGTCTAGTTAATGGTCGACCGTTTTGCCACCGCTTATCCGGACATTTTCATCATTATCAATGCCGTATTTTTTGTCCACACGATCATTTAAAATCGCATTCAGGAATAAAAGAATAATAAATATGATCACGGCCCCCTGGGATGCCATATAATAATGAAACTGTACACCCATAAACATGAACTGCGAAAAGAATTCTGCGAAGGTTACGACACCAAAGGAAACGAGAAATCCAATGAATAAAAAGATCGAGATCATCGTTGTTCTTGTTTTAAAATAAGCATCTGCTACTTTTTTATCTACTTTTTTCATTTATTAACACCCGCCTCTATGAGTTAGTAGTTACAATAGCTTTTGTTTTCTGCCCTCCTTTTTATGTAATCGCTTTCAAAAAAATATGCGTAATTCACTATGCACTATGAGATGCTCTTCCTGTTTCTTTTTTGCAATCCATACACATAATGACCGGAGGCCTTTTAGCCGCCAGGATACTATTCAACACAATAACAGCTGGAATGAACACAAAGAAAAATGAAGTCATCCACCATCCCAAAACCACTGCCATTATGACAGGAAGCGTTGACATAAAAAAGACATAGCGCCATTTCGACATCACAGCAATTCGTTCACTGCTGCAATGAATGCACCGTTTGTTCTGCCCGCTTTGATTTCCCATACACGGCCCTCTCCTTTACTTTGTTATTGCAGGCCGAAAATCAGCTGAACGGTTTCCCAAAACGGAAGCGGTACTTTCGCTATCTCGATCACCATATACGTTCCGATCGCCAGAAACGGCATCAGCAGAAGCGCCGGCTTTTTCATTTTCCATGCTGCAGCGAGACTACCCAGCATCACTACCCAGAATAAAATTAGTGCAGTCATCATTTACCCCCTTTTATGAATGCGTTCTCAAATCAGACTTGACAGTCTGATATAAACAGCAATCAGTCTGCTTTCTGTTTTTCACGCAGGGTGTTTCTGCGTTTTGTTATACTACACATTATTCCAAAAATATCCTCAACCCGCAACTCTTATTTTCAAAATTCTAAAATACGCCGATTGTAAAATTAAGCTAGACAATGAAAAAAGGCACTCGTGGTACACTCAATATGAATTTCCGACCAAAGAAATCATAGGAGTGATCACGAATGACCTACACCCATCTTAGCACGAATGAAGTCGTTCTCATAGAAGTGTATATGCAGAATGAACTACCGGTTTCCAGGATCGCCAAACAGCTGAATCGGGCCCGTCAAACCATCCACAACGTGGTGTCGTATTTGCGGGAAGGCCATAACGCTCTGGATTATATGCAGCGGTATCAGGCTAATAAACAGCGCTGCGGCCGAAGACCAACGGTCTTATCCGAAACCGATCGCATCTACATCATCGAAAAAGTAGGAGACGGTTGGACCCCTGACGTTATCGCTGGACGACAAGAACATCCGCTTCCCTGTTCTAGGCGCACGCTGTACCGTATGTTCGAGCGCAGGGTGTTGGACCGAAGCGCGCTGCCGATGAAAGGGAAACGAAAACCTAATGGGCATCAGGAACGCCGGGGAAACAGGCGTTTCGACGAACCCTTTCCGAAAGGGAACGCGATTATCCGATCTTTTCACAGGAGTTTGGCCACCTAGAAGGTGATACGATTGTAGGCCGTCACCACAAAAGTGCGATTATTACGCTGGTAGAGCGTCTGTCAAAGTCATTATTACGCTTCAGCCGGAAGGCCGCACAGCTGGTGATATTGAAACGACGCTGCACCAATGGTGCAGCCGCTTTCCAAAGCACCTTTTCAAATCAATCACGTTTGATTGTGGGAAAGAGTTTTCGAACTGGCGGTCGATCAGTAATAAGCATGACATCTCCATCTATTTTGCAGATCCGGGAACGCCTTCTCAGCGTGGGTTAAACGAACATTCGAACGGTTTGCTTCGAAGGAATGGACTGCCTAAACAAATGGACTTTCAACAGGTAGGTCCATCCTATATATCCGCTGTAGCTTCCAAACGAAATCATATTCCAAGAAAATCGTTAGATTACCATACACCGTTGGAAGTATTCATGAGGTACATGGGGACTGATATATTGTCTAACTTAATTTGACAATTTAAATATTAAAAAATATCCGGTAAAAAAAGAGCGCAGCACCATATGGCTTCACTCTTTTGTTTATTAAGGTGCTGTGTCTTCTGTTAAAGGCAGAACCAATATTTCCACTCTTCGATTCTGTGCTCTTCCTTCCGCAGTATCATTGCTCGCAGTCGGATTGTGTTCTCCGTAGCCTTTCGCACTAAAAATGGCAGGATCCAGATCCGGGTTATTAAGCAGCAGCTGCATAAAATGAACAGCTCTCAGTACACTGAGGTCCCAGTTTGTTTCAAAGTCGGCATTGGAAATAGGTACATTATCCGTATGGCCGCTGATAACTATATTCCGCGGAGGACTTAATACGAGAAGCTCCGATATTTCATCAGATAATGCCTCTGCTTCCTCCCGTACTTCATCTTCACCGGAATTAAACAAAATATTATCTTCAATGGACAGCATCAGGCCGTCTTCTGAAATACTGGTGTTTAATTCTTCCTCGAGGCCGCGGTCCTGGATAAACTGATCGACCTTTTCTTTAATGCCCTGCAGTTCTTCCTGGTCCGCAAGCGCAGCCGCTTCCTCTTCCGCAGCAGATGCATCTGATGTTTCCGAGAGTTCCATACTATCCTCACCGGCCAGTTCTTCCATCTCCG
This sequence comes from Sinobaca sp. H24, assembly GCF_023845525.1. Taxonomy (NCBI): domain Bacteria; kingdom Bacillati; phylum Bacillota; class Bacilli; order Caryophanales; family Sporolactobacillaceae; genus Sinobaca; species Sinobaca sp. H24. The sequence continues at coordinate 77,655 of NZ_JALBWT010000014.1, forward strand.
GCACCATTTCCGGATGATCCATAATACCGGTGCCGCCATCAAATGCGGAATTAAACGAGTTTGAAATCTGTTCGAACTTTTTTGCATCCACAGAACTCGAAGCGAACAGGACGATAAAAAGAGCAAGAAGCAGAGTCAGAATATCTGCATATGGAAGCAGCCAATCTTCTCCCATATGGTCTTCTTCGTGATTCTTTTTTCTTCGCTTACTCATGCTATCCCTCTCTTCCTGCCGCGGGTTCTGCATTTTGAATATCTTCCATTACTTTTTGACGCTTTTTCGCCGGGATATACATCAGCAGTTTTTTCTCTATTACTTTCGGAGGCTGGCCTTCCAGTACAGAAAGAATACCTTCGATCATGACTTCTCTGATTTCTATTTCTTTTTTTGATTTACGCTTCAGCTTATTGGCGAACGGATGCCATAATACGTAACCGGTGAAAATCCCCAGCAGTGTCGCTACAAAAGCCGCACTGATTGCGTAGCCGAGCAGCTCTGTATCGCTCATATCGGCAAGGGCCGCAATGAGGCCGACTACCGCTCCAAGAACACCGAGCGTCGGCGCATATGTACCAGCCTGAGAAAAGATGCTTGCTCCTACTTTATGGCGTTCCTCCATCGCCTCGACTTCTTCCGTCATTAAATCACGGATGAAATCCGAGCTTTGGCCGTCAACTACCATACTTAATCCATTGCGAAGAAACTCGTCTTCAATTTCATCTACTTCCGGCTCCAGTGCAAGCAGTCCCTCTCTTCTTGCCGTCTGAGCCCATTCGGAAAATTTCGGAATCAAGCCTTCCACGCTTAACGTTCCTTTATCGCTGAAAATGATTTTAAAAAGATTAGGTATGTTTTTAATTTCACTCGTAGGGAAACCGATCACAATGGTTGCGATCGTTCCAACGATAATAATCATAATGGCTGCCGGATTGACCAGAGCTCCCAGCTGGACCCCTTTCATAACCATCCCGCCAAGCAGTGCTGTGAGTGCTAGTACTAATCCAATAATGGTTGTTTTATCCATTTCTTATTCATTCCTTTAATTTGACGTCTCTACTGTTACTATCGGTAACGCCGCATAAGAAATGAAGGAAGAATAGGAATTTTTTCATTCATCCTGCCAAAAAAGCTGATCCAGGGTTTTCGACAGCGCATGGCACACAGCGAGACACAGCTGAAGGCTCGGATTGTATTTACCCGATTCCATTAATCCAATCGTCTGCCGGGACACTCCTATTTTTTCTGCCAGTTCTCCCTGGGATAAATCTTTTTCTGCTCGTGCCGCTTTCATTTTTAAGTTTTTCATTTCTTCTCCTCTCTTTTTAGATTATTCCATACTCTTTGAGCTTGTAAAAACAGCTGAAATAAATGCCACCAGAAGCATAGCAGGCATATATATCAATAGACTTCCTGCAGAACTGATAAAAAAATAATAAATACTTTGTGTCATCCCTTCTCCATAAACAACAGCGCTTCTCACACCAAAATAAACAGATATGAGCACCCCGCCTGCTGCAGCATATATAAATTGTTTAGCTGTCATCGGCAGCCGGCTGTTTCGATCGTGTATCTCTTTTTCTGCGCTGAAAATACCGAGCACCCAGCCTCTTATCATATAATATATTCCGGTTCCAGCTAAAATGATTAGTTCTACTACAGGAATCGTGGAGGGTTCCGGGTTTACAAACGCATTATAAAAAATCGAAAACGCGCATACTACCACAACCAGCACATAAAGTTCCTTATAGATTTTGTTTTTCGTCTGCTCTATCCATTCATCTGTTGTTTTTTGTTTAAACCAACGCATTATAACGCCTCCTTTCTAAAAATTATACATTATATAAAACATAATGCAATATATATATTACATTCAAGGCATAAAAAAAGCACTCCGATAGAGTGCTTTCAAGCTTATCTTTTATTGATGAGGCTTCGGGCGCACGAGCATTTCGTTGACTGCCACATGGTCAGGCTGTTCGATCACGTAGGTGATTGCGTTCGCCACGTCTTCAGGATACAGGGATGGCCCGAGAATATAATTATCCATCATATTTAACAAGTCTTCGTCCGTTAAATGGTCGGTCAGCTCTGTTGCCACCACTCCCGGTGAAATGGTCGTTGCTTTAATATTGTCTTCCGGCTGTACTTCTTTACGAAGACCGTCCATTACGACGCGTACTGCTCTTTTTGTAGCAGAGTATACGACGTTGGATGTCGCTGTTTCGTGGCCTTCTTCAGAAGAAATTGAAATAATATGGCCTTCTTTCTGCTTGAGCATAGGAGGAAGTGCGGCTGCAATACCGTACAAAACGCCCTTCAAGTTAACATCAATCATACTATCCCATTCGTTTACTTTCGTTTTGCTCATATTAGAAGCAAGCGAGATGCCTGCGTTATTAATCATTACGTCTACACGGCCATAAGCCTGAACCGCTTCGTTTACGAGAGCTTCCACCTCTTCACGCTTCGTTACGTCCGTCGTTTTATAAATAGCCTTTCCGCCTTCATGCTCGATGGTCTGCTTAAGCAGTTCCAGACGTTCTTCTCGGCGGGCGCCGAGGACCACGCAGGCTCCTTTGGACGCAAGTTCTCTTGCAGCAGCTTCTCCGATTCCGCTGCTTGCCCCTGTAATTACAATAACTTTTCCTTCCATAGCCATATAGCGACACCCTCCCAAATTGATAACTGTGTTCTTATTCTACCTTTAAAAGACTCTATTTTACAAATACAAGATGTGTTTCTCTTTGTTTCCAGCTCCTATCAAAAGAAAAGCAAGAGCGGTTAGGCTCTTGCTTCAGAAGATGAAATGCTCGTTTCGTTATTTTTATTCTGGCGTTTGATGTAGCGTTCCAGATGCTTTTTATAGCTGAACATGACCCAAATGTGCATTTTCGCCTGTGTATACTGATAAACAAACCACGGCAGCGAAGGCATGTAATCGTGAATCGCTACAATGCATTCGTTGGTACCCGGAATATGTCTGAACTCCAGGCGTCCGCGGTTGCCGTCTATCGTCTTGGCAAATGCTCCGCCTGTAATGTAGTAAAGAGCTCTGTCTTCCGTACTCCGTTCCTCGGAAAGCGATAAGATAAGAAGCGGTTTTTTTCCGAACTTCGGATAAAGTTCGCAGCTGCTCGGATCGTCGCATTTTGCTCTTAGAAACGGATTAAACAGGCCGGGTAGCCATTCTACATAATGCTGTGCCACCCATTGGGCTGTTTTCCCCTCCGGCATCGGTACGCGCTGGACAGAGCGGACGTTTGCTTCCACTTCCGGCTTTTTCGGTTTAGGAGGAGCTGAACTCTGCTGCTGTTCTTTTTCCTGCTGTTCTTTCTCTTTCTGCTCCTCTTCCCGTATCGAATTCAGCGCTGCTTCTTTAAAGGTGATTTTACCATCGCTGATGCCTTCTACTACCCGCTCTTTGCTGACTACCATAGGGTGCACCAGGCTTTCAATAAGCGGATACACCATTTCTTTCGGCGTCTGTGTTGTTAAACTGACCCATAAACGGGAAAGTTTCACGGTGAAAAAAGGCACATTATAAAATTTTCGTTCTTTATTTAACACTTCCGCCGTCTGCTTCATCATAATTTTATAGGTCAGGACTTCCGGTCCTCCTACATCAATGGCTTTTCCAAACACAGATTCATTGCCTACACTTTTATCGAGCGCCGTTAAAACATCCGGCAGGGCGATAGGCTGTGTTTTTGTGTTCGTCCATTTTGGAAGAATCATATAAGGCAGACGCTTTACAAGCCGCTGCAGAATCGGGAAAGACGAGCCCTGCGGTCCTACGATCAGGCCGGCGCGTATCGTCGTGATAGGAATACCGTATGCGCTGAGCACTTTCTCTACTTCCAAACGGCTCTTCAAGTGCCTGGAGAGCTGTTTAGCTTCCGGCATCAGGCCGCTTAAGTAAACGATCTGCTTGACTCCGTTCTTCTTGGCAGCCTGGGCAAAGTTATCTGCCAGTATAATATCCATATCTTCAAACGTGCCCTGCGTAAGCTTTGCAGAAGGCATCATGGAGTGAACGAGATAAAATGCATAATCGGCTCCCTTTAATGCTTTTTCTGCGTCAGCCATTGAGAACACGTCACAGGACCGCCATTCCACGTGCTCTGTATTTTCGTATTTATCACCATTTCGTGATAAAGCAATGACATCAGCATGTTCCGTGAGCTTGTTCATTAAGTTTCTGCCAATGTAACCGCTCGCTCCGGTTAAAGCAATTTTCGGACGCCTTTTTTGTTGAGTATCAGCCATTGAAATTCACTCCAGTATACTAAATTTTATTATGTTACTTAATCAGTACCCTTTTTTGGAGCAGAACTAACGCATGGCTGCCGGCTACTTCTTGGCAATGTGTACTTTCAGGTTCTTTCCTTTAATGGTCGTATGGCGCAGGGCCTCCAGAACCATCATTCCTTTTCCATTTAAAATATCCACATAAGAGGACTGTTCCTGAATGGAAATGATGCCGATATCTTCTGCCGATACACCGTCAATATTGGAAATCGTACCAACAAAGTCTACGGCACGAATTTTCTTTTTCTTCCCGCCGTTAATATACAGCTTTAAAATGTCCTGATTCATTTGTTCGCCTTTATCTGCTTTTCGCTGCGGTTTCTGCTGCAGACTTTTTTGAAAAGCAGGAAGAGCCCGCGTTACTTTTTGTTCAGACGGCACCGCTCTTTTTTCAATAGAAATGCCGGTATAGTCTTCAATATACTTCATGTACCGCTCATCGCGGGTACCCGCAATCGTTATCGCTGTTCCGGTCCGCCCCGCTCTCCCTGTCCTGCCTGTCCGGTGCACATAGCTCTCCTGTTCTCTAGGCACGTCAAAGCTTATAACGTGGGTGACGTTCTCTACGTCAATGCCTCTCGCTGCTACATCAGTGGCTACCAGATAGCGGAAGAGCCCCTTTTTGAAATCGTCCATCACGTCAAAACGATCCTCCTGGATCATGCCGCCATGCAGCTTATCACAGGGATATCCTTTTTGTTTAATATACGCGAAGACCCGCTCCACCTCCGCCTGTGTGTTGCAGAAAATAACACACGTTTCCGGATTTTCCACAACTGCTGCTTTATGAAGCGTTTCAAGCTTCTTCTCCGGAATACTGTCCAGGCGGTAATGAGTAATGGCCCGTGCGGAAGACGCTTCCGGCTCCACTTCCAGGTAATCAGGATCGATCATGTATTTGCGTCCGAGCTTTTCAATATTATCCGGCAGCGTGGCAGAAAACAGCATCGTTTTCCGCTGTTTGGGAACCCGGTTGATAATGGCTTCCACCTGCTCCAAAAATCCCATGTGAAGCATTTCATCGGCTTCATCAATAACAAGATACTTTACTTTTTCAAGAGAAAGCGTTCCTTTTTCGATGTGATCGAGCACACGCCCCGGGGTGCCGACTACGATGTGCGCTTTTTGCTTCAGGTCATTTTTCTGTTTCGCAAAAGGCTGCTTGCCATACAGCGCAACAGCATTAATACGCTTAAAGCGGCCGATATGGATAATATCGTCTTTTACCTGAGCGGCTAATTCACGGGTCGGCGTCAGCACAAGTACCTGCGGCTTGTTCTCTTCCCATTCCACCAGCTCACAAAGCGGGATGCCGAATGCCGCTGTTTTTCCGCTTCCCGTTCTTGCTTTCACGATCACGTCCCGGCCTTCCAGCGCTTTTGGAATCACCTTCTGCTGAACATTGGTTGGCTCTTTGTAGCCAAGCATGTCAAGGGCACGAAGGATGTCCTCCTGTAATTTATACTGCGTAAATGATTTCATTTCCAACACAATCCTTTTTCTTTATAAATTTCGTTTGACGTTATCCTTCACTTAATCATACATGGTTCTTTATGTAATAGGGAATAAATCAGCAAAAAAGGCAGGACCTGCGCCCGCCTTTTATTTAAACAACCAGCTTCACCCCGCTTGTTTTCTGCTCCAGCATCTTATGAATTAATGTTCCTATGTGGGCGGCAGCTTCCAGAGGCGGGGTCCCGCTGCGATGAATGTTGGAGACGACCATGCGGCTCGACTCCTTTGTTCCTTTCCGTGGTTTGTAGCACATGTAAGCACTCAGTGATTCAGCTGATACGAGACCCGGCCGCTCCCCGATCAGCAGCACAAAGGCTTCAGGCTGAAGCAGCTCTCCTATTGCATCCATACAGCCGACCCTTCCCCCTTTTAAAAAGAAAGAGGTGCCTGTTTTTAATCCGTAGGAATCGAGTGAGTCTTTAAGCGCCCGGTACACATCCATTATATTTGCTTCTACTGCCGACGCGCTGAGACCATCTGAGATGACAATCTGCACTTGAGGAGCCATTTCGCAATGCTCTAGTAAGCATTTTTGTCCTTTATCCGAGAGCAGACGCCCGTGATCCGGCCGCTTTAAATAATTTTCCTTTGATTCATAGCGGGTATCTATTGAGAACAAACCAAGCTTCGCAAGCAGAGAGTCTTCTACTTCTCCGTAAACAGAATCAACAGCGGCAGCATGATCAATGCGAAACGACAAAGCGTCTTTCGTAAGCGGCCTTGTGCCGGTACGTCCGACTTGAATTCGTGCCGGCGTAAACTGTTTCAGGTCGTCCGCATGTGTATCCTTTTGTTCTTTCATTCTGCTTCCTCCTATACCCGGTGCAGAAATACTCCCGCGTCGCCGGATGTTTTTGTAAGATTTCCGTTTTCCATCAGACCTCTGCGCTCCAGCCATTTTTCGAAATCAGGAGCCGGACGCTTATTGAAAATGCTTCGCTGTGTGGCAATATCATGATAACTCAGCGATTGATAGTTCAGCATACAGTCATCTGCCATCGGCACGCCAATCACAAAGGTAACGCCCGCACTGGTCAGGACCGTGCTTAATGTATCCATATCATTCTGATCCACGTTCATGTGGTTGGTGTAGCAGACATCCACTCCCATTGGCAGGCCGTGCATCTTTCCCATAAAATGATCCTCCAGACCCGCTCTAATGACCTGCTTACTGTCAAACAAGTATTCTGGACCGATAAACCCTACTACTGTATTAACGATAAACGGATTAAACACTCTGGCCATGCCATAGCATCTCGATTCCAGCGTTACTTGATCAATACCGGCATGAGCTTCTGCGGAAAGCTCCGACCCCTGCCCTGTTTCAAAATACCAGCGGTTCGGTCCGGGTGCGGTGCCTTTTTCCTGAATCAGCTCCGACGCTTCCCGGAGCATTGCCGTAGAAATTCCGAATGATTCGTTGCCCGCCTGGGTGCCCGCGAGACTTTGAAACAGCATATCTGCCGGTGCGCCATTTTCCACTGCTCTCATCTGGCTGGTAATATGCGAGAGCACGCAGTTCTGTGCAGGGATGCTCCATTCATCAATCACTGCTTTCGTTTCGCGCATAAGACTATCAATGTTGCTCGTTGTATCAATGACCGGATTAATGCCGATGACAGCATCCCCAATGCCATAGCTTAACCCTTCATATAAAGAAGCTCTCATGCCTTTTAAATTATCGGACGGGTGATTGGGCTGAACTCTTGATGCGAGAACTCCCGGCTGGCCTATCTCCGTCCGGCATGTCGTCAGAACGGTTATTTTAGACGCAGCCTGAATTAAATCCAGATTGGACATAAGCTTGGCTGCGGCCGCTATCATTTCGCTCGTCAGCCCTTTACCTGTTTCGACTAAATCGCTGCCTGTCTGCTCATCGCTCAGCAGATATTCCCGCAGATCAGACACGGTCCAGCCTTTTACCGCATGCAGTCTCTCTTTATGAAGGGACTGCTCGATCAGCTCGGACACTTCATCCTCTTCCGGCAGAAGCAGAGGATTCTCGTATATTTCCCCAAGCGTCAGATCTGCCAGCACGATTTTTGCAGCCATCCGTTCTTTCATTGAATCTGCCGCCACTCCGGCAAGCTCGTCGCCTGATCTCTCCTCATTCGCTTTGGCCAGAATTTCTTTTAAACTTTGAAAAGAGTATGTTTCACCGAAAAGAATTACTTTTTTCTCCATCTCTTTTCCCCCTTTTATTAAAATGCCAATGTTTTAATAGAAATAGAAATGGCTTCTCCAGAGACAGGAAGCCCCAGATCGATATAATCGCCATGTGTTACATCCACCTGATCGATGCATATCACTTCTTTTTCTCCACCTGCCCGCTTTTGAAGAGCCTGTCCGAGTACTTTAGCCAGATCGTTTTCACTGAGCACTGCCAGAATCCGCTTTTCAGCAAACTCTCTCGCGTATAATGCCTCTATGCTGTCGCTTATGTCCTGCAAGAGCTCATAGGTGATATGTTCTACTGCAGGAAGAGCGATCACAAAGGGTGGATCCTCCTGCTCCGAATAAATGGTTTTTGCTTCTTTAAGCATCTTCTCGAGGCGTGTATGAAATGCAGCAGAAGTACCATTTTCATATATTGGTATCGGTAAAATAGGCAGGTTTTTAAGCGGCAGAAGCGCCTGGTTCACAAACATCGTAGATCCGCTCACTTCTGTATTCTGCATCCCCGCTCCAATAACAGTTGCCCGGGACGTTTCTTTGGCCGGAACAATAGTCAAATCACGATGCATCGCTTCTTCCTGCAGAATTCCTGCCAACAGCGGCCCGATATCCCCATATGCCGATGTTTCTGCGATTGTTTTTGGTCTCTTCTGTTTCATCATTTCTCCAACACCGCCGGAGAATATGATCGTATCAATCGCAGGAACGATCGATGACGGAAGTTCTGTCACTAATTCCTCCGCTGTCCCCCTGCCTGTCAACGCATCCATCATCAGCCTGCTTAAAAGCCTGCAGACATCTTCCAAGTCTGCCATAGATAATGTGTCATTGATTTCCACCGGGATACCATAATCGTTCAATAGTTTTTTCGTAGAAGAAGCGATATAGCTGACTTCCCCCTTGTCGTCCAAACGCAGCAGGCGTCCACCTACATGGAACGTTACCGTATAAAATGGAAGGCCGTCTTTAAACAGAGCGGCGTTTGCCGTCCCGCCGCCGACATCAATATTTGCGGTGACGCCGGAATGCCTTTCAGAGTATTCAAGCGCACCAGAGCCCTTGCCTGCCAAAATCCCCTCCAGCGAGGCTCCTGCTGCTGCCACGACAAAATCACCAGCCCGGTCGGCTAAATAATGAATAATATGTTCTGCGTTTTTTTTAACGCCGTTTCTCCCGTTATAATGACAGCTCCCGCCTCGACATCCGCAAGACGAATGCCGCCCTGCTTATATTCCTTTTCCAATATTGCCTGCAGCGACTCCATATCGATTTCCTCATCATTGATCAAGGGTGTAGTGTACATCTTACTTTCATAGACAACCTCCCGCTGTTCAATCGTACAGGCCGGAAGCGTAAATCCATTATTTGATATCTGAATATACAGCCGGCTGATAATACATTTGGTTGTACTTGTCCCAATATCGATACCGATGCTCGTAATCCATTCTTTATCCATCACGCCCTCCCTTCAAACCGCTCAATGACATTGTTCTACTAAATAAACGGCTGGTAAATGCGCCAATTGTACAGCAGAACCAACGCTTATCTTCTTTAATTAAACATATTCGCGGCTGACCTCGAAATACCTGCCTGCCCCAATCTGCCCAGGCAAATTTTTACCTTTTCTGCCTAATTATGCTTGTCATAAGACAAAAAAAACACCAGCGGCTGCCGGTGTTTTTTTATCAATCTTCTTCCTCTTCTTTCTTGTTCTTTATCAAGCCGGAATACATTCTTGCCCTCTTCGATTACAGTATTTCCATTTTCAAATTTTATTGTTTCAGGCCTGTGGGACCAATCGGTCTTTTGTTTCATACTGTATAGTGTAGGTCGGTTCCTCCCTGTCATAAAGGACCGTTACATCGTAGTTAATTTTATGCCCTTGATCGCTTTTTGTTTCATGGCTTCCCTGCACGGAAGTAAACGTTATTTCTGCCATTTGAATCCACTCCTTCTGCTTTTTATTTCCTCTTCCCTTAGACTGCTCTTCTGAATCTTTTTATCTTCTGTTGTTACTCTATTTTAAAAAGAGTATTTCAAATGCATATTTTATCGTTAAAAAGGGTAAGAGGTGAGGATGCACCTGTTCCAAATCATCTGGAAACATAAGTGTCAGAATTTGTTATTTTTTTAAAAGGGAGTGTACGGTATGGAACCAAAAGTCGATCAGAAAAAAAGTAAACTGGCGTTGATCGATTATAAAATTTTTCTTCCCGCCCTTCTTGTCATTGTTGCGATAAGCGTTCTTTTCGCAGCGAATGAGGGCGCCGCTTTAGAAGTATTAGATCCTGTCTTTGACTCTATTGTCGCTATATTCAGCTGGGGGTACCTTTGGTATGCTGTTATTCTTGTTGCAGCCGGCCTTTATTTATCTTTTTCTAAATACGGGCAGGTCGTTCTTGGAGACCCTGCGGAAAAACCCCAGTTTTCTCTGTTTGAATATGCTTCCATACTAATTGCAATGGGAGTCGGTTCTACATTAATGCGGACCGGCATGGTGGAATGGTCCTCTGTGGCCAATGACCCTCCGTCTGGTGTTGAAGCCGGGTCGGCCGAAGCCCTTCTTTGGGGAAATTCTTACGGAATGTTCATGTGGAGCTTTCAAGTATTTGCGATTTTTGTCATGATTGCTCCGGCAATGGCTTACCTTCTTCACGTAAGAAAGCGTCCGCTGATGAGAATTTCAGAAGCCTTCCGCAGTATTTTCGGCGATGCGTTTACTGATGGCATCCGAGGGAAACTGCTGGATATTATCTTTCTTATCAGCATTCTCGCCGGAGCGGCGGTTACGCTCGGACTTGGTGCACCGATTATCACGTACAATTTCGCTGAACTGTTTAACATGGAAGTCACATTCGGCCTTACCCTGGCCGTAACGATCATCTGGGTATTGATGTTTTCCATTAGTGCCTATGTCGGTATTGAAAAAGGAATCAAACGTCTGAGTACCTTTAATATGTATTTAGCAGGGGCTTTCGGTATTTTCATTTTGATTGCCGGACCCGGCGTATTTATTCTTAACTTTTTCACCGAAACCTTTGGCTTTCTTATCAACAACTACATTGGTATGAGCTTTATGACGGAATCACTCGCCGATGGAGGAGCCAGTCATATCCAGACAAATACAGTGTTCTGGTTTGCCTACAGCGCTACGTGGGCCATGCTGCACAGTGTGTTTGCTGCAAAAATATCAAAAGGGCGCACCATTAAAGAAATGATACTAACCTATCTGCTTGCACCTACCCTGTTGTCCTGGATTGCTACCGGCATCCTCGGCGGGCTCGGCGTGCACCGCTATATTAATGGAGATGTCAATGTACTGGACATCGTGCAGAACGGTGATGAAATGGCAGCGATCCCTGCTATTCTCTCTTCTCTGCCTCTGCCTGCTCTGTCTCTTACCGTCTTTATGATCGTTGCGATGATATTCCTAACGACCACCCTTGATTCTACAACGTATACGATTGCCGCTTATACAAGTACAGAAGATATGAGCAAGAACGAGCCATCTAAGTTTTTACGGATTGTCGTTGCTGTTATTATTACAGCCCTGGCTCTCGTTTTAATGAGAGCGGGCGGTCTCGCACCGCTCGAAATCGTGTCCGGTTTAATGGGACTGCCGATTATTATCATTCAATTTATGCTGATTTATGCAGCTATTAAAATGATGAATCAGGATGAAGCCTGGATTAACAATGTAAGAAAGAAATAGAATGAGAAGCCTCTTTCCTGAAAGGGCTCATTCCAAACTTTGAAAAAAAGATCCAGTCGAACGCGTTCGGCAGGTCATGCGTCAGCTAAAGAGGAAAAGGCGCCTTCTTTAACTTCACCGATGGCTGGTCTGCTCGAGTCGCTGACTGGTTTCTTTTACCTTTCTTTTCAGCCCTTCAAAATTAATACCGGCATTATTTCAAAAACCTCGGATTCCTTAAAATAAGGAATTCGAGGTTTTTGCGCTGTTTTTGATAGAATAAAGAAGACGAATCTTAAAAATTAACATCCTTATATTATAAGAGGTACCAATTTTTTTATTCATTTTATTTTATTTTTTCATTAACCTTTCCTATATCCTGCCGATACTATAGAAGGAATGAAACATTTTATGGCACATTCTTTTACCTTAAGAGACCATCTCCTCTACATATTTCTTCAATTCTTATACATAGTGAAAGGCAGGAATTCCATGATAAATAATGTAGCCACAAGCGGGTTTTCGCTTCCGCAGCCTGGTAACACCGCTTCTTCCATGAAAGTAGGCAGCCGGGGCGATTTTGTTGAGCAGCTTCAGAAAACATTAACCGAAAAAGGATTTAATCCTTCTTCCAACATAGACGGCATTTTCGGATCTAAAACCCTGCAGGCAGTGCGGGATTATCAGATGTCCACGAGTATTTCCAACCCGCGCGGGAACTTCTATGGCGTGGCCGGTCCGCAGACGCTCGGTTCCTTGGGACTAGCAGCCTCCCCTGTCGTGGCAGGAGCTTCAACGGCAGTACCGTCAGAGGCAGCCTCCGCTGCAAAGCCTTCTTCTTCGTCTTCCGCAGATGCAGACAGCTTGATTTCATCAGCGAAGCGCCACATGGGGGTCCCTTACTTATGGGGCGGTACGACAAGAAAAGGATTTGACTGCAGCGGCCTGGTGCAAAGCGTATTTTCGGAACATGGCAAAGATCTTCCCCGGACCGCAGCCCAGATGTGGAAGGCAGGAACAAGCGTAGATAAACCGGAAAAAGGAGACCTGATCTTTTTTGAAACGAGAACCGGTCCTTCCCACGTTGGTATCTATGCGGGCGATAATAAATTTGTTCATGCCGGCGCTTCTACCGGCGTCACCGTAACGGATATGGACAACAGCTACTGGAAATCAAGATATCTGGGAGCCAAAGAAATGTAAATATGTTTTCTAGAGAACCGATAGGATATGTCCTGTACGGTTCTTTTTTTATTTTTTCAAAGGCACGTTCTACAGGCATATTCACAAATGCCCTCCCACTGTGTCAAAATGGTATACTGACAGAGTTTCCAAACGTAAATTACATCACCCGGGAGTGGACAGCTATGGATAAAAAAGATATTGCCGCGATTCGCCGGCAGCTCAAAGTAGACAATGATCTATTAAAGATTTCAGATATATTTAACGTGTACGTGATGAAAGAAACAACAGAGATCTACCATCAGCAGAGCCAGCCGTTTCATTTGCTTGATGACGATCAGCAGGAATTGTTTATTGCTCACTTTAAAAAGCTGCTCGGCGGGCAGATGGATGAAAAGCTGTTCGAAGTAAAATTTGACCGGGAAGCTGAGGATTCCAGCCAGCTGATTCTGCATAAAGCTCTTCTCAGCAGCAGTGTGGAGGATTGGAAGCAGGAAATGCTTGCGATTACGAAAAAAATATTAACGGATCATCCATATGAAAAGGATATTGTCATTTCGTTCATCCGTGCCGAATACATGAAGCCCACCAGACGGGAAGCCGGAGAAAATGAAGAAAATGTCCGTGATACGGTATATTCGAACCCTTTTATTATCTGCAGTATTAATAAAACCGAGGAACCAAAAAAAGAGATTCACTTCGACTATATTGAAAAAGAGTTCAAATACAAAATCGAAACCGATCCCGTAATCGATTTAAAGCATCCGATGGCAGGCTTTCTATTTCCAGCTATTACCGATGGCGTGTCGGACGTAAATCACGTTCTTTATGCGGCTGGCAAAGCACATGAGCCGGACTACCGGTTTATTGAAGAAGTGCTGACCGGCCAGGACATTATGACTGCTCAGGAAGACAAAGCAGTGTTTGAAGAGGTTATTAAAGACGTGGTCGGCGACCAGCTTAATCCGTCCACCCTTGCCGCGGTATATGAAGAAATCAACCGTGTCGTGGAAGAAAATGAAGAAGATACGGCGCCTATGCTCGACTATAAAGACGTGGGCCGCGTACTTGCCCAGAGCGGCGAACAGGTCGAAGACGAACAAATTAAATCGTCCTTCGAACGGTTCACTAACGAAGAGTCCTATGAATTAAAAGCAACGAGCGTGATTCCGAAATATAAATCCAAGTCAATTAAGATCAATACAAAAGTAGCCAACATATCCATCAGCCCGCAGGATCTGCAATTTGTGAAACAGGTCAATTACAAAGGCAAACGCTGCATTATGATTGAAATCGAAGAAGATGCCGAAATCGAAGGCTTTAAAATGCTCCCTGAGGCATTTGGAGAAGATGAGATATAAAAAAGAAGAGGCCCTGGCGGCTTCTTCTTTTTGTTTGGAGAGAATATTTCATTTTTTATTAAGACGGCGTCTTTCCGCAGGCCATGCCTCAGCTAAAAGAAAATAGCGCTCTTTTATCTTCACCGATGGCTTGTCTGCAGGAGTCTGCCGTCTTATTTATAAACGTGACTATTTAGTGATTACATCACTTAGAACTTTCTTTAAGGAATTTCTCAATTTGACCATTAATTAAAATCTCTCTCTTCGAGAAATATTAGCGATAAATTCTAAGAACCGTCTTTAAACTAAAGACATTTATACACAATAACTACTGGTTGAATATTTTATCCATTAATTACGTAGTGGGAAGCAAAAGAAGATATCTTATAATTATTTAGCGTAAAGTGATTCTGATTTCTGATTATTAATTGATAGTTAGTATTTATTTTTGTTACTTCTCCTATACCAGACAGATTTAAGACATTTCCTTTAGATTTGTACTCATCTGCAATTTTAAACATATTTACTATATTACTTGCTGCAGTAGCCATAAAAGCTTCCTCAAAGCGTATATTACATTCTTTTATTTCCAGAAGATATTTTGAAAATCACTCTATCTTTTTCAATGATAATTGATTGGACAATTCCATAAACTGCTCGTGTGAAGCCAATATCGCTTTCACTTAACAACTGTATATTATGACGCTTTCTTACATTCGGAGCTCTTTGACCTACTTTTAAGTCATTTTTTCCTCCTTCTGTAGTGGGATTTATATTAACACTGGAACTAGGAAGTTGTGATTCGTCTACAGTAATATTTTTCTTCTTACTCTTATTCTTTTGCTTCTCAATTCTATTTCTTTTATCCTCTTCATTTTCATTAGCTTCTTTATATATTTCTCGTAAAACTCTATTTATATGACTGGGAGTAAGAGCTACATCTAGAGTCGCTGATCCTTTTTCACTTTTTCTTTTTTTTTCTCGTTCAAAATAGTCTACACATTCCTCAATATGATCTTGACGCGGCCAAGTTTTAAAGTATGCTTTATGCTTTCCTTTTGGTACATATTCTATTTTCGCTCCACAACCTTGAAATGTACAATAAAGTTTTTTTCTAACTATTTCAAAATCTTTATGATACTCTATTGCTTCAATACTTATTTCTTCAGATAGACTTTCATTTTTATATAAAACAGTTTGAATTTTCAAAAAAATCCCCCTATATTTTTTTGTCTTTCAAGTAATTAAATCTAGTATATACATTAAATGATTTTATGTAAATAAAGGATAACTTGTTATTTATTGGTTTATAAATAGCTAGTGTAAATATAAAGTCACTCTTTATCTTAAAAGTCAAAAAGCAAATAGAAAATATGTTTTCAATTTGCTTTTCAGTTTTTATTTGTTTCTTAGTTGCTTAACTCTATTTAATTTAAGAGCCTATTCTAAGAATCTTCGAAAATGCCCTACTTTAAATTAGAAGCTGATGGCTTATCACTAGTAGCATCTATCGTAAATACATCTATATATTTATTTTGATCTTTACTTAATTGTTCTGCAATTCCTTTCAATGTACTTATTTTCTTGAATTCTTCTTCTTTTTGCACAATAACAACATAATACCCAATATTTATATTTTCAGTGGTTAAATATTGAGGCAATTGTTTTGTAATCCCCTGCATTAGTTTATTACTACTTGCTCTCTTAACTTCAATCAAAACTTTTTCTTGAAAGCCGCTAGAAAATTTAAAATCGACCGGTCCCCTTCCAGAGTTGACTTCTCTTGAGACATCTACTCCGTTCACTTGACATTGAGCTCTAATTAAACCATGGAATAATAACTGTGATGCTTCTTCTGTTTTAGGTAATAGAGGCTTTTCATTCCACAAAAGTTTATACCCCGAATTATTAACAATAAAGTTATTAAATTCTTCTATTAATTCTTTAACAAAAACTGCTAACTCTTCCGAATTAGATGCTATTGGAAGTTTCACAGGATGATTTTCCGTATAAATTTTTGATTGTTGATACCATTGATAAAGACCCTTGGGGTCATCGACAAGATTGTAAGGGCTTGAACCTTTATTTTCAACAAATTTAACATATTTTTCTAATAGATCAGTTTGTTCTAAAGCAACTTTTACAATATCTTCTTTTTTTAACTGCTTTTTAATTTCATAATTAAAATCTGTTCTTAAAGTTTCATTTTCATTTGTCCATGCCCAATCTAAGAATCCTTTTGCATTTATGCTAGGTAGATCTCTTAAAATATTTGAGGGTACTAATAGTATCGGTTTATTATTAAAGGGATTTTTAGGAAGAAAAATTTTAGTATTTTCCCATCTTAGATTTTGAAAATCAAATGAAGAATGCTTTACTTTAAATTCCTCTAGAGGTATATCATGCCTTTTGCATACTTCATTGGTATAATCTATTATTTCCTCTTTGATAATATTCCCACAAATATCACTAATACGATCTGCACCTATACCTTCTTCTAATATACTAATTTCTTCAAAATGATCTAAGTCTGTAATTCCTGCTTCTATTGATTTTAAAATTGCTTCGCCTATAGTTTTGGAAAAACCCGGACCTGAACCTAAGCCACTAGTACTTTTGTTTGTATAACCTAAACAAATTTCACCAACTTCTGGGAAGGTCATCATCCCTCTTAGCTTCTTGTAAGATAAAGTATTTGATATTCCTTGACTTTTAGCAGCTAGAATAAAAGATTCGTTAAAAAAGAGAATAATTTTCTCATGACTTTTTTCGAAGTGCTTGTTAGAATTTTTGAACAGAAGAAATGGGTCAATAAATAACTTAGTGTCTATATCTAATATGGGGTCAAACCAATCATCTTTTGATCCTTTCTTAAGTTGGTGTAATTCTGAAAATAGCATTTATTCACCTCTTTAAAATTCTTTCTAATAATATTGATAAATCTAGAATTTTTTATTGCAATTTTATTATAATAAATTTTTTTTTTTAGATTCAACAGTAGACATAGCCTTTAAAAATTTATGCACAAATTAAAATCTTGAATTAATATATTTATAAAAAACTAAAAACTTCAGTTATTTCACCAAAATTATTTGTGAAACACACTCCACATGCGTGGTCTGCGGGAACATATCGACAGGCTGTACTTCGTTAACCTGGTACGCTCCGCTTTCAGTAAGGTACTTCAGGTCGCGTGCGAGAGTTGCCGGGTTACAGGAGACGTAGACAATACGCTCGGGTCGGGTTTCAAGCATCATGTCGAGCAGCTTGTTGTCACAGCCTTTCCGCGGCGGATCGACGACCATTACATCCGGGCGCAGACCGTTTGCTTTCGCCCACCATGGAACGACTTCTTCGGCTTCCCCTACAGCAAATGTCACGTTCTCAAATTGATTCAGGCGGGCGTTGCGCTTCGCATCTGCTATCGCTTCCGGTACAATGTCGACGCCGTGGACATGCTGCGCCTTCTGGGCAAGAAAGAGTGAAATCGTTCCAATGCCGCAGTACGCGTCTACTACCGTTTCATGACCTTTCAGATCAGCATATTCCAGTGCCTTATCGTACAATACTTTCGTCTGGTCCGGATTCACCTGATAAAAAGAGCGGGCTGAGATCGCAAATGAAATGTCGCCTATGTGGTCATAAATATATTCTTCCCCCCATAGGACATTTGTTTTATCACCGAAGATAACGTTCGTACGCTTTGGATTGATGTTATGGATAATCGAAACTGTATCCGGTATTTCCGCTCGGATCTTTTCAATCAGCTTTTTCTTATGGGACAGGGTTTCATCTTTTGTAATTAGCACAATCATCAGCTGGCCGGTCGTTTGGGCATAACGAGCCACCACATGGCGAAGCGTGCCGCGGTGCTTATCTTCATTATAGGAAGTAATGCCGAGCTCATCGGCAATATTTTTCACCGTCTGCACGGCCTGATCGTTGCTTTCCTGCTGGATGATACAGGCATCCATATCCATAATCCGGTGGGAGCGCTGCTGATAAAAGCCGGCCTTCAAATGGCCGTCCGGTTTCGTACCGATCGGTACCTGCGCTTTGTTGCGGTAATGCCAGGGGTCATCCATGCCAAGCGTCGGATGAACGGTTACGTCAGCCAGGCCGCCGAGCCGGCTTAATGCTTCTATTACCTGCTTATGCTTATACTTCTTTTGGCCGCTGTAGCTCATGTGCTGCAGCTGACATCCCCCGCAGAGCTTATAGATCGGACAGGGCGGCTCCACGCGGTCCGCGCTTTCTTCTATTACGTTAAGCAGACGGCCAAAACCGTAGCCTTTTTTCGTTTTGATCACTTTAATTTCAGCAGTTTCGCCGGGAAGGGTGTTTGGCACAAATAATGTATAACCATCCACCTTTGCGACGCCTGCGCCTTCATGGGTTAAATCTTCTATGGTTGCCGTAATTGTCTCGTTTTTCTGTACGGGCAGCTCGTTTGTCATGTGATGCCTCCACTTATTAGTCCTATATTCTTTACAGATTGTATCATATCTTTTTTCATTTGAATTTGTTTGTGTTCTTTATATCTAATCTTCTCTTTTGAAACAAGCTGCGGTAGGATAAATACAGAGATCTTTATGAAGAAAGGACGGTACATATGAAAACAGAAAAAGAAAAAATGCTGGCCGGAGAGCTATTCCTTCCCCATGATCCAGAACTCGCCGAAGAACGCATGAATGCGAAGCTTGCCCTTAGAATGTACAACAACATCGGCGTGGAATATCCGGAAAAACGGCTGGAGACGATCAAGCAGATTTTCGGCTCCACCGGGGACGCGGTCCGGGTTGAATCCGTGTTCCGCTGTGATTATGGCTACAACATTCACGTCGGCGAATCCTTTTACGCCAACTTTGACTGCGTGATGCTTGATGAAGCGCCGATTCGCTTTGGGAGCGGCGTCATGCTTGGCCCCGGAGTGCACATTTACACCGTGAATCATCCACTCGATGGAGAAGAGCGGGCCACGCTTCATGAATACGGGACCCCCGTTACTGTAGGCGATAATGTCTGGATCGGCGGCCGTTCCATTATTAATCCCGGTATTACTATTGGAGACGGTGCCGTCATCGCTTCTGGTGCGGTAGTTGTAAAAGATGTCCCTGCCCACACTGTCGTCGGCGGTAATCCCGCACGCGTCATTAAGCAGACAAAAAAGCAGGAAGGCTGAAAGGCCTCCCTGCTTTTTTTATTTATTCTGTTCGCTTTCTTTCCATTTCGTGTAGCTCGTATCCTGTTCCAGCGGAAGATCATGGTCGACTGCAAATTTTTCCACATCGCGGTACAGCCCGGTATCTTTAAATCGGCGCAGGCGGATCGTTGATAAATTTTTTCGTTTGATCAACGGAAGAACCTTTCCGCCCGGGGCTTTTTAAAAAGATGCCGGTAACGTTTTTCGGGTACACGACCCGGGTGAATATCCGCTTCTTTAATAAATACGTATAGCAGGTCATGGTGTTATTTTTAATTTTTACATGCTGATGAAGAAACATTGCCACTACAGCAAAAATGCTGATCAGGACAGCCGGGATAACAAAGGCCGGATCCGTCAGCACTACAAGCGCCCAAACCGCTGCAAGAAGAATCAGGGGCTTTACGAGATTATAACCAGAGTGATACGTCATTGCTGCTATTCACCTACTCTATTCCTACAATTTTACTTCTGCGCTCATATAATAGCACATCCCGCCACTCGCCGTTAAGTTTTCCTATTTTCTCCCGGCGGCCAACTTCCCGGAAGCCGGCGTTTTCATGGATCCGGATGCTTTCAATATTTTCCGGCATAATGCCGGCCTGGAGAGTCCAGTAGCCTTCACGCTCGCTGATATAGATCAGTTCTTTCATGAGGCGTGTGCCTATACGCTTTCCGCGCCCTTCGTCATGTATATAAATACTGGTCTCTCCCACCCCTTCATAAACCGGACGGTTTGATGTAGGAGCCAGCGCCACCCAGCCAAGTACTTTTCTTGTCTCCTCCTCCACCGCGGTAAGCCGGCAGACAAGATCATGTGTCGCTGACCAGATTTCCCAGGAAGGTGTTTTTGTTTCAAATGTTGCCTTCCCGGTCTGAATACCCATTTCATATATTTCCCTGACTTCCGGCCAGTGCTCCTTATGGAGCCGTTCAATTTCAATGTTCATCATGTTCAGCCCCTTACGTGTCCCATTCTTTACTCTTCTATTATAGAAGAAATACGCTTCTTCGACAAATATCACTTATTTTTTCAGCAGAACCGGCAGAGCATCCATTAATATTCATTTATAACTTATTGATAATAGGCAGATAGAATATTGTTTTAAAAAGGAAAAATATGTGATAAAATTCTAAATGTAATCGCTTCCATTATCCTGTTCCACCGATTTACAGTTTTGTGTATCACTATCACATCTATGTAAAAGGAGAGGAAATCGTATGCGCTATGACAGCCCGAACACAAAAGGAAGTCTTGTTCAATTTAAAGATCGTTATGACAATTTTATAAATGGGGAATTTAAAGCTCCCGTTAACGGGGAGTATTTCGATAATGTCTCCCCTGTTACCGGCAAGGTATTCTGTCAGATAGCCCGTTCTTCCAAAGAAGACGTAGAGCTTGCGGTTGATGCGGCAGACGCGGCAAAAGATGCCTGGGGTAAAACCTCAGTAGCAGAGCGCTCGAAAATACTAAATAAAATCGCTGACCGCATCGAAGAAAATCTGGAAATGCTTGCCGTAGCAGAAACGTGGGATAATGGAAAAGCCGTCCGTGAAACTCTTAATGCTGATATTCCGCTGGCCGTCGATCACTTCCGTTACTTCGCCGGTGTTATCCGCGCACAGGAAGGCCGCTTGAGCCAGATTAATGATGATACCGTTGCTTACCACTTCCATGAGCCGCTTGGCGTGGTCGGACAGATCATTCCATGGAACTTCCCTATCCTTATGGGAACGTGGAAAATTGCTCCTGCTCTTGCCGCCGGAAACACGATCGTACTCAAGCCGGCCGAGCAGACACCAGCTTCCATCATGCTCGTTATAGAACTAATCCAGGACATTCTTCCACCGGGCGTTCTGAATGTGGTGCAGGGTTTTGGTGTAGAAGCCGGTAAGCCGCTTGCACAAAACAGCAGGATTTCTAAAGTAGCCTTCACCGGAGAAACGACTACCGGACGTCTTATTATGCAGTACGCCTCAGAGAATATTATTCCGGTCACACTCGAACTGGGAGGGAAATCCCCGAACATTTTCTTAAGGATATTTATGGTCGAGGACGATAAATTCCTGAATAAAGCGGTCGAAGGTATGGTATTATTTGCCCTGAATCAGGGAGAGGTTTGTACATGCCCATCCCGTGCCCTGATCCATGAGGATATATATGATGAATTCATGAAACGTGCCCTTGAGCGTGTGAAAGCGATCAAAGTCGGCCACCCGCTTGATACCGATACGATGATGGGAGCACAGGCTTCCCAGGAGCAGATGGAGAAAATTCTATCGTACCTTGATATCGGTAAACAGGAAGAGGCAGAGCTTCTTACAGGAGGCGGCAGACAAAAAATGGACGATGAAGAACTGGCTGAAGGCTTCTACATTGAGCCTACTGTCTTTAAAGGACACAACAAACAGAGAATCTTCCAGGAAGAAATTTTTGGACCGGTTCTTTCTGTTACAACCTTTAAAACAGATGAAGAAGCAATGGAAACTGCCAATGATACTCTTTATGGATTAGGCGCCGGTATCTGGACTCGTAATATTACGACTGCCTACCGCTTCGGCCGCGGTATTCAGGCTGGACGCGTATGGACTAACTGCTATCACGATTATCCAGCGCATGCAGCGTTCGGTGGATACAAAAAGTCCGGTATCGGCCGTGAGAACCACTTGATGATGCTCGATCACTACCAGCAGACAAAGAATATGCTTGTCAGCTACAGTGATGACGCTTTAGGTTTCTTTTAAACAACAGTAGATGATACGGGCCGCCTTCTAGAAATGGGAGCGGCCTGATTTTCTTTCTGGATGAAAACGTGTACAATAAGACTATATCCTTTTTCTACTGTCCCGCGACAAGACCCTATTTTCAAGAAAGGATGGTTTATATGGCTGTGGATAAAGTAACCGCAACAGATGCCACGCTTGAACTGATGGAATCACTGAAAAAACGGCATGGGGAATTGATGTTTCATCAATCCGGAGGCTGCTGTGACGGCAGCGCGCCGATGTGTTTTGCAGCGGATGAATTCAAGGTCGGAGACAGTGACGTGCTCCTTGGAGAAATCAGCGGTGCGCCTTTCTATATTTCAAAGGACCAGTATGAATACTGGAAGCACACCCAGCTCATTATCGATGTCGTGGATGGCCGGGGTGGCATGTTTTCCCTGGAAGGACCGGAAGGGAAGCGGTTTTTAACTCGTTCCCGCATATTTACAGAAGACGAACGTGAAGAGCTTAAAAAAGAAGCATCCATCGTATAATAAAGATAGAAAGAGCCTTATCCGCTCTTTCTTCTACATAAAAGATCACAGCTGAAGGAGGCTCTCTCTATGCACTGGTTTGTTATTGTTACTGCAATTACCGCTATAGGTACCGGCATTTTCGCTTTTGTTAATATAAACCGCGGCTACTAAAAAACCTACCCTCGTGAGGGTAGGTTTTTACATGGCATCTACTTTATTAAATTCTTCTGTAATTTCTTTATTCGGCGGCTTCTGCATGAAGCTGACCACGATGATCGCAATAGCGGCAAACAGGAAACCAGGGACCAATTCATACAGGGCAAAAATACCTTCTGAAGGAATGGCCCATAAAATGACAGTAATGCCTCCTGTCAGCATCCCTGCAAGCGCCCCTCCCATTGTCGTACGCCGCCAGAATAGCGATAGCAGCAGGACAGGACACAAACACAGCTCCAAATCCCGCCCATGCATACTCCACCAGCTCCAGCACGGTGCTGTCCGGGTTGTAGGCCAGAAATGTGGCAATTAATGCTATTGCTACCACTCCTATTCTTCCTACCCAGACGAGTTCTACGTCGCTTGCCTTCGGCCGGAGATAGCCTTTATAAAAGTCTTCTGCCAGGGCGCTTGAAGACACAAGCAACTGCGAATCAATAGTGCTCATAATCGCCGCCAGTATAGCGGCCAACAGGAATCCTGAAATCCATTCATTGAAGAGCAGCTGGGAAAATACAATGAATACCGTTTCGTGAGAGCCGTCTGCCAGCGCTCCTCCTGCTCCGGCGGCTGAGAAGTAGGCAATGCCAACAAACCCTGTAAAGATAGCACCGAACAAGGAAAGAACCATCCACGTCATGCCAACCAGCCGCGCTTTCGGTATTTCATCTTCTGATCGTATCGCCATAAATCTCGTAATAATATGCGGCTGTCCGAAGTAACCAAGCCCCCAGGCCAGCAGCGAAATAATGCCGATCGCCGAGGTGCCGGCAAACGCATCTAAATGCGAAGGATCCACACTTCCCACCGCTGAGATTGTTTCCCTCCAGCCTCCCAGTTCGGAAATAGCAACAAAAGGCACTATCACGAGCGCCAAAAACATAATGATTCCCTGAAAAAAGTCCGTCCAGCTGACGGCAAGAAATCCACCTAGAAATGTATACGTAATAATAACGGCTACCCCTATCCAGAGGGCCGTGGTGTATTCCCAACCAAAAGAATTCTGGAACAGCGTTGCTCCTCCGACCAGGCCGGAAGAAGCGTAAAAGGCAAAGAAGATAAGTATAAAGATGGCAGAAACCATCCGCAGCAGCTTGCTTTTATCCCGAAAACGATTCTCGAGAAAGTCCGGTATGGTTATAGAATCATTGGCCACTTCCGTGTAGCGCCTCAGACGCCGGGCCATAAACTGCCAGTTTAAGTAGGCTCCCACAGCAAGCCCGATTGGCAGCCAGATTTCACTCATTCCGCCTAAATACATGGCGCCGGGAAGTCCGAGTAACAGCCAGCTGCTCATATCAGAAGCACCGGCACTCAATGCAGCAACCGCACCTCCGAGCTTTCTTCCCCCCAATACATAATCGGAGAGATTATTCGTCATTTTATAAAAAATAATGCCGATCACAAACATGCCGATAAGATAAATTAAAAATGTAACAAGTGTCGCTGTTGTCATCTTCGATCTCTCCTTTGCTTTCTTTTATCTGTCACAAACGTGATGCAGGAGAGGATAATAAGGATAGGCATCGGAACCAGAAGCCAAAACCACGTCGCAGTTGTTAATGTCTCTGTCATAATATGTCCTCCTTTTATCTTACTATTTTGAAATGCAAGAAAAGTGCCAATTCCAACATGTACTATGTAAAGGCTTTGTTTACTTTTACCCTGTTTAAAACCGCAAGTTTTTTGGCACTGCCTAATATTTTGCCCTATTTTACTTGTATCTGCAACTTTCTTCTATATTACAAGAAATAGACTATTTCGCCATGAATATATGGTAATATAATGATAAAACTTAGGAAAGTAAGGGAATATACATATGAAATGGATGACAAGTGCAGCACTTATCTGTTTTCTCAGCCTGCCTGCGTCTGCAGAGGCCGCATCCCCCGATCAGGGAGGCTTTTTTTCTTCTTTTATGAATCAAATCTTTCCTTCCAATGAAACCGAACCCGAAGCAGAAAAGGTGGATGACGTTTGGGCAGAAGCTCAGCTTGAGGTAGAAGCAGAAGAAAATCAGACAGAGGAGGAGCGGCTGCATGAATTTGACGAAACGTGGGCATCTTTTCCCTCCGGCGGCCAGACTCCGGCTTTTACGACTCCACTAACTTTATTCACGGCTGCTTCTGCTGTTACCAATGGCTTTAAAGAGCCGGAAGCACCAGAAGCGATTGATCCTGTAAGCACCCCTGGTCCGGAAGAACAAACGGACAGCAGCTGGGATGCTTTTGATGAACAATGGGACGATTTTGGCAGTTCTTTTGATGCCGCTCGTCAGGAAGAGGATGCTTCAGCAGACGAACCAGCCCTTTTTCAAGAAGCAGAAGAAACGAATTAGGAGGTATCCCCTATGCTCCGCCGAACGCCGTCACTTTTCAAACCCTTTCCAATATTAGAGACCGAGCGCCTTATTCTAAGACGTCTGCAGCAGACGGACCTTCGGGATGTATTTGAATATGCGTCCAATGAAAATATCAGCCGCCAGGTTTTGTGGGATGCCCATGAATCTGTCAGAGAATCGCAGCGCTTTCTGGATTATGCCTTTGAGCGGTACCGCCGGGGAGAAATGGCTCCTTTTGCAATTGAGTATAGAGGCGATAAAAAATGATCGGTACCATTGACTTTGCCTGGTGGGAACGCGGGAATGGCACGGTCGAAATTGGATTCGCCATTGCCGAGCAATACTGGGGCCGGGGCCTTATTTATGAAGCGGCTTGTGCCTTGAATCAATTTGCTTTCGAACGAATGGGTGTCACTCGCATCGAAGCCAGATGCTTCGCCGAAAATACCCAGTCAATCCGTGTACTAGAAAAAATGGGAATGACGTATGAAGGTACGCTGCGGCAGCGGCTGTTGGTGAAAGGGGAACGACGGAACGTTCACATTTACAGCATTCTTTATCAGGAATGGAAGCAGCAGAACCTCTTTCCATAAAAAAAGGGAACTCTTCGAAAGAGTCCCTTTTTTTTCATTTATTTAATTTTTGGGCTGAACATCTCAATATGATGATGCAGGTTAAAGAATTCACATGGCAGTTCGCCCCCGTGCTCACCGTCCAGATTAAGCTGCATGTCGCCTTCCACTTCAATCTTTACGCGGCTGGCTTTTACATACATCACCCGTTCATGATTCAAATGTTCCGCGTTTAATGCCTGCGTGCCTATTTTCATTAATTCAGCCAGATTGGTTTTTTTTATGAGAATGACGTCAAATTTCCCGTCATTGTATTTAGCTTCCGGAAGCAGCTTTTCAAAGCCGCCTACTGAATTAGTATTTGCTACGAGAAACAGCATAATTTCTCCTTCAAACACCTCATCATCGTACTCTACTCTTACCTTCTGCGGATGCAGATCGCGAAGCTTTTCGAACCCTTTTAAATAGTAAGCCAACTGGCCCATCATCGTTTTTAGACGGCTTGGCGTATCATATGTTAATTCCGTCAGCTTTCCTCCGGCAGCAATATTAATAAAGTACTTGTCCCCTACTTTTCCGATATCAACCGGCTGGCTGTAGTCTCCGCAGAGCACATCGCACACGCCCTCTATACCGACATCACTGATGCCAAGAGCCCGTGCCATATCGTTTGTCGTGCCGGAAGGAATAAGCCCAAGCTTTGGCCGGTACTCTAAATCCGCAATCCCATTTACGACTTCAAAAATTGTCCCATCCCCGCCGGCCGCGATAATTACGTCAAAGCCGTCCAGTGCCGCCCGCCTCGCTTCTGACTTGGCGCATCCTTCCGCTTTTGTCATATGCGCGGACGTTTCGTATCCATTTTGTTCCATGCGGTCCAATATATAAGGCAGGTCTTTTTTCATCTGTTCTCTGCCGGACGTAGGATTATATATTATTCTTGCTCTTCTCATGGCAATCTCCTCATTGTCTGGTTTACTATCTTTACCCTAGGTGACGGTGTTTTGAAACAGTCTACATGTTAAAGTGTAGTTTATTAATTGCGGCTCTTTGGAAATTTAAATAATTATATTCAACAAACTCATAAAATGCCTGTTGCTGCTTAATTTTAAATACATTCATGGACTGACGCATTTCTATCAATGCAGATTTCACCTTATTACTGTAGTAGTATGATAAACCTTGCTGGTAATAAAGTTCTCCCAATAGAAATAATGAATTAATTTTTAAACAAACAGCAATACCTTTGTTTGACATAATAATCGAATGACTGTAATTTCGCATTTTAAAACTAGTTAAGCTCGAATTATAGTATACTTTTATAAGTTGAATGTTTGTATCGATTTTTGGAAACTTCTCACACATCTTATGTGCTTTTTCATAATACAATTTAGATTCCTCGTAATTTTTTAATTCTGAATTCATGATACCTAATGTAATATGGAGCTCTATATCTGTTACAGTAATCGTTTTTCTAGAATTTGTTTCAATATCCATTGCTACATGAATTAGTTCAAGAGCCTCTTCTTTTTCATCAGTTAAATGAAAATGACAGATAGCACGTTTCCATAATAAAAACTTCTTATGAGCAGGTTTTCGAAATAATGGATTTTTTAGTTCATGCTTTACAATTTCTAAAGCTTCATTATATTTAGTTAAGCTCACTAATTCTTCAATATTTTTCTTGGTTTCCTCAATATAATTGAAACGAGGTGCTTCATTCTCATTCAAAAAATATGTAATATCTACTCCTAATCTTATCGCAAGCTTATTTAATATATCAACAGTTGGTATAGTTTGGCCTAATTCTATTTTAGATACATTTCTTTGAGAACAAATATTTTCTGACAACTCCGTTTGAGTAATGTTATAGTACTCTCTCAAATCTTTTAATTTTGAACCTATATTATCGCTCATCTTTTTTCTCCTTTTATAGAACTATAATTCTATTAAAACACAAAAACGTTAGAATAAGCTATTTATTATGTTAATTATTCGACGAGATCGCTTGTAACCATAAATGCACCATTTTACAAATTATGAGAGGATATTATTAGTAAGATTTAACTTTTGTTTAGGGAGGATTAATGGATGAAATCACTAAAAACAGTAAGCACTCTTGCTTTATTTGCTGCTATTTTTGCAACAAGTGGTGACTTTTCAGCGCTTGTAACTTTACCCCATATCCATTAAGTTATATCTCTCTTAATTTGTTTTCATACCACCAAGTTTTTTTACCCCCCTTTTTAATCCCCTGTGCTGCAGGGGATTCTTTTTTTCATGATACCTGGCAAGGAGAGTGGTTGGATGGTTTTGGATAGAGACAGCTTTATGGCTTTGTTTTTTATGAAGGAACAGGCGGCGCGGGATAAAGAGACAAAACGAGCTCTGCTTGATTTTGTTTTCTATGAAACGCCGAAGTACGGTCCGGACATGCCTTTTATTGAATTGATGGCTTATGTCTGGCTCAAAGATGACCAAATGGTACGGGAGCTTGCCGAAGAAGAGCCTGCGTTAGCTGGCTTTGTAGATATCTTTGATCAGAGCGACGAGGCCGACTTTGCTTTCATGACCGATCGGGTCAAACAGGCCATTTTCTCCTAATACACAAAAAAAGAAGCAGCCGCCGCAGCGGTTGCTTCTTTTTATATCAGCGGGCTTCCATGCCCTCTTTAATTAATTTGTTTACGAGCTGCGGATTCGCTTTTCCTTTTGTTTCCTTCATCGTTTGGCCGACGAGGAAACCAAGGGCTTTATCCTTCCCGTTTTTGAAGTCTTCAATCGACTGCGGATTGTTATCTAAAATCGTATCTACTATCGATTTCAGCTCGCCTTCATCTGAAATCTGAAGGAGGCCTTTGTCTTTTACGATCTGTTCCGGATCGCCGCCGTTTTCCATTAGTTCAGCAAATACCGTTTTGGCAATCTTGCTCGAAATGGTGCCTTCTTCAATCAGTTTAATCAACGTACCCAGCGCTTTAGGTGTCATCTTAATATCCTGAAGCTCCATGTTGTTTGCGTTCAGGTATGCATTTACTTCTCCCATAAGCCAGTTTGATGTCTGTTTGGCATTCACACCCTGATCTACGGCTTCCTGGAAAAAATCCGACATTTCCTTAGACTGTGTAATTACTCCTGCATCATAAGCCGGCAGGTCATATTCTTCAATATAGCGGATTTTTCTCGCATCCGGCAGCTCTGGAATCTGGCTTTGATTTTATCAATCCAGTCCTGATCAATCAATAACGTTACCAGGTCAGGCTCCGGGAAGTACCGGTAATCATCGGATCCTTCTTTAATACGCATCAGGATCGTTTCTTTTTTGCTGTCGTCCCATCTTCTCGTTTCCTGAAGAATTTCTCCTCCGGACAGCAGCTCCTGTTCCTGACGGATTTCTTCAAACGCAAGACCTTTCTGCACGTTTAAAGGAATTGAGGTTTTTCAGCTCAGCTTTTGTACCGAATTCCTCCTGGCCTGCAGGACGAAGAGATACGTTGGCATCACAGCGAAGAGACCCTTCTTCCATTTTGCAGTCGGACTTCCGTGTACTGCAGAATAGCTTTCAGTTTTTCCAGATAGGCATAGGCCTCTTCCGGCGTGCGGATGTCCGGCTCTGATACGATTTCAATCAAAGGCGTTCCGACACGGTTAAAGTCTACGAGGGAATGCTCGCCGAAATCATCGTGCGTCAGCTTTCCTGCATCTTCCTCCAGGTGAATCCGGGTAATTCCGATTCTTTTTTTATAGCCTTCTACTTCAATTTCAATCCAGCCGTGTTCGCCGATAGGCTTATCGAACTGAGAAATCTGGTAGGCTTTTGGATTATCCGGATAAAAGTAGTTTTTGCGGTCAAACTTTGTTTCTTCTGCAATTACGCAGTTCAAGGCAATTGCCGCTTTCATGGCATATTCCACTGCACGCTCGTTCAGGACCGGCAGAACACCCGGGTGCCCCAGACAAACCGGACATGTCTGTGTGTTCGGTGGTGCCCCGAATTCGGTTGAACAATTACAAAAGATTTTTGTATTCGTTTTTAGCTCTGAATGGACTTCAAGTCCAATAACCGTTTCAAATTTCACAATAGTTCCCCCCTTACAATTCCGCTTTCGCTTTATGGTGTTCCGTTGCCTGTTCATAAGAATGGGCTACTTGATAGATCGTTTTTTCATCGAATGGGCTTGCGATAATCTGCAGTCCTACCGGCATGTTTTCAGAAAATCCGCACGGCACGGAAATAGCAGGCACACCCGCCAGGTTTACTGGAATAGTTAAGATATCGTTGGCATACATCGTAAGCGGGTCATTAATCTGCTCGCCGACTTTAAACGCAACGGTTGGCGCTGTCGGGCCGATAATTACATCATATTTAGAAAGAACATCATCAAAGTCATTTTTAATTAAATGACGTACCTTCTGCGCTTTTTTATAGTAGGCCTCGTAATAGCCGGAGCTCAGGGCGAATGTTCCAAGCATGATACGGCGCTTGACCTCATCCCCAAATCCTTTGCTTCTCGTTTCCTTATACATTTCAATCAAGTTCTTGCTGGAATCGTGGCGAACACCAAAACGAACGCCGTCAAAGCGGGAAAGGTTCGCTGATGCTTCCGAAGAAGCAAGCAGATAGTAAGCAGCTACTGCATATTTGGAATGGGGAAGAGATACTTCCTCCCACGTAGCGCCCTGGCTTTCCAGTACTTTTAGTGCATCAAGCACCTTTTCTTTAATTTCAGGCTGCACGCCTTCGCCAATATATTCTTTCGGCACAGCGATTTTCAATCCTTTGACACCCTTTTCAATATCCGCGCTGAAGTCCGGCAGTTCTACTTCTGCAGACGTTGAATCTCTTTTGCAGTGTCCGGCTATTTGCTGAAGCACTCTGGCGTTATCTTCTACCGTCCGGGTCAACGGACCTACCTGATCCAGCGAGGAAGCAAAAGCTACAAGGCCAAAACGGGATACACGGCCGTACGTAGGCTTCATGCCTACTACGCCGCAGTAGGAAGCCGGCTCGCGGATGGAGCCGCCTGTATCAGAGCCAAGAGAAAACATTACTTCTCCTGCAGCAACCGATGCTGCAGAGCCGCCGCTTGATCCGCCCGGTACACGGTCAAGATCCCACGGATTGCGTGTAACTTTATAGCTGGAGTTCTCATTGGAGGATCCCATCGCAAATTCATCCATGTTCAGCTTGCCGATATTAACAGACGATGCTTTCTGCAGTCCTTCTACCACTGTTGCATCGTATACAGGGATAAAGTTATCAAGCAGCTGGCTTGCGCAGGTCGTACGAAGGTTTTTTGTAACAATATTATCTTTAATACCGCCCGGCAGGCCAAACAGCATACCGTCTGCCCCATCTGTTCCGATAGCTTCATCCAGTGTTTTCGCGTGTGCCCGGGCCTGTTCTTCATTTAATGTAAGAAAAGCCTTTACCTTATCATCCACTGCATTGATACGTTTATAGGAAGCATCGACAAGCTCAGATACTTTCACTTCTTTATTTTCAAGCTTCTTATGTACGCTCGAAAAACTTTCTTCTAAAATAGACATGGTCTTCCCCCTTTACTCTAAAACTGACGGTACTTTCACCTGACCGTTTTCCTGATCCGGCGCATTTCTTAATGCTTCTTCTCTATCTAAAGAAGGTGCTGTTTTATCTTCACGCAGTACGTTATGAATATCGAGTACATGCGATGTCGGCGAAATATGATCTGTATCTACTTCATTGAGCTGCTCGGCAAACTCAATAATTTTATCAAGCTGCTCGGTAAACCGTTCTGCTTCTTCTTCAGAAACCGACAGACGGGCTAAATGAGCCACATGTGTTACCTGTTCTTTTGTAATTTTATCCATTTTGTTGTCACCTCCGGCTTCTTATGCTTGCACAATACTCTGATGATACCAAATTAGATGTTACACAGCAACGCTGAGGCAGGCGGCTTCCTTAAACAGAGAACCTGCTTTTAATAAATATGGGTGTAAGGATCTTCCCCGGATTCTCTCACAATTAACGCTTCCTGCCCCTGCGTGGAATTAATTTCAATCTCAATTTCCATTTCAGAAGGAAAGCGTGCTTCCATGCGGTCTACTACAAACTGGGTAAACGCAATAACTTCTGTTTTGCTGTAAAAACGGATAGGAATTTCAATACTAAGTTCTCTCATTTCCCCATTTTGATAATAGCCTTCTCCTACAACTCCTGTAAAGTTCTCAAAGAAATTATTAATATCCGTCTGGAAGGAATCGAATGCTTCCGCGTCAGAGCGCTGGGCATCTGTTGCTGTACTGGAAGGGAATAAATAATGATTCTCGTCAACCTCGTTCCAGCCGCCTACATCATTGCCGGGCTGTGCTATACCCGTTGCAATAAATTCGCCCGGTACCGATGCATCCCTTGGAGCTTCACGGAAAACCGAAAACATAATTGGGACATCTTCAAGCACTCCATCTCCGCGCTCTTCGCTGCGAAGCCGTTCGGTGATCTCCTGGGCAATTCGTTCAGCGTCCTCCATGCTTGTTTCCTGATCGATCGTTTCCTCCAGCCACGGGCCATAGGAACCATCATCCAATTCTTCCCGGAAATAATAGGTGCTGTTCATGGAAAGGCCGATCATCACACCGCCTGGTTCGTAGTCCCCGCCGTCTTCCACCATGTAGTTGTGCTCGATAAGGTTTGAAAGCGTTCTTGGAGAAGAGCTTTCTCTTGCTTCAAAATCATCTCCGTCTCCAAGAGCCGGATTCAGGCCGTCCGGGTTTCCTTCTTCGTCCTCTGACGCATCTTCCTGGCGGCTCAGCCAGCTGTTTAATTCATCTCTCGTAATATAGCGGCCTTCCCGGAAAAAGTAATCATCCTGACTGAATTCATCTACAGCAATTTCCTGCATACCAGTTTCCAAACGTTCCAGATCCAGTCGATTGTACGTCATTTCTGTGCTGAATCCGCGGGACTGGCCGTGTACATACTGCCCGTCTTCGAGGATGCTGCGGTAATATTCATCCAGGCCTGGAATATCCGGGCTGACTTCTACTGTCGTTTCCTCTTCCTCCTGGTTTTCCTCCGGGCTTTCTTCTTCATCTGAAGACATTCCCGGAAGGCATCCGGAGAGCAGCAATACAGCAGATATTCCAACCAAGCCTGTTTTTCTCCACATATCTTTCATCTCCCTATTTGAATCGGCCGTGCTTGATTAAACAGCATCCGTTTCCTTTTTAAAACGTGCTTCGTTCCACACTTCGACAGAGAGCTCTTCTGCTTTCGCCAGCTTGGAACCTGCGTCTTCCCGGCAACCAGAATATCTGTTTTCCGGCTTACACTGCCCGTCACGCTTCCACCAAGCTTCTCAACGATTTCCTGCGCTTCCTTGCGTGAATAATCTTCCATTTTCCCAGTAAGGACAACCGTTTTATCTTTCAGCGGAGATTCTTTCACCACTGCCTGTTTTTTCGGTCCTTTGTAGTCCATGTTGACGCCAAGGCGCTTTAATTCGGATAAAAGCTCTGCCGCTTCCTCGTTGTCGAAAAAATTAACGACGGAATCCGCCATTTTTTCACCGATCTCATAGATGGCCAGCAGCTCTTCTTTTGTCGCATTCATTAGATTGTCCATCGACTCAAATTCCGCAGACAGCGTTCTGGCGGCTTTGGCTCCTACTAGAGAAATACCAAGACCGAACAAGAGCTTTTCCATGGAATTGCTTTTTGAAGCTTCAATGGCTTCCAATAAGTTCTGTACAGATTTTTCGCCCATCCGTTCCAATTCCAGCAGCTTTTCTTTTTCCAGCTTATATAAATCGGCAATCCCGTGAATGAGCTCATGCTGAAACAGCTGAAGCACCACTTTCTCTCCAAGGCCGTCAATATTCATCGCTCCTCTGGAAACAAAATGAATAATGGCTTCTTTCAGCTGGGCCGGACACTGCGGATTAATGCAGCGCCTGGCTACTTCGCCTTCCAGGCGGACAAGCTCGCTTTCACATGCCGGACAGTGGATCGGCATGACGAAATCTTTTTCTTCACCGGTTCGAAGCTCTGTGAGAACCTTTACGACTTTTGGAATAATATCGCCGGCTTTTTTGATAACCACTTTGTCTCCCAGTTTAACATCCATTTCCTGAATCAGATCCTCGTTATGAAGCGAGGCCCGTTTCACAGTTGTCCCTGCCACCTGAACCGGTTCAAGTACAGCAGTTGGTGTCACAACGCCTGTACGGCCCACAGAAAGAATAATATCTTCAAGTGTTGTGACCTTTTCTTCCGCCGGAAATTTATAAGCCGTCGCCCAGCGCGGGCTTTTCGCTGTGAAGCCCAGCTTCTGCTGTTGTGACAGCGAATTCACCTTAATAACGATACCGTCGGTTTCATAGGAAAGGCCTGTCCGGGTATCCGCCCATTCCTCTACGTAGGCAATGACTTCATCAATTGTCCGGCAGTGCCGGCTCTCCGGATTCGTTTTGAACCCCAGCTCTTTCATGTACTGCAGGGATTCCAGATGAGAAGGAAGGCCGCGGCCTTTATCATCGGCAATCGCATACAGAAAAATGTCCAGGTTTCGGTTTGCTGCGATTTTAGGATCGAGCTGCCGGAGGGAGCCTGCAGCAGCGTTTCTTGGATTAGCGAAAGGTTCTTCCCCATTTTGTTCTTTTTCTTCATTTAATCGTTCAAATGATTTTTTCGGCATGAATACTTCGCCGCGCACTTCAATATTTACTTGGTTGTCCAGGCGGAGCGGAATCGATCCGACGGTACGAAGGTTATTGGTTATATCTTCCCCTGTCGTGCCGTCACCTCTCGTAGCCCCGCGGACAAACCGTCCCTCTTCATATGTTAAAGACACAGCAAGGCCGTCGATCTTCAGCTCGCAGATGTATTCGGCCGGTTCATCCAGATTCTGCTGGACACGGCGGTCAAAATCGCGGAGATCCTGTTCATTAAATGCATTTCCCAGGCTCATCATCGGTATCTCATGCTGGACCTTCTTAAATGAATCCAACGGAAGCCCGCCGACTGTTGCGAATCCTCTGTCTGCAGCTCCGGAAAGGCTTCTTCTATATCAACCAGCTCTTTTAATTTCTCATCGTATTCTGAGTCGGGCACGATGGGATCGTCGAGCACATAATAATGATGCCCGTATTTCTCGAGCAGCCCGCGCAGCTCAACTGCTTTTTTTTCTGCTTGTGCCTGCTGCATCTTTTTCTTCCTTTCTTTGCCTATTCTTTCGTAATTGGAGCAAATCGGGCCAGAAGCCGTTTGATACCGTCTTTAGGAAAAGCAATATCGAGCTCCATATCTTCGGCGTCCCCTTTGACGCTGACCACAGTGCCGGTTCCCCATTTTTTGTGGGAGGCTTTGTCGCCTACTTTCCAGCCAAGCTTTGATCCGCCGGTTTCTTCTTGAACCGTATGCTTTCTGTCCGCTACGGCTGCCTGACGGCGGCGCTCATATGGTGACAGCTTCTGCTGGAAGGAAGGAGTCAACGGTTTTTCTTCTTCCATCCCTTCAAGCAGTTCTTTCGGCAGCTCGCCGATAAACCGCGATACAGGATTGGCCTGGGTTTTACCATACAGCTGTCTCATTCTCGCATGGGTAATAACCAGCTCCTGCTCGGCTCTTGTAATACCGACGTAAGCAAGACGGCGTTCCTCCTCCATCTCCTCTGCTTCAAACAAAGAACGGCTGTGTGGAAATATTCCTTCTTCCATTCCCGTAATAAAAACGGTTGGGAATTCCAGTCCTTTTGCAGAATGGAGCGTCATCATCACAACGGCACCTTTTTCTTTTTCCTCTTCGTCCGGCGCATTAATGTCGGATACGAGTGCCAGATCAGTTAGAAATCCGATGAGCGATTTATCTTCTGCATTTTTTTCAAAGTCTTTAGTCACGGATAAAAACTCATCAATGTTTTCCATGCGGCTCTGTGCTTCAATCGTCTGTTCTTCTTTCAGCGCCTGACGATACCCTGTCTTTTCAAGGATCTCCTCTACCAGTTCTGTTACAGAAAGATATTCCTGCATTTCTATCCACCCTGCCATCTGCCGGGAGAAATCAATTAATTTTTTAGATGCTCTGGCACCGAGGCCGATCTGATCGGCGTCCTGAATCGCATCAAACATCGTAATATCATTACCTGCAGCAAAATGAGCTACTTTATCAATCGTAGTTGCACCAATGCCCCGTTTAGGAACGTTAACGATCCGCCCAAGGCTGATATCGTCATTTGGATTTGCGATCGTACGCAGATACGCCAGCACGTCTTTAATTTCTTTTCTATCATAGAACTTCGTACCGCCGATCATGTTGTAAGCAATGTTGGACTTTACAAACATTTCCTCAATCATCCGCGACTGGGCGTTTGTACGGTATAAAATAGCGATATCCGAATAATTCCGGCGTCCACTGCTTACTTCGTCTCTTATTTTTCTATCACATACGCTGCCTCACGCTCATCCGATGCCTGATAGTAACGGATATTTAAGCCGTCGTCATTATCCGTCCAGAGATTTTTCGGCTTTCTTCCTGCATTATTGGTAATTACCGCATTAGCGGCCTGCAGAATCTTCTTTGTCGAACGGTAATTCTGCTCCAGCAGAATCGTCTTTGCTTCTTCGTAGTCGGATTCAAACGAAAGAATGTTGGAGATATTCACTTATAAATGGACTGATCAGAATCCCCTACTACGCAGATATTATGATGCTTCTCAGCAAGCATCTGCACGATCGTATACTGCGCTTTGTTTGTATCCTGGTACTCATCCACATGAATGTATTTAAATTTGCGCTGATAAAATTCCAGCACTTCCGGCACCTGGCGGAACAAACGGATCGTTGTCATGATCAGATCGTCAAAATCAAGCGCGTGGTTGCGGCGCAGGCGTTTTTGGTATTCGCTGTACACTTTTGCCGCTGTTTCTTCAAATGGTCCATACGCACGCTCTGTCAGCTTTTCCGGAGATTCAAGCACGTTCTTGCTTGAGGAAATAACGCTCAGCATACTGCGGGCATCGAACTTTTTGGAATCAATATTTTCATCCTTTAGAATCTGGCGGATGACAGAGAGCTGATCCGTGCCATCCAAAATGGAGAAGTTGCGGCTGTACCCGAGCCGGTCGATATCTCTGCGCAGAATTCGGACGCACATCGAGTGGAATGTAGACATCCAAATATCTTCCGCTACCGGCCCGACGAGTTTGCCGACCCGGTTTTTCATCTCCCGCGCTGCTTTATTTGTAAACGTAATCGCAAGAATAGCATAGGGCGGGATGCCCTTTTCCCGCATTAAGTATGCAATACGGTGGGTCAGGACTCTTGTTTTTCCACTTCCTGCTCCGGCCATTACAAGCAATGGACCATCCGTATAAAGAACAGCTTCTTTTTGTTCGGGATTCATGCCCGCGAGCATTTTTTCAATTATTTCTTTTTGCATGCCGATTCCTCCGTAATAATCAGGATAACTATTTGAAACGGTTATACCGTCTCTTTTACCTGCCCCTGGTATCGTTTTATTTTTTGACTGCTTTCACTGTGGAAAGAGCGGCTTTCATGTTCTCATAAATAATATTGCCTACGACAATCGTGTCTGCAAATGCGGCCATTTCTGCGGCGTCCTCTTTCGTCCGGATGCCTCCCCCATAGAAAAAACGGGCCTGGTCCAATGCGGAAGCGGTCTTCTTTACGGTTTCCACCGGTCCAAGTACTCCGCTGTACTCCAGATAAAAAACAGGAATCCGGAACAGCTTGTCTGCAAGCTGCGCATAAGCCAGAATGTCTTCTTCTTCCAGGCTGTTCTTCACACCGGTTCGTACGGCTGCTTTCGAATGAGGATTAGCGATACAGTACCCTTCCATAATCATCTCTTCCCATTGTATCAGAGGGCCAATTGCTTTGAGGGCTTCCTGATGAGCGCCGGTAATCCACTGTGGGTCTCCAGCATTCAATACGCTCGGAATGAGGTAGTAATCAAATCCCGGCGTCACCGCTTCAATCTCTGATATTTCCAGGGCGCACGCCACCGAATACCGGCGGATTCTAGCCAGCAGATCGAGCGTATTATCAAGCGTCACACCATCTGTTCCACCTACGATAACTGCATCCGTACCCGATTCACAGAGCTTTTCCAGATTCTCGTCCGATATTTCTTTAGCCGGATCTAACTTAAACACATGCTGCCATTCTGTATATAAAAGCATTTCTGCTCCTCCAAATTCACGCTTCAAAGTAATAAGTCTCAGCCATTAATTATACCAAAACCAAACGCATATTCCTAAGATAATTTCACCCGCTTCCGCTGAGAAAGCCTTATCATTTAGAGCATTTCTCCTTTTAGAGGCTTTTCCTGCCGGAAGCTCTGCGTGTGGTGCAGATTATTCGACACGTTTCTGTTCCTGCTTTATACTTTTTTCGTTCTATGTAAAAAAAGAAAAAACTGAAAGGAGCCGCTTATGTTTACATGTACTAATGTAGAGTATAAGGATATTCTGCGGATAGACCGCCTTACTATAAAGAGCGGTACTGTCACCTGTATTGTGGGAGAGAGCGGAAGCGGTAAATCAACATTCTTAATGCTGCTCAATCGTATGATTGAAGCGGACCGCGGGGAGATCTCCTATAAAGGCAACCTTCTATCTTCGCTTGATCCCATTGCGCACAGACGCGAGGTGGCAATGCTTCCCCAGAACCCGGTTTTATTTGGAGAAACCATCCGCGACAATGTTAACGCAGGCCGCCGGTTTTCCGGTAAAGCACCGGCTGACGATGAATACATCAAACAAATAATGAGGAATTTTTATTTATCAAAAGAGCTGGAAACCGAAGCGGAAACTCTTTCCGGAGGAGAAAAGCAGCGACTTGCCCTCGTCCGGGCCGCTGTGCTGGACAGCCCCGTCCTTCTGCTTGATGAGCCGACTTCCGCCCTCGATGACAACCTCGAGCACGAAGTGATGGACCGCTTTGTAACCTGGGCCAGAGAACAGCGGAAAACGATCGTCTTTGTTACCCATTCCCGTCCTATCGGTGAAGCATTTTCCGACACGTTAATCGACTTTAACCAGTATACACTGCAGGGAGGTGCGCTCGATGGATGACGGTATGATCAGTCTGACTATTTATCAGCTTCTGGCAGCCTACGTGTTTATTATTCTGCTGCTTGTGATCGTGCGCATTCGAAAAATACCGCGTGATAAAGAAATTCTTATTGCTACCCTGCGCATGACCATACAGCTTCTTATCGTAGGCTATGTGCTCATGTATTTATTTGAAAACCCGCACCCTCTTTTCACTATTGGTGTCGTGTTGTTCATGACGGCTTTTGCTATTCATAATGTTCATAAAAGAGTACGCGGCACATTAAATAAAGAGCTGAAAAAAGCAGTGGCAGTCTCTATTAGTGTAGGAACATTAACCAGTCTGATTTACTTTAATTTTATTGTGATCCAGTTTTCCCCCTGGTACGACCCGCGCTACACCATTCCCATTGCCGGGATGATTATCGGTAATTCCATGACCGGTGTAACCCTTGGGGTCCAGACGCTTCTTGATAATATGAAAAATCAGCGGAACCAGGTGGAAGCCGCGCTTATGCTAGGAGCTGATCCGAAAGAAGCAAGCCGGGAAATAGTGAATCAGTCATTTGATTCTTCCATTCTTCCGACGATTAATTCCATGGTCGGAATGGGTATCGTTTTCCTTCCCGGCATGATGACCGGCCAGATCTTAGCCGGCGCCGACCCGGTCACCGCCATTGAATACCAGATTGCGATCCTGCTCGGTATTACCGGAGCCGTAGCGCTCACTGTCATTATATTTGCCCGGATGGGCTATAAAGTATTTTTTACAGAAAACAGCCAGTTAAAATAGAAAAATCTCCCACTCTTGTGGGAGATTTTTCTATCCGGTATAAATATCCGCCCGCGGATAGCGGACGTTTGATTTTTCGGTTCGGGCAAGAGCAAAAACAATCGTAAGCGGCCCGATTCGGCCGAAGAACATCAGCAGCATCAGAATATACTTACCCGGCTCCGTCAGCTCATAGGTCAGCCCCATTGAAAGGCCGACGGTGCCAAACGCGGAGAACACTTCGAATACGATAACCAGGAACGGCGCCTGTTCTGTGAGAGTTAATAAAAACAAAGCAGCAAATACAAGCATCAGACTTGTTACCGTAATAATAAACGAACGGGCAATAACGGCCTGGGGAATCGAGCGCTTAAACAGGACCGGCTCCTCTTCCCCTTTAAAAAAAGTGATGACCGCCCAGATAATAACGATAAAGGTTGTTAATTTAATACCGGAGGCAGTGGAGGCACTCCCTCCTCCAACAAACATCAAGAAAGACATCAATAGGGCAGTTCCCGGTTCTATCTGTGTAATATCCACCGAATTAAATCCGGCCGTTCTCGGCGTCACCGCCTGAAAATAGGACGCCCATAGTTTATCGCCGAGCGATAAAGAAGCCATTGTTCCCGGATTATTTGACTCCAGCAGAAAAATAATAATCGCAGCGGACACATTTATAACCAGCGTGCCGACGATCATAATTTTGGAATGAACCTGCAGCGATTTAAACCGTTTATTTTCTATTACATCATACAGTACGGTAAATCCAATCCCTCCCGTAATAAACAGGCCGGTAATAATAACGTTGACGAGCGGATCCCCAACGTATTTGGTAAGTCCATCCGACCACAGAGAGAACCCGGCATTGTTAAATGCCGAGATGGAATGAAACAAGCTCGTAAATAAGCCATATCTCCAGCCGTATTCAGGCACCCAGTCAATCGCCAGAAGGGCTGCAGCCAGTGCTTCCATGCTGACTGAAAAAATAAACAGCACTTTCACCAGTTTAACAATACCGCCGATAGACGTTTGATTAAAGGACTGCTGGATGCGGAGCCTTTCCTTCAGCCCAATCTTTTTCCCAAGTAGAATAACAATCATCATCGCGACTGTTAACAGCCCGAGTCCGCCTATTTTTATTAAAATCATAATGACGATCTGGCCAAATATGGTATACACGGTTCCTGTATCCAGCACAATCAGACCAGTTACCGTCGTAGCGGAAACAGCTGTAAATAAAGCATCCGTAAAACGTACCGGTTCAACTGCGGATATCGGAAGCAGTAAAAGCAGCGTGCCAGCTGCTATAACTGTAAGAAAGCTTAACGCCAATATCTGCGGCGGCGTCATATTGATTTTACGACGATGCATATACGATGCCATAGGACAGCCTCTCTCTTTGTCTCGTGCTTTCTATTTGAAAGAATTGTCAATTGTATACATATTAAAGACCCATTTACTGTAAAAGTAAATGGGTCTTTATTATTATATAAAATAACCAGCTGCCTGCTGCCACAGCTTTTTCAGAGATATTAAATCTGAAGAAAGAATCCGCATATGAATAACATTATCCTCCGGCTTTGTTACAGCCGCCCGCGTGCCTTCCGGAATGGACAGATGAGATTGAAAAGCTTCGGCCTCTACCGCTTCAGCTACAGACCCTGCGGCCCAGAACGACGCATAGTAGTCGCTTCCATCTAATATGCCTATTTCGTGAGGATGGCGCACATCCGGCTCCAGCCGAAGGCGGTCCAGGCATTTAAGTTCCCCATCCAACCATAATGAAAAAGAAGTATCGAGCTTCTGATACTGCCAGGCTTCCCGGCGCTCCCGCCGTCCCGGGGTTAGTATTTCCCCCCAGATGATGGATGCTTCACCGTCCATTCGTACTGTCGTCCTACTCGTAAAAGAAGCATCTTTATATGGAATTAAAGTGTCCGGCTGCAATATGAGAACGCCTTTCTTCTCTATATCCACCACGAATTCCTGAAGTGTATCCCTGCTTTTCGTCTGCGGATATACTTTTACCGCTGACTGGGGAATCAGCGTCACCTCTGCCCCTTCTTCCAAATAAATGCGGTAGATATACGTATCACCCGAGACCATTCCGCCGGATGTTTCTACTAAGTAGGCCACCGCCCGCTCCTGGTTGTGCGGATAAAGCATCCGGCTTACTTTAAGCGGCGGAGACTGATAGGCATCCTTTAAAATTGTGCGTCCCGATTTACGTGAAAATCGAAGATCCAGCTCTCCTTGAAGAGCCAGGCTTGTTTCAGGCCCCACTTTTCACTTCAGCATCCAGCTTGACGTCTTCGAGCAGCAGCGAATGACGGATCCAGGAAATAACTCCATCCAGCCCTGATCCATCTTTTTGGTTTGCAAAGACGAATGGCCTTTTGCCTCTGGCATTGCGTGCGTCCTGTTCCATTATCTCAAGATCAACCCCTACATAAGGAGCCAGATCTTTTTTATTTATAACAAGAAAATCCGAACGCGCTACGCCAGGTCCTCCTTTACGGGGAATATCCTGGCCTTCCGCTACATCTGTTACATAAATAAAGCCATCTACAAGCTCTGGACTGAACGTTGCGGATAAATTATCGCCGCCGCTTTCAACGAAAATAATATCCAGACCGGGAAACGATTCATTCAATTCATCAATAGCCGCGAAATTCATCGAAGCATCCTCCCGAATAGCTGTATGCGGGCATCCGCCTGTCTCCACACCTAGGATGCGCTCTTCCGGGAGTACACCGTTTTTCGCCAGAAACTGGGCATCTTCTTTTGTGTAAATATCGTTCGTAATAACAGCTATATAGTAATCCTCATGCATTCTTCTTGTCAGTTGTTCAATTAAAGCTGTTTTGCCGGATCCCACAGGACCCGCCACTCCAATACGTACTGGACTCATTTCTGAACCTCTCCTTTATTATGAGCTGAATAAACGTACTTTAATATGTTCGTGTTCCATCGAAGCAAGCTCTATGCCAACCGCCTGGTTTCTGACATCTGCAATTGACAAGCCTTCTACTATTGCAGCA
Organism: Sinobaca sp. H24; assembly: GCF_023845525.1. Lineage (NCBI taxonomy): Bacteria > Bacillati > Bacillota > Bacilli > Caryophanales > Sporolactobacillaceae > Sinobaca > Sinobaca sp. H24. Next base: position 120,308 of record NZ_JALBWT010000014.1, read on the forward strand.
GCCCTTATGACAGAAGGAAGAAGCGCGGAAATCGTCCGCATTCCGCTTTTCTGCCCAAGAGGAACTGCCCGGACGGCATTGTGCACAAGAGATGTCGTTGTCGAGTACAAAAAGCCCGTTACGGCTTCCTTCGTTTTAATATTTGTCTGCAGCATATACAGAGCGTAAACGACACTGTAGTGCCGCTTCAGTTGATGAGCTTTCATCATTCTTTTGAGTTCATCGGCTGCTGCCTCTCCTTCTATGGATTCCACCGTCTGCAGAAACTGGCTGCCCATGCGCAGGCTTGCCTCTTTGTTTCTCTCGCAATTTTCACCGCATGGGCCACCGCTCCGGCATGAGCAAGGGTTTCTTCCGTACCGTTCATTATTTCCTGAACGATAATAGCATCACCGTATACAACATTTTCAAACAAATAAGATTCACAGAACGCAAGAAGTTCCTCGCCGTTTGTAATCCAGTCTGCCTGAATATAAGTTTCCATTCCAAAAGACTGCGTATACGATCCAATCGGAAACGCACTGTCATGAAGCTGCATCAGCTTCAGAAAATCAATGTGCATGCGCGTGCCCTTTATATTTGAACGGACGGTCGATCCGTCTCTGCTCCAGCTTATAGGCAACCCCTGTATCTTTAAAAATCGTTTCCAGCGTGCTGTCGTATCTTACCGTTATATGATCATCTTCTACAAGACAGGGCGTATGGCGGTTGCCCAGTTCAAAAGCAACCTTTCCCATTTCTGTCATCGAAGCCGGCGTAATGACATATACATCTTCTAAAGTCGTACGTACAGCAATCTGCAGGTTCTCGTCATACAGCAGGCCCCCGTTTCCAGATGCTCCCCCGGCTCCAGGGAAATAGAGATATCGCGTCCGGCCTCCGTATCTTTTCTTAAAATACGCTTGGCCAGTTCTTCCCATTCTACTTCCAGCCAGTCCACTTCTTTGGAGGAAGCGTCTTTATCGTCATATCGTCCAGCCATCTTTGTGATTTTCATAACAGGTCTCTCCTCTTTTTAAAATAAAAAATATCGCTGGGCCATCGCCACTTCTTTTAAAGGCTCGCACGTGAGCACGACGCCATCGGCTTTCACTTCATAGGTTTCCGGATCAATTTCAATATTAGGCATCTTATCATTGGCTTTCATATCCTGTTTGCCGATCGTGCGGCAGTGCTTTACATAAGAGATGTTCTTCTGCAGATTAAGCTTCTCTCCTATTCCATCATCATAGGCCGCCTTGGAAACAAACGTCAGGCAGGAGGAATAAAGTGCACGGCCGAAGCTTGCGAACATGGGCCGTTGAAACACCGGCTGCGGTGTAGGAATAGAAGCATTCGGGTCTCCCATCTGAGCGTGGGCGATATGCCCGCCTTTGATAATAATTTCCGGTTTAACTCCAAAGAAAGCAGGATCCCATAATACAAGATCCGCCCATTTCCCTGGTTCCACCGATCCTATTTCATGGCTGATACCATGAGCTACGGCCGGGTTAATTGTATATTTGGCTATATAACGCTTTGCACGCTCATTGTCATTTTCCTGCGCTTTATCTTCTTCTATAAAACCAAACTGCTTTTTCATTTTGTCTGCCGTCTGCCATGTTCGGATCACGACTTCCCCTACCCGTCCCATTGCCTGGGAATCAGAAGATATGATGCTCATCGCTCCCATATCGTGGAGAATATCTTCTGCCGCAATCGTTTCCGACGAATCCGCGAGTCAGCAAAGGCTACATCCTCCGGGGAATTATGATCCAGGTGATGGCAGACCATCAGCATATCCAGGTGTTCATCTATTGTATTATGTGTAAACGGCCGTGTCGGATTAGTCGAAGAAGGCAGCACGTTCGGATAGCCTGCAATTTTCATAATATCCGGGGCATGGCCGCCGCCCGCTCCTTCCGTATGATACGTATGGATCACGCGACCTGCGATGGCATTAATCGTATCTTCTACAAATCCCGCTTCGTTCAGCGTATCTGTATGTATAGCTACCTGTACATCCATGTCATCGGCTACGCGCAGTGCTGCATCGATGGCGGCCGGTGTCGTTCCCCAGTCTTCATGAAGCTTCAGGCCTATCGCGCCGGCCCTCACCTGTTCTTCGAGAGGCTCTTTCGACGCTCCATTTCCTTTGCCTAAAAAACCGAGATTAACTGGAAATCCTTCAGCCGCTTCCAGCATCCGGTGAATATTCCATTCACCAGGCGTGCAGGTTGTCGCTTTGGTGCCGGTGGCAGGACCGGTTCCTCCGCCAAGCATGGTCGTAACGCCAGAAGAGATAGCTACATCAATCTGTTGGGGGCTGATAAAGTGAATGTGGGCATCTATTCCTCCCGCTGTAACGATCATCCCTTCAGCGGCAATCACTTCTGTAGAAGCACCTGCTGTCAATTCCGGGTGAACGCCGTCCATAATATCCGGGTTTCCGCTTTTGCCAATGGCTTTAATTCTGCCGTCTTTCACGCCGATATCTGCTTTGTAAATTCCGGTATAGTCGATAATCAGTGCATTTGTAATTAGTAAATCCACGACCCCCTGATCACGGACAGCACGGGAACTCTGCCCATTCCTTCCCGAAGGACCTTCCCTCCTCCGAATTTAGCTTCTTCGCCGTAAATAGTATGATCCTTTTCCACTTCTATCCAAAGATCAGTATCTGCCAGCCTGACCTGATCCCCTGTCGTCGGACCATACAGACCGGCATAGCTTTTTCTTGAAATGTCCATTACCGCTCGCCTCCAAATCCTTTTTTCTGTGCATCTGCAGTAAGCTGTTCCGGGTTATTTACAGCACCGTTTGTAAGTCCATTTAACCCGTAGACTTCCTGGCGGCCTCCGATTTCAACAAGCTCTACTTCATGTTCCTCGCCCGGTTCGAACCGGACGGCTGAGCCGGAAGATATATTAAGCCGCATGCCGACAGTCTGTTCCCTGTTAAATATCAGGTTGCGGTTCACTTCAAAAAAATGAAAATGCGACCCGACTTGAATAGGACGGTCGCCTTGATTTGCTACGCGGATTAATGCCGTGCGCCGGTTCTCATTAATCGTGACCGGTTCTGCTTTCAATTTATATTCTCCAGGAATCATAACAGCGTCCTCCTCTTCTTATTGGATCGGTTGATGTACGGTTACAAGCTTCACTCCATCTGGAAATGTTGCTTCAATTTGAACATTGTCGATCATTTCCGGAATACCTTCCATCACTTCTTCGGAAGTAAGTACGTGTTTGCCCTCCTGCATCAGCTGGGCTACTGTCTTCCCTTCTCTCGCTCCTTCCATTAAAAAAGAGCTTAAGATAGCCATAGCTTCCGGATAATTAAGCTTCAGTCCCTTTTCCCTGCGCTGCTTTGCGAGTTCAGATGCCATGAAAATTAGCAGCTTCTCTTGTTCAGTTGGCGTCAATTTCATTTTTTCACGTCCTTGGACTATTTTCAGAATCATAAGACTTTCTTATACGTCGATATTATACCTATCATCTTATGTGAACTTCAAGCTGTGTGTGAGATTATTTAACATCCTTTGTATAGGAGAAACTGTTCAACATTTTGTCCTCTTTGTGCAACGTGCACATGTAAATTCCGTGTTATGTAATCTAACAACGATCTCCAAACCCCTTCGTATATATGCTACTTTTACAAACATACATGTTAAGGGGTTTACATAGAATGTTATATTTTCCAAAAAGCAACACTTGTTCTCGGCATTGCCGCTCTGTTAACAACGGCCGGGTGTTCCGGAGAGGACGAAGCCGCTGTAGAAGACAGTACTGCGAGCAGTGAAGCCGGCACCTCTGCGAGGCTGATCCTGAAGAAGAAGCAGTGGAAGTTGAGGAGGATCAGATTCCCGTAGGCATCCTTCATTCATTAAGCGGCACGATGGCGATGAGTGAATCATCCGTCCGCGATTCCGAGCTGCTCGCCATTGAAGAGATCAATGAAGCCGGCGGTGTTCTCGGAAAAGAGCTCGTACCGGTTATAGAAGATGGTGCATCCGACTGGCCGACTTTTGCAGAACGAGCGTCCAAGCTGCTTCAGCAGGATGAGGTACCTGTTATATTCGGCGGATGGACTTCGGCCAGCAGAAAGGCGATGCTGCCTGTTGTCGAAAACAACAACGGCCTGTTATTTTATCCGGTTCAATATGAAGGAATGGAATCTTCTCCGAACATATTTATGCGGCGCCGCTCCCAATCAGCAGATAACTCCTGCGATCGAGTGGCTGATGGAAAATAGGCGATGATATCTTCCTGCTCGGCTCGGACTATGTGTTTCCACGCATAGCCAACCAGGCGGTCATATCCCAGGTCGACGATGCCGGCGGGACCATCATCAATGAACAGTACACGCCGCTTGGTCACACGGACTACAACACCATTATTTCCCGTATCAAGGAAGAAGAACCCGACGTTATTTTTAACACGCTGAATGGAGACAGCAATGTTGCTTTCTTTAAACAGTTATACGATGCCGGAATTACGTCAGATGATATTCCTGTACTGAGCGTATCGGTAGCAGAAGAGGAAATTCAGGGCATTGGCGCTGATGTTCTTGAAGGCCATTACGCCAGCTGGAATTATTACCAGAGCACGGACACACCCGAAAATGAAGAATTTGTAGAAGCCTTTAAAGACACCTATGGCGAATCCCGTGTAACTGGCGACCCAATAGAAGCCGGCTATTTCATGGTCCATCTTTGGGCAAAAGCCGTTGAAGAAGCCGGCACTACGGACGTAGATGCCGTTCGGGAGGCTGCTGACGGTATTACGTATGACGCACCGGGCGGCCCGGTCGAAATTAATGGGGACAACCAGCACGTAAGCAAGACAGTCCGAATTGGTGAAGTTCAGACGGACGGACAATTTGAAGAAGTCTGGAATTCCGGCGACCCGGTAGTACCGGATCCATATTTGGAAGAATATGATTGGGCCGACGGTTTAAGCGACGTGCTTACCGACGAATAAAAGGAGGACTCACTGTGGAAGGTATTATTTCTCAGCTGTTCAACGGCATCAGCCTCGGGTCTATCCTGCTTCTGATCGCTCTTGGATTGGCCATTACATTTGGATTAATGAACGTAATTAATATGGCACATGGTGAACTGATTATGATTGGTGCCTACGCCACCTTTGTGGTGCAGAGCCTGTTCATCGATTACCTGCCGGAATCTATGTTTAACTGGTACTTTGTTTTAGCGGTACCCGCTGCGTTTTTGACAGCTGCTCTAGTCGGCTGGCTTCTGGAATGGACGGTTATCCGTCACTTGTACGGCAGACCGCTTGACAGCCTGCTCGCAACTTTCGGTGCCGGCCTTATCCTCCAGCAGGCCGCCCGCTCCATTTTCGGCGCCCCCAACGTTGGCGTGCAGAGCCCGGCTTTATTGTCCGGGGCCGTGGAAATCTTTTCAATCAGCTTTCCTAAATCACGGATTTTCATTATCCTGCTCGTCACCGCCTGTGTATTGTTTATGTTTTATTATTTTTATAAAACGTCCAACGGCAGAAGAATTCGTGCCGTTATGCAGAACCGCGATATGGCTTCAAGTGTCGGTATTTCCACACGCCAGGTTGATTCCACCACGTTCGCTCTTGGTGCAGGATTTGCAGGTATCGCCGGAATGGCTCTTACTTTGATCGGTCCGATCGGCCCGACGCTTGGTACAGCTTATATTATCGATGCATTTATGGTCGTCGTGGTCGGAGGCGTTGGAATGCTTCTTGGCACCGTCATTGCCGCTTTGGGAATCGGAGTATTTAATACCGGTTTTGAATACTTTACGAATGCGTCGATGGGACGCGTGCTCTTGTTTGTAATTATTATCTTATTTCTGCAGTGGCGCCCAAATGGTTTATTCAACCTGAGGACGCGCAAACTTGATTAATAAAAGAACGGAGGGAAGACATGGGATTATCGAAATGGATCGGGACCAAGCAGGGCATCTTTGCCGTTCTGCTCCTCCTGTTGGCAGTACTGCCATTTATACTTAATGATTTTCATACAAATCTGCTCGGCCGCTACCTGGCCTTTGCGATACTTGTTATCGGCCTGGATCTTGTCTGGGGCTACACCGGTATATTAAGCCTTGGCCACGGTATCTTCTTTGGACTCGGTGCTTACATTATGGCGGTTTACGTCACGATTGAATCTGCCGGCGGCGCCCTCCCTGACTTTATGATGTGGAGCGGAATGACCGAGATGCCGTTCTTATGGGAGCTGCTCTCCAACCCTGTCGCAGCAATTCTTTTAGGGATACTCGTACCGATGGCTATTGCCTCTTTACTCGGCTTCTTCACCTTCCGAAACCGGATAAAAGGGGTATATTTCACTATTCTCACGCAGGCTCTTGTGCTTGTAACCGTTACACTTATTGTGAGCCAGCAGCGCTATACCGGCGGCTCGGACGGCTTAAGCAACTTATACACGATATTTGGATTTTCTTTATCCAGCCCCCAGACACAGCTGTTTTCTTTTTTTTAACGCTCGTTATTTTAGCTGCCGTCTTTTACTTTTGCTTCAAACTCGTGAACAGCCGGTTTGGTAAAGTATTAATTGCCATACGGGATGGGGAAAATCGCCTCCGCTTTTCCGGCTACAACACAGCGTATTACAAAATGGTTGTTTTCACTCTATCTGCCGGTATTGCCGGACTCGCCGGTATGCTGTTCGTTCTTCAGATCCGCATCATTACGCCGACGATGATTGATATTATTCCATCGATCGAAATGGCCCTATGGGTTGCAATAGGCGGACGAGGCACGCTGCTTGGTCCTGTATTCGGAGCTATACTTGCGAATGCTGGAACTACCTTTTTCAGTGAAACGTATCCGGAACTGTGGACATACTTTATCGGCCTTGTCTTTATCGTCGTTATCGTCTTCCTGCCGGGAGGCCTGATGTCGATTGGAAACAAACTAAAAAGAAAACGGAGGTCATCTGATCATGAAAAAGCAGAACAGCAGGCAGGAGCAGCCACTGACAAGCATTCTTAAATGCCAGGACGTTCTTGTAAAATTTGGTGATTTCACCGCATTAAACCGCTTTTCATTCGGAATGGCCGATAAAGAGATCCATTTTCTTATCGGTCCAAACGGAGCAGGAAAAACAACGTTTCTTGACGTTCTCTGCGGACTGACAAAAATGAGCGATGGCACTATCACCTTTCAGAAGAACTATGAAATTGAAGATAAAAAAGAATATGAGATTGCCAGAAAAGGAATCGGCCGAAAATTCCAGGCCCCTTCCATCTTCCCCCACCTTACCGTGCAGGAGAATCTGGAAGTCGCTATGAAACAGGATAAAGGCGTATTTTCCATGCTCCGTGCGAAAATGAAAAAAAGGGAAAAAGAAAAAATCGACCGCCAGCTGGAGATTATCGGCCTGGCCGGCAAACGCGATATTCTTGCAGGGGGCTTGTCCCACGGCCAGAAGCAGTGGCTTGAAATCGGTATGGTAATGATGCAGGAGCCGGAGCTTCTGCTGCTTGATGAACCGATCGCCGGCATGACTGAAGAAGAAGAAGAAAAAACCGGAAGCCTCCTCCGCGAGCTCAAACAGGACTGCTCTCTTATTGTTGTAGAGCATGACATGGATTTCGTCCGGGAATATGCCGAAAAAGTAACGGTCATGCATGAAGGCGCCCTTCTCAGTGAAGGAACAATGGACCAGATCCAGAAAAATGATAAAGTACGCGAAGTGTACCTCGGCAGCAAAGGAGCCGACGCTCATGCTTAGTGTAGAAAATATTGATGCCGCTTATGATGAAAGCACCGTTCTCCGCGGTGTGTCTATTCAGGCGGATAAAAACCAGGTTATCTGTATTCTCGGACGGAACGGTGTTGGCAAATCTACGCTTATTAAATCGATTATGGGTGTGCTTAAAGTACAGGAAGGCCGTTTAACATTTAATGACAAAGATATTACGAAAACCGTGCCCGCCAAACGCGCCCGTGCCGGAATGAGCTACGTCCCCCAGGGTCGTGAAATCTTTTCCAGTCTGACTGTAGAGGAAAATCTGCTTCTCGGACTCGAAGCAAACCCGAATAAAAAGACAAACATCTTTGAAACCATTTACGGCTATTTCCCCGTGCTCAAAGAAATGAAAGGCCGCAAAGGCGGCGACCTAAGCGGAGGACAGCAGCAGCAGCTTGCTATCGGCCGTGCGCTTGCGGCTGAACCTTCTCTTCTTCTGCTCGATGAGCCGGCGGAGGGCATTCAGCCTAATATTGTAGAAGATATTCAGCAGGTTATTGTCGACTTAAAACAGAACACGGATACGGCGATGATTCTTGTTGAACAAAATATCGAATTTGCCCGTGCTGTCGGCGACTACTTCTATGTGATGGATCGCGGACGGATTATGTTCGAAGGACCGGAACTGCTTCAGGAAGAACTCGAGGAGTATCTCAGCATTTAAAAACAGCAAAAAAGAGATTCCCAAAGCGGGAATCTCTTTTTTAATATACGGATATGTGACCGTCCGCACGGGATTCTGTTCCCCCTATATATACTCCGCTGTCCGGATCCTTCCAGATAATCTGGCCGCGCCCGAAGCCGGTTTCGTCCGTTGCTTTTCGAATATGATGTCCTTTTCGTTCCAGCGCCTGTGCAATATGATCAGGAAACAACGGTTCGATTTCAATCGTTTTCTTTTCCGACCACCGCCACCTCGGTGCATCCAATGCTGCCTGCGGATTAAGGCCGAAATCAATGGTGCTCGTCAGCACCTGCAGATGTCCCTGAGGCTGCATGAATCCCCCCATTACGCCAAAGGCTCCTGCTGCGCGTCCGTCTTTTGTTAAAAAGCCGGGAATAATGGTGTGATAGGTGCGTTTTGCCGGTCCTGCCACATTCACTGCGTTTTCATCCATACTGAAGTTACGTCCACGATTCTGGAGATTAATCCCTGTTCCCGGAACGACAAGCCCGGAACCAAAGTCCATATAGTTACTCTGAATATAGGAAACCATATTTCCTTCTTTATCAGCAGCTGCTAAATAGACCGTTCCTCCTTTTTGCGGCTTCCCGGGTTTTGGCAGCATCGCTTCTTCCCCGATTGCCTCTCTGCGTTCAGCTGCGTATGTTTTCGAAAGCAGTTCCTCTACCGTTACATTCATATCTTTCGGATCTGTAATATAGTGCAGACCGTCTGTATAGCCTAGTTTCATCGCTTCCATCAGTACATGGTAAGTCTCCGGCGATTCTTTTTCCGAAAGCTCCATCTCTTCAAGAATATTCAGTGCCAGAAGGGTGTTTAAGCCATGACCGTTCGGCGGAATTTCCCATACATCATAACCCTTATAAGAAACAGAAATAGGAGTGACCCAGTCTGCCTGAAAAGCGTTCAAATCTTCTTCTGCAATGAACCCTCCGTGCTGTTTTGAAAAGGCACCTATTTTTTCGGCAAGCTCTCCTTCGTAAAAAGAGGCTGCTTTCGTAGCGGCAATATCACGAAGGGTTTTGGCATGATCAGGAAAGGTCCATAAGTCTCCTGCCTGCGGGGCTCGGCCGTTTTTCGTAAAAACCCGGAACCACTCTTCAAATTCAGGTCCTTTTAACGTATCATTAAATAATTTAACCCCGCGCTTCCAGTACTTCGCTACTGCGGCACTGACGGGAAAACCTTCTTCAGCCAGCTTCACTGCCGGAGCCAGCACCTCTTCAAGCGGCAGTACTCCAAAGGCTTCAGAGAGCTCGGCCCATGCCCCTGGCGCCCCCGGCACTGTCACTGGAATAAATCCATGATCCGGAATGTCCGTCAGCCCTTTTTCCTTCAGCTTTTCCAATGTGAACTCACGCGGGGAACGGCCGCTGGCGTTTAATCCGTAGAGCTTTTCCTTCATCCAGACAAGCGCAAAAGCATCGCCCCCTATTCCGTTGGAGGTTGGTTCCACTACAGTGAGAGCAGCGGCGGCGGCAATAGCCGCATCTACGGCATTACCTCCCTTTTCAAGCATCTGCCGGCCGCAGTCAGCAGCCTGAGGCTGGGAGGCAGCTACCATTCCATTTTTTGCGTATACAGGAAGTCTTGCCGTTCGGTAAGGCTGATATAGTTCATCAAACGTGATCATGTAGTCCCTCCTATTGTTATTGCAGCTTAATCCATTTTCCCGATTCTGCTTCCGGCTGTTCCTGGATCGGAAAAACCGTTCTTCCTCTAAGAATAGTCTGTTCAATAGAAGCAGAGAAGGTCCTTCCTTCATATGCACTATGTTTGTTTTTCATATACATATTTTCCTTTGTAACGGTATATCGTTTGTTCATGTCTACGAGCACAAGATCTGCATCGTTTCCTTCTTTAATTTCTCCCTTACTGCCGGCAAGACCGAAGCGTTCTGCAGGAGCGGCTGCCAGCCACTCCGCAATCCGCGGAAGGGGAATATCGTATGCCGCTGCCAGTTCCAGTACAGCCAGAAACGTGTACTGCCCTCCGCTTATCCCGCCCCACGCCGCAAACATATCATTCGTGTCCTTCATATCACCAGGACACGGGGAGTGGTCAGAGGAAATCATGTCAATGTTCCCATCAAGCAGTGCCTGAATAAGTTTCCGCTGCTGGGCTTTAGAACGAAGCGGCGGTGCGCATTTAGCTTCTGCTCCTTTTTCAGCTAGTGTCTCCTCTGTAAACAATAAATAATGAGGGCAGGTTTCGAGAGTGACATCCAACCCTTCCTGCTTCGCTTTCTGAATGTTTTCTACTGCCTCTGCTGTGCTGATATGCACAAAATGAAGCGGACAATTTGTTACTTTTGCATAAGAAATGGCCCGGTTTACCGCTTCTATTTCTGCTTCTTCCGGGCGGCTTCCGGTAAAAGAAGCGGCGTCTGTCTGCCCTTTGTACTGCTTCTCCAAACCATTTACAATCGCAGCACTTTCCGAATGCAGCGCCAGCAGCCTGCCGGTCGGAGCAATCTTCTGCATGCCTTCAAACAGAACCGCATCATTGGAGCGTTCAAATTCTTTATTTCCGGTAGGTGACATAAACGCTTTAAATCCGATTACACCAGCCTTGGCCAACGCTTCGAGTTCATTTTCATTACCCGGAACCAGTCCGCCCCACAAGCCAAAATCGACCGCAGATTTTTGTCTGCCTCGTGCCGCTTTTTCCTCCAGCGCCTCTACGGTAATAGTCGAAGGAATCCCGTTTAACGGCATGTCAAAATATGTAGTTATTCCGCCGGCTGCCATCATTGCTGCTCCTGTTTCAAAGCCTTCCCAATGCTCACGGCCGGGCTCACTGAAGTGCGCGTGCACGTCAATTCCTCCTGGAAAGACGTGAAGTCCCTGTGCATCTACCTCAGACACTGCCTTCTCTTTAATAGAGGAATGTACTTTTTCAATGAGCCCATTCTTTATTGCAATATCCCCGGTCACAACCGTATCCTTGAGCACGATCTGACCCTGACGGACGATCACATCATAATTGTCCATTAAATATCTCTCCTCTTGTGTTTTTATGTCAGCTTTCTTCACAATGATTGTATATGGCTTTCATTTTACTGGTATTATGACAATTAATCATTAGCATTTCCGGCAATTTCTATCCCTGCTATTGGATATAGTAACTAAATCTGTATACAAAGAAATAGAAAGGACGATACAGCGTGAAAGTAGAACACCTATTCCAGACTCCGCTGCTTAAAGAAGCCTCCATTCTTGCCGGCCGAAACGGCCAGGACCGTCACATTACCAATGTCAGCATGATGGATGCCCCCGATATTGGAGACTATTTAAATGAGCATGACCTCCTTGTAACGACTGCCTATCATTTTAAAGATAACCCTGCGATGCTTACCGACCTTATTCAGCATATGAGCGACAAAGGCTGCGCCGGAATCGGCATTAAGACAAAACGTTTTCTTCATGAAGTGCCCGAGGAAGCTGCAGCACTCGCCGATGAACTGGACTTTCCGATTATTGATCTGCCTGCTCACATCAGCCTGAGCACTATTGCAGCCCATCTTCTCAGCAGCATGCTCGACACACGGACCAGCGAGCTGCAAAAAGCCATATCCGCTCATCAGACATTTACCCTCCATATTATAAGCGGTAAGGACCTGCAGAGTCTCATCGTAAGCGTAGCCGCTACTGTAAACCAGCCTGTGTTTATGCTCGACCATCACGCCAGACTTATTGCTTCCTCCGAGCCGATGCCGGATGTGATTGATTCTTTTACCACATTATACAAAAGGAATTATCTTTTTTTTCTGGAGAATACGACCCACACGACTTTTTCCCTTCTCGCTTCTCCTTATACACAAATTACGCTGTTTCCTATCTATACTCATGAATCAACGTGCAGCTATCTTGCCGTGGCCGGAAAGACAGACAGCTTCAGCAGCGAGCTTGTCCTCACTATGGAACAGGCAGCCAACGTTATTGCTTTTGAACGGTTGAAGGAAAATGCTCTGAAGCAGCATCAGCAGAAGGCTAGAAATGAATTTTTTATCAATTACTTAGAAGGCGCCTTTACAACAAAGGAGGAAATTATTAACCGGGCTAAAGAATTTAACCTGCCCAATGAAGAAAAATATATCTGTGTTGTAGGAAAAGTCGATCGGCAGGAAAAATGGAAAAGCTTTACCCAGTCTCAGCTCGAAACAAGCGCGGTCTTCGATTTTATTCAGGGAGAGCTCTCCGGATTTCCTTTTCCTCCCCACCTATTTATAAAAGGAGAAATGCTCATTATTCTGCTTCAGGCCGATGAACATACCGGTGAAGCAGTGTCCGCTATTACGAGTGTTCTCAAGTCTCTTCAAGCGGAAACAAAAAGCTATTTCCAGCGTACCATTTCGTTTGGTATCAGCAATATTACCCACCAGTTTCTTGATGTCGATACGGCTTTCCGCGAAGCACGGGATGCCCTGCAGACCGGCCAGCTCTCCGGCGTACTCGAATCCGTGCAGGCTTACCAGACAAAAGATGTAGCAGAACTGCTCCGCGTTATTCCAGTTGAAGACTTAAAGGAATTTTATATACACACCATGCAGCAGCTCGGACAGGCAGGCAATGATGATCCTACTCTTCTTTACACACTGGCTGTATATTTAGAGACCCACTGCCATATTTCAGAAACGGCCAAGCGGCTCTATGTCCACCGGAATACCGTTATTTACCGGCTCGAAAAGTGCGAAGAGCTGATCGGCAAAAGCCTGAAAGACCCGGAAATTACGCTGAGACTGCGCCTTGCTCTTCGTATTAGAGCATCTCTTTCCATGGTTGATTGAATGGAAGATTATCTACATTTTTATCGTTATATTTAGAGAAACAGCGCATTATTTTTACATTATTCAGTCAAATAAACCAATGACTTGTCTGCCTATATCCACTACGATAAAACTACACCAGCAAAGCAGCCGGGGCGGCAGGCCATACTGCATAAGGAGGCAGAGAGATGATGTATACTCTTCAGGAACTAAACAACATGACAGACAGCGAATTTACCGATGCGTTAAAAGATGTCTATGAACACTCGCCCTGGGTGGCTGAAAAAGCTTCTGCCCATCGTCCTTTTTTCAGCCGGAACGACCTTCACAGCGCCATGGTCCAGCAGGTTAGAAAAGCTTCATCAGAGGAGCAGACGAACCTTATCTGCGCTCATCCGGTGCTCGGAACATCCAAACCAATGAGCACGGCCTCCGTCTCAGAACAGGAAGGAGCCGGCCTGCAGAGCTTAACCGAGGAAGAGCAGCATCGTTTTAATGAATTAAACACCCTCTATATGGAACGGTTTGAGTTTCCGTTTATCTACGCCGTTAAAAATAAAACCAAGCGGGATATTTATCATTCCCTGTCAGAACGTGTCGAGCTGACAAAAGAGGAAGAGAGAGACCGGGCGCTGGAGGAAATTTATAAAATTGCCAACTTCCGTCTGGAGTCGCTTCTGAATGAAGAAAAAGAAAGTCGACCTTCTTCATAAATTCCGCTTTAGTATGCAGAAAGGAGATTCTTACTATGGCGCTTACTACCCATATACTTGATATCGCCCACGGCCGCCCGGCAGCTTCTGTTCAAGTTCAGCTTTTTTCTATTGATGCTGAGGGCACCCGCACGTTTCTCCATGATGCGCGGACCAACGCAGACGGCCGCCTTGACGCCCCGCTGCTCTCATCTAATGAACTGAAGGCTGGAGAATACGAAATGCTGTTTTTTACCGGTGATTATTTTGCTTCAATAGAACAAAGTCCGTCTGAAGAACCCCGCTTTCTTCAGCACGTCAGCGTAAGATTTGGCATTTCTGCACCGAATGAACATTATCATATCCCGCTGCTCATTTCTCCATGGGGGTACCAAACCTACCGGGGCAGCTGATATTTGATGGCCCAAGAAGGAGAGGAACATACGTGAAGAATTATTTTTCTTTTGATGCACTACATACGACTTACCGGAAAGAAAGTATTGCCGGCGTTACTACATTCCTGTCCATGGCTTATATCTTGTTTGTTAATCCAATGATTCTCAGTGATGCAGGAATGGATGAAGGTGCTGTTTTCACAGCCACCGCTTTGGCTGCAGCTCTTGGTACCCTTATTATGGGGATACTCGCCAAATATCCAATTGCTCTTGCTCCCGGCATGGGGCTGAACGCTTTTTTCTCCTACACTGTTGTTCTTGGCCTAGGCATTGACTGGCAGATTGCTCTATTCGGGGTATTTATGTCCGGAATTGTATTTATGGCCATTACGCTGTTTGGGATCAGGGAGAAAGTTATTAATGCGATTCCTGCCCAGCTTAAATATGCTGTTGGAGCTGGTATTGGTCTGTTTATTGCTTTTATCGGCCTCCAAAATGCAGGTATCGTTGTAGCAGATGAATCAACAGTAGTAAGCCTTGGCTCTATTACAGAACCGACAGTCCTGTTAGCCTGCTTCGGTCTGGTGATTACCGTTATTTTGATGGTTCTTAAAGTATACGGAGGCATTTTCTTTGGAATGATTCTGACCTCTATCGCAGGAATGGTTACCGGCCTTATTGCACTCCCTTCAGCGGTGGTTTCTTCTGCTCCAAGTCTTTCACCTACGTTTGGTGCGGCTTTCACTGAACTGGGAAGCCTTGATTGGACAACCGCCGTTATTGTTCAATTGATTATCGTTATTTTAACTTTTTGTTTGTCGATTTTTTCGACACGGCCGGAACTCTGTATGCTGTTGCCAACCAGGCAGGTTTCATTAAAGATAACAAGCTGCCCGTGCCGGCAAGGCACTTATGGCCGATTCTTCCGCTACGTCGATTGGAGCCATTCTGGGTACGTCAACGACTACAGCTTACATTGAATCTTCTTCCGGCGTCGCAGCCGGTGGACGTTCGGGTTTTACTTCCGTTGTTACAGCTGGATGCTTCTTAACCGCTCTGTTCTTTTCTCCTCTTTTAGCTGTAGTAACAGAAGAGGTAACCGCCGCTGCCTTAATTATGGTTGGTGTGCTGATGGCTTCGTCCCTTCGTTTCATTGAGTGGGATAAGCTTGAAATTGCCGTACCTGCTTTTCTAACGATTGTTGCCATGCCGCTTACGTACAGCATTGCAACAGGGATTGCATTCGGCTTTATCTTTTTATCCTATTACCATGCTGTTAAGCGGGCGCCGTAAAGAGATACACCCCGTTATGTATGTACTGCTTTTCGTTTTTCTTGCTTACTTCTTCTTTTTAAGTGAATAACATATGTAGAAAAGATTAACTAAAAACCCCACGGATTCCTTTTTAACAGGGATTCGTGGGGTTTTTTGAGTATAAGATGACTAAAAAATAAAAGCTGCTTTACTGAGGAGCAGCTTCTTTATTATTTACTAGATCCACTATCTTTGTTTCTCTCAGCTCTTCTTCCATTTTCAGCTCAGCTGTGGACATGACCTTCTCAATTGCACAGCCTTCCCCATGATTAAAATGACAGTCAAACAGTGACGACTTTCCTTCAATAGCATGTATAATGTCCAGAAAAGAAATGGATTCCCAATCGCGTGGTAATGCGTAGCCGCCATGAGCGCCTGATGCAGAAACCACCAGTCTCTCTTTCACTAATTTTGTCAATATTTTAGACAAGTAGGTGGGAGAAACCGATTGCTGCTCGGCCAGCTGCTGCACTCCTACAGGTTTATCCATCCTGGAAGTCATAGCCAGATGAAGCATCGTATGCAATGCATAATTGGTTCCTTTAGAAAATTTCATAACAATCACCCGCTTTTATTAATAAAGATATCGCGGACTTATTGTATCCTTTATGTAAACTACTGTCAATTGATACATCTGTGAAGTCAGTAAGTCTTTTAGACTTCCTTTATATATTAAAAAAAGCACCGTAAAGGCGCTCTTTTGAAAGATCTCTGTTGCTTTATTTATTGAAGGGAGCCTGCGATCGTGTCGACGTTATGACGGAACATTCCTTCGTATGTCCCCTCTTCGGTTCCCTCTTCACCCATTGCATCTGAGTAGAGTTCCCCTCCTATTTCCACATCATGACCCTGCTGGGCCGCTCCTTCAATAATGGCATTGATCGAACGGTCAGATACACTTGATTCGATAAAAACAGCACTTATTTCCCGTTCCACAAGTAAATTCACTATATTATCCACATCACGCACGCTGTATTCGAATCCGTGCTCAACCCCTGTAGTCCTTCGACTTCCATATTGTAGGCATCGCCGAAATAGCCAAAAGCATCATGGGCGGTCACGAGCACCCTGCTTTCTTCCGGTATCTCGTTTAACTCATTTTCAGCATATGTATCAAGCTCTGTCAGCATATCTTTATATGCTTCCCCCTGCTCTTCATACAAATCACTGTTTTCTTCATTCAGCGAGGACAGCTCTTCTGTTACAGCATCTGCCGTATAGCTCCACATATCCGGATCAAACCAGACGTGAGGATCTGTTGAATCACTGTCTGCTTCTGTCTGCAGCATGTCCTCTGGGATATTCTCCGCAACAGGTACAGCACTTGTATTGTCTCCTACATTATCGAACACTTCCTGCATATTCCCTTCCAGATTCAATCCATTGTAAAAAATAATATCAGCATCTGCCAGTTTCCCTATATCTTCCTGAGTCGGCTGGTATAAATGAGGATCCACGCCCGGTCCCATTAATGTTTCTACTTCTACGTATTCTCCGCCGATATCGTTTACCATATCGCCAACCTGGGAAGTAGTCGCAAGAACCTGCAGCGGTTCGTCTTCACTCACTGCGGTGTTGTCCCCGGCACCACAGGCAGATAACAACCCTGCTGCTGCCATCGCGCCTATTACAAATCCTGTCTTTTTCATCTTGCTTCCCCCTTTATTTTGCCTATGGGCAAGTTTTATAGTAAAAAAATATTATTTAGTTATAGTCTAAAATGTTTCCCTAAGGAAAGAATAGACCATTTTATATTTTCCGTCAAATATTTTCTGATTTTTTACAAAAAAAAGCCCGGTTCCGGACTTTTTCTCTAACGTTTATCGAGAGGCTAGGGTTTCCGCCGCTTTTTGAACAGCTCTGATAATGCTGGCATAGCCTGTACAACGGCAGAGATTGCCTGCTAATCCCTCCTGGATTTCTTCTACGGAAGGATCGCTGTTTTTGTCCAACAGTGCTTTGGCCGCAACGATCATTCCAGGCGTACAGTAGCCGCATTGAAATCCGCCTTCCGTTAAAAAGGCTTCTTGGATCGGGTCCATTGTCTCTTTTGATCCAATTCCTTCTATTGTTGTTATGCTGCTTCCCTCCAGCTGACACGGCATGATTAAACAGGCATTCATCAGCTCTCCATCTACGAGAATGGAGCATGCTCCGCAGCGGCCGATGCCACAGGAAATCTTCGTTCCCGTCTGCTGCAGATCGTCTCTAAGTACATCTGCCATTCTTTCGGCCGGATTTCCACTATACGTTACCTGCTGTTTATTTACTTGAAAATGAATAGCTTTTTCCGTCGTGCTGCTATGCGCGGATTTCATCTGCATTCTCCTTTCGCCCCAGATTCATCAATACTTCTCTTGAAATCGGTATGCTCGTTACATGCATGCCGACAGCCTGGAACACGGCCTCAGCAATCGCTGGAGCCACAGCCACTGTACCAATTTCTCCTACACCACGTGGTCCGTACTGATCCTCTTCATATAAATCCTCAATCGCCTCTACTGCCATGACAGCCGGTACATCCTGAATACTTGGAATCATGTAGGTATCCAGGTTATCGGTATCATACCGGCCGTTTGTCATGGCGGCGTTTTCCATTAAACTATAGCCGACAGACATAACGCCGCCACCTTCCACCTGTCCTCTGTACCCTTTAGGATTTACAACGGGCCCGGCTGCTACAGCATGCTGCAGGTCTATTACTTTTATTCTCCCTAGACGCATATCGATTTCTATCTCTACAAGTACGGCGCCAAATGTATATAAAAAATGGCCAGAATCGATTTCATCCGGCGTTACTGGAAAATCAAAGGTCGTCTGCACTTCCAGCTTCTCATCTGGAGATGCCTCTGCCAGCTCACGGTATGATAAAACTTGTTCTTTTGTTTCCAGTAGATACACTCCGCCTTTCCCTGTATAAAAATCTTCCGGTTTTTTCTCAAGAACCGCCGCTGCCCGTTCAAACAGCAGCTGCTGGAACAATGGCTTCAAGCGCTGGACAGCATGATACACCATGCTTGTGCCGCGCGAAGCGGTAGTTGAACCGGAGACCGGGACTTTTTCTGTGTCTCCTATAAGAAAACAAACATCCTCCCGGCTGCATTCAAATGCCTGGACAAGGGTGTTTTCGATAACTGCTACAATTCCCTGTCCGCACTCCTCAAACCCAAAGACACCTTCTATTTTACCTTCCTGATTCAGGCGGATCATGCCCCCGGAAGGATCAAGGCGACCGTATCCAAGCCCTCCACCGTGCATGGTCACAGCCGTACCCAGGCCGCGTTTCATATATTTTGCAGCAGGCGGCTTGTCTATAAGCTCCAGCTGCTTCTCTTCCCTGATGCGGTCCACGGCTTCCAGTACCAGCTGTCCGCCGTTCGTCGGGGCAATCCGGTGGCCTAGTGGTCCCGGCGATTCATGCTTTCTCATATTAAATGCCTGGAAATCATGCAGGTTCATGTTAAGCGCAGATGCAAGACGGCTGATCTGCCCTTCCAGTGCAAACGTTATCTGATTTCCACCAAAGCCGCGGAATTCACCGGCTACACCGTTATTCGTATAGATGGATAATCCTTTTGTGTGCACATGGTCAATGTCGTATGGGCCGGATGCATGTTCCACAGCAAACTCCAGAATAGCAGGGCCCAGCGTAGCATAGGCTCCTGTATCAGCCTCTATATACGTTTGGTGGGCTATAAGCTTTCCTTTTTTGTCCACTCCTGTTTTCATTTTTATTTTCATCGCATGCCGCTTGATGCCGGCCCGCACTGACTCTTTCCGGCTGTTATGAATCTGGACCGGTTTTCCTGTTTTTAAGGCAAGCAGGGCAGCGTAAGGCTGTACGTTCAGCTCATCCTTTCCGCCGAACGAGCCTCCCATTGGACTCGATACGACGCGGATGCTTTCTTCTTCCATGTCAAGAATTCTGGAAAGCTGAAACCGGTCTTTAAGCCCGTGCTGGGTGCCCATGTAAACAGTAATACCTCCGCCTGCTTCCGGTACAACCACCCCGCCCTCGGTTTCCATGTATGTGTGCATCTGCCTTGGTGTTTCGTATGTTTCCTCTACAACGACCTCACAGGAAGCAAATGCATCTTCAACGCGGCCGCGCTTCTGCTCTGCCTGATGCAGTATATTCCCTTCTTCATGAAGCCCCGGTGCTTCTGCTGCCAGACTTTTTTCCATCGTGTCCAAAATAGGCAGCTCTTCATACTCTACGATAATTTTCTCCAGCGCTTCTTCAGCAGCTTCTTTTGATACGGCGGCAACGGCCGCAACCGCATCTCCCATATAGCGGACTCTGCTTTCACAGAAAACCGGCTGATTTGGTACGACGATGCCGAATCCATTTAAGCCGGGAACATCCGCTGCTGTAATAACAGCCTCTACGCCGGGATGTGCTGCCGCTTCTTCTGTCTGGATACGTTTAATCAAAGCATGAGGGTATCGGCTGCGAAGCACGCGGCCATAAAGCATGCCTTCCATTTGTCGATCCGTTAAATATTTCAGCGTACCTGTCACTTTCTCTATTCCGTCTGGACGAACTCTTCCGTCATTTTTCAGCGGCACGGCTCATCTCCTCCTCTTTCCAGGCTTCGAGAGCTGATTCCAGTATCATTCCGGCAGCCATTCTTCGATAGCCGGCTCCTGCAAAAACATCTGATACCGGTGTATACTCCTCCAAAATGATTTCGCAGGCTTTTGCTGCTGCTCCATTCGTCAATGTCTGATTTTCCAGACAGGCTTCTGCGGCCGGCATCCGCTCCGGCGGATAGTCACCGCCGCCTATAACTATTCTTACGCGCTTGAGACGCCCTGTCCGCGTCCAGTCTGCTGAGGCCGCCACAGTTAGAATCGAGGGGCTGAATGTTTCTCTGCTTCCTACTTTTTCAAAGAAATCAAGCACCGGAGCCGGGAGCGGGATTTGAACAGCCAGAAGCATGGCAGCTTTCTTTTGCTCCTGCTCCATATATTGTTCCAGAGGCAGCACCTGCTCTCCATCTTCGTCGATGAAACGCGCCCTGGCATCTAATGCCAGCAGCGAAGCCGCCGCATCTCCTTTACGATAGCCGATGTTGCCGCCAATCGTTCCCTGATTTCTGATAGCAGGTGATCCTACCACACCGATGGCACTGCATAACATCGGAATGTGAGCTTTTATAATAGGGTGATCCATACAATAACGAAGCGGGACATTCGCTCCAATAGAAAGAAAATCCTCTCCATCCGCCGCCTGCCGTTGAAGCGTCTGCAGTTCCTGAAGTGCCTGCAGCATAATGATGTAAGGCGGAAGGGGTATTCCTTTTTCCCGCTGAAGTTGAAATGTAGTGCCGCCCATCATAAATGCGGCGCTCGGACCATACTTTTCCTTCATCTGCCACGCTTCTTCTATCGTTTTCGGGTTTAAGATGGTACTGTTTGCAGCAGCCATTGGTAATCTTCCTTTGTGTCTATGTCGTAGAAAAGCGAATCGTTTGCTGAGGAAAGAAAAGTCCCCCTTAGAGAGGTATCACATCGAAGAATGTATCGTGCGCCTTCATCCCCTTCGAGCTGTTTCAAGCGGGGAAAAAGCTGTTTTTCCAGTAAAAGCGGCGGCTGCAGACGGTCTAATGCAGCATAATCCTGTAAATGCTTTCCACATGTGCTGATTAGTTGATTAATTCTTTCTGCAGTAACAAAAGGCTGGTCAGCCAGAAGCACAACGACTGCATCAGCGCCTCCCGCTTCGGCTTTTTCTATACCGCTCTGCAGGAATACGCCTGGCCCTTCTCAGCGTGTTCTGATTCTATAGTTTTCCAATTCCCGTGATAAAGTTCAGGAGCAATCCATTCTATATCCGCTCCGGGACGAGTGACAATTACCGTGCTGTCAAGGTTTGATAAAAGCGCCTGCTTTAAAGCTATACTGCCGAGAGAATATTTTCCGGCAGGAAGATGAAGCTTACTCTCCTGCATCCGTGTGCTTTTGCCTGCAGCCAGATAAATACCCGTTATTTTTTTCATCTTACTGCCTCCTTTGCAGCGGCCTGTTTCGATAAAGGAATTAGTTCAGCTAAAATACTGACAGCAATTTCCTCCGGCCCTTCCGCTTTAATAGAGAGGCCGACAGGAGAAGCAATCCATTCCGGAAGCGCATCTCCGTCCATAAGGCGTTCTGCTCTTGCTTTGGAGCCGAGGATGCCGAGATACGCCGGTCTCTTTAGAATCAATTCCTTCAGCAGTTCTTTATCGTGCTGAAAATGATGGGTCATCAGCAGTACAAAATCAGAGGAAGAAACCGGTACGTTCGCAGCAAGTTCTTTAGGAAATCCACAGTAAACTGCCTCTGCTGACGGGTGTATATCTTTCCTGCACCTTTCCCCGCGCCAATCGGCAACGGTTATGGAAAAACCGCTCATCGAAGCCATATGGACAAGCGGCTCCACATCGGTACCAGCTCCAAATATAACGAGCCTCCGCTTTGGTTGTATGACCTGGGCATACATCACTTCACCGGTGGCGGCAATAAAACGACCCTTTCTTCTGCCCCCGGGGACCTCTTCCGGTGACACCAGTATCGTTTTCAAATGCTGTTCTTTCTCCACCCGCAGCACCGCCACTTCTTCTCCTGCTGACAACCTTTCCTCCATCGTATACAAACGATTCACTTCTTCTGCTTTCAGAGGCTCCATATGGACAAGAACGCTTCCGTTGCATCCTGATCCTTCTCCCCAGGAAAGCGGATCATACCCACGCATATCGTATTCGACGGTCCTGGCCCCCTGCTCCCATACTTCTATCACTCTCGCTGCAATATCCTGCTCCAGCAGCCTCCGCTTAATACGCCTGTCATCATCCCTTTTTTATCCACAAGCATCGTTGTGCCTT
The DNA here is from genome assembly GCF_023845525.1 of Sinobaca sp. H24. Taxonomy (NCBI): domain Bacteria; kingdom Bacillati; phylum Bacillota; class Bacilli; order Caryophanales; family Sporolactobacillaceae; genus Sinobaca; species Sinobaca sp. H24. Next base: position 142,777 of record NZ_JALBWT010000014.1, read on the forward strand.
CTTTTCTATAGGCGGATCCTTCTACATGAATAATTGTCGCCAGCATGGCAGGTTCATTGCGTTCCATCCGGCGGAGGGTCTGAATAATCCTGTGCAGGTTTTCCATCTGATTTCTCCTTTCTACTTTACTGGATTTTTGATAGAGTTCAGCATGCGCTTAATGGAAATGTCCGATTGGGTAAGCACTTCAGATTTATTAACCGTTAGATGCTTTTTATTTTCCATTACGATTTTCCCGTCGATAATTGTCGTTTCAACATCCTGTGCCTGTGCGGAGTACACGACACGGGAATAGGGATCTACAGTTTCGGAAGGGTAGCTGTGAAAATCACGCAGATCCATTAGAAATAAATCGGCTTTTTTTCCAACTTCAATACTTCCAAGTTCATGATCCATTCCTATTGCCTTTGCGCCGCCCCGTGTGGCCATGCGGAGTACTTTTGCGGCAGGCATAGCTGTCGGGCCATGAATAGGTTTGGGAAGAAGAGCAGCCAGCTTCATTTCATGAAACATGTTCAGATTATTGTTACACGCTGCCCCGTCTGCTCCAATGCTGATATCACAGCCGTCTGCGTCCAGGCTGTATGTATCTGCAATACCGGAGGCAAGCTTTAAGTTTGAGCCCGGGCAGTGCACCATTTTTACTTTCTTTTCTTTTATAATTTGTTTTTCTTTTTCATTGAGCCAGACGCAGTGCGCCAGAATCAGGCGTTCATTCGCGAGGCCGATATGATCAAGATATTCTATATTCGGCATCCCGCGCTGGGATTCGACCAGCTCAATTTCCCCTTTATTTTCGGAAGCATGCGTATGAACATACACATTATAATAAGCAGATAAATCACGGACTTCCTTTAACAGTTCTTCCGTGCAGGATACGACAAAGCGCGGGCTGAAAGCATACTGAATTCTGCCGTTGTCATAGCCGTGCCACCTTTCCAGAAGCTCTACGCTCTGTTTAATGGAGCTCTGTGTATTTTCAAGAAGCTGGGAAGGTACACCATCTCCTACATCCATCATGACTTTTCCGGACAAAGCCCGAATGCCGCTCTCGGCAATAGCCTGAAACGCCGATTCGGTATGATGAACCGTCTCCATATCGACGATAGTGGTGGTCCCGCCGCTGATGCATTCCCCAATGCCAAGCATGGCTGAATAATAAATTGATTCTTCATCGTGGGCGGCTTCAAGCGGCCACAGTCTTTTTTTCAGCCAGTCCATTAATTCCATATCGTCAGCCTGTCCCCGGAATATTGTCTGGCACAAATGAATGTGTGTTTGAATAAATCCAGGCAGTACGGTTTTCCCCGTGCCGTCTATAATTCTTGTCCGGGCCGTATCCTGAGCCTGAATATCCTTCCCTAACGCAGCAATGCGTCCATCCTGAATTAATATGTCTCCGTATACTATATCCATGGCATCATTCATCGTAATAATTTCCGCATTTTTTATAAGAATATCTTTCATGATAATCCCTTCTTTACTGTATATTTCGGATAAAAAAGCCGGAGAAATACACAGTCCTTTGACTATGTACTTCTCCGGCTTCTATTCTTCTCCGTCCAGCGGAGAGAAAGCTCCCGATTTTTATGATTAAAAGAGACAATCCGGATGAACAGACCGTTTCCTTTTCGTTTAATTAGTATTATCGTATGAAAAAAATAATCATTTGTCCTGTTATTTGTTAGATATCCTTACACGTTTTTATACAGCAATATAAATAATCGCCGCGGCTTCCTCTGTTACAGGATCGAAATCCTTTAAAATGGTTTTCACTTTAATAGAAAGTTCTTTTTCCAGCTCCATCTTTAAACGCTCTTTGAACTCTTTAATCAGCGTTGTATCTACGGTCAATGTAAGTTCCGGATATTTCTCATGAATGGCCTCGAGTGCAGGTACGCGCTGGTGCTCCCCAAATACAAGGATTTTATCCTGCAGTATTTCGATTTTCTGTTTTCTGACTCCGACTTTATACATCTCCTGATTGACTTTATTATAAATCTGCGCAATTTCTTTCCGCAGTGCTTTTTCGTCCATTTCGTTATATGCGCTCATGTTGTCCCTCCTTCTTATAGTATAGTAGATATTTCTTTGCATTCCTGCTGTTTATGTATATAATCTGACAGCTTTTTACGTCATATAAAAACCGCCCCCCTGCCTGAGCCTGGGGAGCGGTTCCTTTATTTTTCCTGGGTTTCTTTAATTCGGTTCAGTGTCATTTGATAACTGTCGTTACCATAGTTCAAACAGCGTTTGACACGTGATATCGTAGCCGTGCTGGCTCCGGTTTCTGTTTCAATCTTGTGATACGTATTTCCGCTCTGCAGCATTCTGGCAACTTCCAGACGCTGAGCTAAGGATTGAATTTCATTTATGGTACACAGGTCATCAAAAAATGCATAGCATTCTTCCAAATCCTTTAATGACAATATGGCTTGAAACAGCTGATCTAATTCTTTTCCACGAAGTTTATCAATCTGCATTCTCTACACCTCACTTTAAAACGAATGTCCAACTTTCATTCCTGCTGTATTAAACTGTCTCTCAGACACTGATAGATATGAGAATCAACGTCTTTTTATGAAATTAACATTTCTTCCTGTACTTTTACAGTTTAACGCATAATAGAAGGAAAGAGTACCGTTTTCTTATGAACGTCAAAAATTCCTTTTTGGGTTACCCGAATGTAGGGCAGATGCGTTGAGGAGAAGAAAAGCATGCTGTATATAGGGTCATCATGCTTATATCCGCGCTCACGGAGCTTTTCTTCAATGCTTTCATGTTTGGCGATCACTTCTTCCATCGGCTCAAGCGACATGGCGCCGAACAGCTTCAGCGGAAGCCCTTCAATAACTTCATTGTTTTCGACGAGAAAGATTCCGCCATCATTCTGCTTGAGCTCTTCGAATGCACGAACCATATCTTTCTTTCGTTTACCGATTAAAATAATATCACCGGTATTGGAGAAAGTCGTCGCCAGTCCGCCCAGATTCTCTGCAAATCCTTTTATAACTGTATTAATACGCCATTTCCCATGGCGGTCGAGCATCGTAAAAAAGCACTCATCGTGATCGGGATCCAGTTCATCAATCGCTGCATCCACGCCTATTTGGTACGGTTTTAGAATAACTGAATTCACTAATTCAATTCCCATAGGCATAGAGAAATGAAGATCCTCCTCAGAGAGTTTCCAATCGAGCATTAACGGGTGCACGCCATATTCACTCCAAGAAAAATGCTTCTGCGGATACAGGTTTTTCTCTTCACGGTACACCCATTTCCCTTTTGCCATCACTGCCTCCGGCTTAGGAATCGATGGATCTTTTAGAAAGTTTATATGCGCAATCCGTCCCGGCGCGATCATTCCGACGTAGTCATCAATACCGAGATGTTTGGCGGAATTGTAGGAAGCCATTTCATATGCTTCTATTTCCGGCACCCCTTTTTCCAGCGCTATTTCAATGGTGCGGTCCATGACTCCATCTTTATAAAAAGAAGGCGTGGAGCCGTCTGTGTTCATCGTAAACCGGCTGAAATCAGTAATACCTGCCTCAAGCAGCCCTTCCAGCATTTCCGGCAGATCCGGGCGGATGGAAGAATAACGCAGGGAGGTAGTCATCCCGGCATCCAGTCTCATTAACGCCTCGTCTGCTGTCATGGCTTCATGGTCGCCTGAAACGCCCAGAAGCGCCATTTGAATGATCGTTTTTTCAGAAGCACCGGGCAGATGACCTTCAATCGGTTTGTTTGCTTCTTTTGTCTGCTGCATCCAGTGAAGAATCGTATCATCTCCCGTCATGACCCGCGGCCATGCCGTTAATTCCCCGCCCTGTACGACAAGAGGATGCTCTACCCAGGACATCATTTTGGAAGGAGAAAAAATGGAGTCTTCTTCCTCCATCTCCGTCTGGGCATCGTATCGTGCCCACCAGTACATGGAAGTCGGAGGTTATCCAGCTCTTCTATTAAAGTAAGCGCTTTCTTTTTATCAACATGCAGAAAGAAGAACATATTGTCATTTACCAGTGTCGTTGTTCCCCGCTGGGATGCGTAAGCTGCAAATGTATGGGGGTTGTAGAGCTGAAACGGATGGACATGGGGCTCTATATAACCTGGCACAAGAAACTGACCTGTGCAGTCTACTACTTCTGCCTGGTCTGTATTATCAGGAAGGCTGTCTCCTACGTATATAATGCGATCGTCTGATATCCATATATGGCCTTCCAGCCATTTTTTCCGTGCACTGCTCAAGTATGTTGCGTTTTTTAGTACTACATCAGGTGAACGCTGTCCTCTGATAACGGAAAGTTGATTTCGAAGTGTTTGTTTGTTCCATCTAAATAACCGGGATGCCATGTTTTCACCTGCTTTGCTGGATTTTTTATTTGCTGAATGTTTGATTCTATCGTATCATACTTTGCTCCTGTACTCTACGAAAGGAAGTGACAACTGTGGGAACTATCTCCCGGCTTACCGGGGTGCGCCGCCTCTACTACTGTAACAAAAAGGGAGGTTCTGCTTTGTATCATTGAGAAGAAATCTCCCATTGAATTTCACCCCCGGTAATAGAAAAGCCCTCCGCCTGACCGGCAGAGGACTCAAATACATCAGGAAGAAGCTGATACGGCTTTATGGCCAATATCTTTACGGTAAAACAAGTTGGTCGTATCGAGCTCTTCAAGCTTGGCATAGACTTTTGTCTGCGCCTCTTCAAGCGTAGAAGCTTTTTCTGCAAGTAAAAGTACACGGCCGCCTGCCGTTTTATACTCCCCGTCTTCTTCTTCCACGCCTGCAAAAAACAGCATATCAGACGACGGTACTGCTGCAATCGGCTGATGCTTTGCATAAGAGCCTGGATAGCCTTTGGAAGCGGCTACTACACCGAGAACCGCATCGTCGGACCAGGAAAGCTCAGGCCTGCTGCCGGCAAGCAGTTCCAACATTACTTCCGCCAGATCGGATTCCAATCGAGGAAGCACGACCTGCGCTTCCGGGTCCCCAAATCGAGCATTAAATTCAATCACTTTGGCTCCGCTGTCCGTCATCATCAGGCCTGCATACAAAATGCCGGTAAACGAGCGCCCTTCCTGTACAAGAGCTTTCGCAGCAGGTTCCAGCACCTGTTCTACTACTGCTTCCTGAACCTGCTTATCTTTAAACTGCGGCACAGGACTGTATGCCCCCATTCCGCCGGTGTTCGGACCCTGATCCTGATCATAGGCGCGCTTATGATCCTGCGCTCCTACCATTGGAATGACCGTTTCGCCGTTCACAAACGCCATAAGTGACAGTTCTTCCCCGCTTAAATATTCTTCAATCACAACTTCCGCCCCGGCACCGCCAAATTTACTGTCCACCAGTATATCGTGGAGCGCGTCTTGTGCTTCTTCTTCTGTAAGGGCAACGGTTACGCCCTTCCCTGCTGCCAGACCATCTGCCTTAATTACAATAGGAGCACCGATTTTCTGCACATACGCTGACGCTTTATCGTAATCAGAGAACACTTCATAAAAACCGGTCGGAATATTGTAGCGCTTCATAATATCCTTAGCGAATGATTTACTGCCTTCAATTTTAGCAGCAGCCTGGGAAGGACCGAATACGGTCAGTCCTTCCTTGTGAAAGCGGTCAGCCAGTCCTTCTAACAGCGGTACTTCCGGACCGATCACAGTCAGTCCGATATCTTCTTTTTTGGCAAAAGATATAAGACCGTCGTGATCTGATTCATTGATCGCTGTACATTCTGCCACTTCCTTCATTCCCGGATTACCGGGGGCTGCGAACACTTTATTGGTTTTACGGCTTTTGGAGAACGCCCATGCGAGAGCATGCTCCCGGCCGCCTCCGCCGATAACGAGTACATTCATAAGAATCGCTCCTTTTAATGTTTAAAATGACGGATGCCTGTGAATACCATCGCAATACCCAGTTCATCAGCCATCGATATCGATTCTTCATCACGGATAGAGCCGCCCGGCTGAATAATAGCGGTTACGCCGGCTTCGCCTGCAGCTTCCACCGTATCTTTCATAGGGAAAAAGGCATCAGATCCCATCGCGGAACCGACGGCTTCCTCGCCTGCCTGTTCTACCGCAATAGCTGCAGAACCGACGCGGTTCATCTGTCCCGCTCCAATTCCAATTGTTTTGTCACCTTTAGCCAGTACGATCGCGTTTGATTTCACATGTTTGACTATTTTCCAGGCCAGTTTAAGATCCTGCCATTCCTGCTCGGAAGGCTCTCTTTTGGTTACGACACGTACATCTGCATCCAAAAACCCTTTGGCATCCTGTTCCTGAACAAGCGTTCCTCCGTAGATGGAAGTCATTACCGAACGCTCCATTGGGACTTCATCCATCGATACGCTTAAAAGACGGATATTCTTTTTAGCTGACAGAATGTCCAGCGCTTCCTGAGAGAAATGTGGAGCAATAACAATCTCTAGAAAGATATTCTTCAACTGGTCCGCTGTAGCTGTGTCCACTTCCTGGTTTAATGCTACAATACCGCCGAAAATAGACACAGGATCTGCTTCATAGGCTTTTTGATAAGCCTCGGCGATTGTTTCCCCAACGCCGACACCGCAGGGATTCATATGCTTAACAGCTACTGCCGCAGGCTGGGAGAATTCTTTTACCATTTCAAGTGCTGCCTGGGCATCATTAATATTATTGTAGGAAAGCTCTTTACCGTGCAGCTGCAGCGCGTTGGCAATAGAGCTGATCGGGCCTATCGGCTCTCTGTAGAAAGCTGCTTTCTGATGAGGATTTTCCCCATAACGCAGATCCTGCTTCTTCTCATACGTTACCGTGTATGTTTCCGGATAAAGTTCTCCCGTCTGCTCTGTTAAGTAGTTAGCAATCATCGCGTCATAAGCTGCTGTGTGGCGGAATACTTTCGCTGCCAGCATTTTACGGCGCTCCACGCTGATTTCCCCGTGCTGCTCTAATTCGTGTACAAGCTCTTCATAATCGGTTGGGTCTGTAACAACTGCTACATCCTGATAGTTTTTGGAAGCGGCGCGAAGCATTGTGGGCCCGCCGATATCAATATTTTCAATCGCTTCTTCAAACGTCGTCTCCGGTCGCTCAATGGTTTCTTTAAATGGATATAAATTAACGATCACGTAGTCAATAGGCGCGATATTATGTTCTTCAAGCTGTTTCATGTGGGTTTCTTCCGAACGCATCGCAAGAAGTCCACTGTGAATGTTAGGATGCAGGGTTTTGACCCGTCCATCCAGAATTTCCGGAAATCCGGTAACGTCGGATATTCCAATGACGTTAACGCCTCCTTCTTTGAGAACGCGGCTCGTGCCTCCTGTAGAAATAATTTCAATGCCGAGGCTTTCCAGTTTCCTGGCGAACGGGACGATGCCCTCTTTGTTTGATACGCTGATCAGTGCTCTTTTTGTGTACATATCTGTTAAAAGCTCCTTTCCAATTTTCCAGCGAGTTCATCGATGACTTCCGGATACAATCTATGCTCTATCGCCTGAATGGCATTTGTTAATGTCTCTTTGGAGTCTGTACGGCGGATATTTACCGCTTCCTGCGCAATAATACGGCCGGTATCCATTCCTTCGTCTACGTAATGGATGGTCACCCCGGTAATTTTCACGCCAGCCTCCCATGCCTGCCCGATCGCATCTTTTCCTGGAAAAGCCGGCAGCAGCGAGGGATGAATATTAATAATATTTCCCTCAAATGCATGAAGCAGAGCGGAACCGATCAAACGCATGTACCCTGCCAAAAAGATAAAAGAGATGCCATAGTGCACCAATTCCTGAACTATTTCTTCTTCAAACGCCTGTTTGGAGCTGTACTGTTTCGGCAGAAAGGAAAACACGGGAATATTCAGCGCTTCTGCTTTTTGAATAACCGCCGCCTGCGGTTGATCGCATACAAGCAGGGAGACTGCTGCGCCGAGTCTCCCCTCCTGTTCTGCCCGGACAATAGCTTCAAAATTCGAGCCGCTGCCTGAAGCAAATACTGCTATTTTTTTCATGAAACAGTGCCATCCAGTTCAATCGATCCTCCAGCTGTAACCGTTCCAATTCTTACAGCAGGCTCATCCTCTGACTGAAGTGCCTGCAGGGCTGCCTCCGCATCTTCCGGGCGGACCGCCGCAATAAGACCGATACCCATATTAAAAGTGCCGTACATATCTTTATCAGACAAGCCGCCGGTAGACTGTATCAAAGAGAAAATATCCGGCTTGTTCCAGGCTGATGTCTGAATGGAGGCTCCAAGTCCTTCCGGAAGCATCCGCGGAATATTCTCGTAGAATCCGCCGCCGGTAATATGGGCCATTCCCTGGACGGTTACCGCGTTCATTAAGTTGCGCACTGCTTTTACATATATTCTTGTCGGTGTTAACAATTCAAGCCCGAGCTTTTTTTCAAGCGGGGAGTAAGTTTCCTGCAGTTCCATATTTCCTTTATCAAACAGGACGCTTCGGGCAAGAGAAAGTCCGTTGCTGTGAATACCGGAGGATTCGAGTCCGATAAGCACGTCCCCTTCCCTGATATTTTCGCCGGTGACAATATCTTTCTTTTCCGCCGCACCGACCGCAAATCCGGCAAGGTCATACTCATCCGCATCATACATGCCCGGCATTTCTGCCGTTTCCCCGCCGATCAGGGCACAGCCGGACTGCTCACAGCCGTCGGCCACTCCTTTTACGATCGCTTCAATCTTTTCCGGCACAGCCTTGCCGCACGCGAGATAATCGAGAAAATACAGCGGTTCTGCACCCTGCACGGCAATATCGTTTACACACATCGCGACCGCATCCTGGCCGATGGTATCGTGCTTATCCATTTGAAAAGCAATCATCAGCTTCGTGCCGACGCCGTCTGTTCCCGAAATGAGCACAGGTTCTTTATATGGAAGCGCGGAAAGATCAAACATGGCGCCGAATCCTCCAAGACCTCCCATTACTTCCGGACGCATTGTACGGCTCGTATGCTTTTTCATCCGTTTTACTGCTTCATAGCCGGCCTCTACATCAACACCAGCTTGTTTATATGCATCAGACATCGTCAAGCCCCTTTCTATTCTAGCTGTTCATCACTTTGTCATGGGGATGAACGGTGTCTTCGTAAATTTCCGTTGGATAATTCCCTGTAAAACACGCCAGACACTGGCCGCAGTTCTTGTCCTGGCTGCTTCTTCCGATACCTTCAAGCATGCCGTCGATGGATATAAAGGCCAGGGAGTCAGCTCCCATTTTTTCGCGCATTTCCTCGGTTGTGTGAGTGGAAGCGATCAACTCCGCCTTGGTTGACGTATCGATGCCGTAAAAGCAAGGATGCGTGATCGGCGGTGACGTGATCCGCACGTGTACTTCAAGTGCGCCTGCATCTTTCAAAAGCTGGACGATTCGGCGGCTTGTCGTGCCGCGGACGATAGAGTCATCTACCATTACGACACGTTTGCCGGCGACTACACCACGGACCGGTGACAGCTTCATCTTCACGCCCTGCTCCCGCAGTTCCTGGGTCGGCTGAATAAAGGTACGGCCGACATAGCGGTTTTTAATAAGGCCAAGCTCGTATGGAATCCCGCTTTGCTCTGCAAAACCGATAGCCGCAGAGATAGAAGAGTCCGGAACCCCGGTTACAACATCCGCTTCTACCGGTGTTTCTTTAGCCATCTGCTTGCCGAGGCTTTTCCGGGCGGTATGCACATTGATCTGGTCTACATCCGAATCCGGTCTTGCAAAATAAACGTATTCCATGCTGCAGATCTGTCTGTCTGCCGGTTTGGAAAACAGCTGCGAGCGCATGCCGTCTTTATCGATAATAACAATTTCTCCAGGCTGCACTTCCCGTTCATGCACAGCACCCACGGCATCAAATGCGCATGTTTCCGATGCTACGACGTACGCATCCCCATCCGTCCGATGGAAAGCGGACGCAGGCCGTTTGGATCCATTGCCACCATCAGCTTATCTTCGGTCAGAACGGCCAGCGCGTAAGCGCCTTTAATAGTGGAGAGTGCATCTTTAAACTGTTCCTCAAGCGTTGGATGAGGGCTTCGTTTAATCAGGTGGGCTATTACTTCTGTATCAGATGTCGACTGAAAAATACTGCCTTCCCGTTCCAGGTCACTTTTCACGCCGTTTGCATTTACAATGTTTCCGTTATGGGCGAGCGCCAGTCCACTTGTCTGAGACTGGAACAAAAGCGGCTGTACGTTTAAAAGTCCGCCTCCGCCGGAAGTAGCATAACGCACGTGCCCTATGGCTGCATGCCCCTGAAGCTTCTCCAGTTCGCCTTCTTTAAATGCTTTTGTTACAAGGCCGAGTCCTTTATGAGTGCTCAGCTTATCCCCGTCGCTTACAACGATGCCGGCACCCTCCTGGCCCCTGTGCTGA
>NZ_JALBWT010000015.1:0-2765 GCF_023845525.1 Sinobaca sp. H24
CTCTATTAAAGCGGAAGGGCCGGAGGAAATTGCTGTCAGTATTTTAGCTGAACTAATTCCTTTATCGAAACAGGCCGCTGCAAAGGAGGCAGTAAGATGAAAAAAATAACGGGTATTTATCTGGCTGCAGGCAAAAGCACACGGATGCAGGAGAGTAAGCTTCATCTTCCTGCCGGAAAATATTCTCTCGGCAGTATAGCTTTAAAGCAGGCGCTTTTATCAAACCTTGACAGCACGGTAATTGTCACTCGTCCCGGAGCGGATATAGAATGGATTGCTCCTGAACTTTATCACGGGAATTGGAAAACTATAGAATCAGAACACGCTGAGAAGGGCCAGGCGTATTCCCTGCAGAGCGGTATAGAAAAAGCCGAAGCGGGAGGCGCTGATGCAGTCGTTGTGCTTCTGGCTGACCAGCCTTTTGTTACTGCAGAAAGAATTAATCAACTAATCAGCACATGTGGAAAGCATTTACAGGATTATGCTGCATTAGACCGTCTGCAGCCGCCGCTTTTACTGGAAAAACAGCTTTTTCCCCGCTTGAAACAGCTCGAAGGGGATGAAGGCGCACGATACATTCTTCGATGTGATACCTCTCTAAGGGGGACTTTTCTTTCCTCAGCAAACGATTCGCTTTTCTACGACATAGACACAAAGGAAGATTACCAATGGCTGCTGCAAACAGTACCATCTTAAACCCGAAAACGATAGAAGAAGCGTGGCAGATGAAGGAAAAGTATGGTCCGAGCGCCGCATTTATGATGGGCGGCACTACATTTCAACTTCAGCGGGAAAAAGGAATACCCCTTCCGCCTTACATCATTATGCTGCAGGCACTTCAGGAACTGCAGACGCTTCAACGGCAGGCGGCGGATGGAGAGGATTTTCTTTCTATTGGAGCGAATGTCCCGCTTCGTTATTGTATGGATCACCCTATTATAAAAGCTCACATTCCGATGTTATGCAGTGCCATCGGTGTGGTAGGATCACCTGCTATCAGAAATCAGGGAACGATTGGCGGCAACATCGGCTATCGTAAAGGAGATGCGGCGGCTTCGCTGCTGGCATTAGATGCCAGGGCGCGTTTCATCGACGAAGATGGAGAGCAGGTGCTGCCTCTGGAACAATATATGGAGCAGGAGCAAAAGAAAGCTGCCATGCTTCTGGCTGTTCAAATCCCGCTCCCGGCTCCGGTGCTTGATTTCTTTGAAAAAGTAGGAAGCAGAGAAACATTCAGCCCCTCGATTCTAACTGTGGCGGCCTCAGCAGACTGGACGCGGACAGGGCGTCTCAAGCGCGTAAGAATAGTTATAGGCGGCGGTGACTATCCGCCGGAGCGGATGCCGGCCGCAGAAGCCTGTCTGGAAAATCAGACATTGACGAATGGAGCAGCAGCAAAAGCCTGCGAAATCATTTTGGAGGAGTATACACCGGTATCAGATGTTTTTGCAGGAGCCGGCTATCGAAGAATGGCTGCCGGAATGATACTGGAATCAGCTCTCGAAGCCTGGAAAGAGGAGGAGATGAGCCGTGCCGCTGAAAAATGACGGAAGAGTTCGTCCAGACGGAATAGAGAAAGTGACAGGTACGCTGAAATATTTAACGGATCGACAAATGGAAGGCATGCTTTATGGCCGCGTGCTTCGCAGCCGATACCCTCATGCTTTGATTAAACGTATCCAGACAGAAGAAGCGGCAGCACATCCCGGCGTAGAGGCTGTTATTACAGCAGCGGATGTTCCCGGCTTAAATGGATTCGGCATCGTCGTACCAAATCAGCCGGTTTTCTGTGAAAGCAGAGTCCGCTATATGGGAGATGCGGTTGCGGCCGTTGCCGCCGTATCAAAAGAAGCTGCTGAAGAAGCGCTGGAGAAAATTATCGTAGAGTATGAAGAGCTGCCTATTTTGGACACGATGGAAAAAAGTCTGGCAGCAGAAGCACCGGGGCTTCATGAAGAAGGGAATATACTGCATCAGGCAGAGCAGAAGCGCGGCCGCGTTGAAGATGCATTTGCTTCCTGTGAGGTCGTTGTAGAGGAAACATACGAAACACCAAGGCAGATGCACACATACATGGAAACCGAGGGCGGGGTGGTTGTACCGGAAGCAGGCGGAGGTATTACTGTTTACATGGGCACCCAGCACGGGCTTAAAGACCGGTTTCAGCTTTCCAGAATTCTTGACATGGAAGAAGAAAGCATCCGCGTCGTATCGAGTCCAATGGGAGGCTCGTTCGGCGGAAAGGATGAGCTGAACGTACAGCCTTACGCTGCCCTGCTTGCCTTAAAAACAGGAAAACCGGTCCAGATTCATAACAGCCGGAAAGAGTCAGTGCGGGCCGGCATCAAGCGGCATGCGATGAAAATAAAAATGAAAACAGGAGTGGACAAAAAAGGAAAGCTTATAGCCCACCAAACGTATATAGAGGCTGATACAGGAGCCTATGCTACGCTGGGCCCTGCTATTCTGGAGTTTGCTGTGGAACATGCATCCGGCCCATACGACATTGACCATGTGCACACAAAAGGATTATCCATCTATACGAATAACGGTGTAGCCGGTGAATTCCGCGGCTTTGGTGGAAATCAGATAACGTTTGCACTGGAAGGGCAGATCAGCCGTCTTGCATCTGCGCTTAACATGAACCTGCATGATTTCCAGGCATTTAATATGAGAAAGCATGAATCGCCGGGACCACTAGGCCACCGGATTGCCCCGACGAACGGCGGACAGCTGGTACTGGAAGCCGTGGACCGCATCAGGGA
>NZ_JALBWT010000016.1:0-134905 GCF_023845525.1 Sinobaca sp. H24
TTAGACTCTTCTTCCTGGCGTCTTTTTTCCATACGGCTTAATGACTCCTGAACAGAGCCGGACCTGCTGCCATCTCCACGGCCTATCCAGCGGTTGATTGTCTGTACGGGATTCCATTCTCTAATTGCGGTAATCCATTTCATATTTTCATCTCCTGGTTGTCACGGAAATTAATTGTTTATATCATCCACGCTATCATATCTGATAATGGTTGAATGTGCAATCAGAGAAATAAAGGAGAGATATACATGAAAGTAATAGTGCACGGTGCCGGAGCAGTAGGGGCATATACAGGCGGGCGACTTCTTGAAGCCGGCCATGATGTAACGTTTTTTGTCAGGGAAGGGCGTCGTAAGCAGCTGGAAGATCACGGATTGACGTTACACAGTACCGCCGGCGATTTCAGCATACGTCATGTTAATACGGTGGTGTCTCCAGAAGAAGCTGAAGAGGCAGATTTAATTATATGGGCGGTGAAGGGATACCATATAGAAGAAGCTCTTCCGCAGCTCGCTGAACTGGCTGAAAAAACAGGTGCAGCCGTTCTGCCTTTACTCAACGGCATCTCTCATATTGATAAAATGAAGCAGGTTATTCCGGAAAACCGGATTATTGGCGGACTGGCGTTTATTATCGCAGCGTTGGATGAAAAAGGGCACGTCCATCACACGAGCGGTCAGCATGGATTAATTTACGGGGAACTGATGCCGGAACAAAAGTCAGTTGTAGATGAAGTAGAAACGCTATTTGAAACAGTCAACGCGGAGACGAAGAGAAGCAGGAACGTCTGGCATGACATGTGGAAAAAATATATGTTTATCACTGCTTTTTCAGGTATTACCACCGCTTCGGATTTGACGATAGGGCCCGTCGTCCGTTCAGAAGAGGCATGTAATACGATACTTTCCATGCTTATGGAAATGAAAGAAATTGCTAATATGGAGAACGGCGGCTTGACGACAGAAGAGGCAGAAGCAGCGCTGCAGCAGATGAAATCCCTTAATGCCGAAGCCACGTCTTCCATGCACAACGACCTTCTCCGCGGCGGAGAAATAGAAGTAGAACATCTGCAGGGAGAAGCATTAAAGCTCGCAGATACTCATCAGATAGCTTCACCTGTATTATATACGATGTACAGCCTGATAAAGCCAAAAGCCTTAAATAGGTAAAGCAGAGAAGGGAAGAGGATTCAAAGAATGTTACCTGAAAACAAGCAGTATATTGACGTAAGGTCTCCTAAAGAATTCGAAGAATATTCACTTCCGGGCGCAATCAATATTCCTATTTTTGACGATGAGGAAAGAGCGCTTGTAGGAACAGTCTACAAACAACAGGGCAAAGAAAAAGCAATGGATCTCGGCCTGGAAATACTATCACCGAAACTTCCTTCTATGTACCGCCTGATGCGTGACATCAGCGAAGGAGAACAGGAAGTGGAGGTTTACTGCTGGCGTGGAGGTATGCGCAGCGGCTCCTTCGTATCTTTTATGAATATGATGGGTATTTCATGTACCAGGCTGCCGGGCGGAATAAGATCTTTTAGAAAAGAGATGGAAAAGACTTTCCAAAATGAAAAAAAATAAGCGAAGAGATTATATTGTGCTTTCCGGCGGGACTGGTACCGGAAAAACAGAAATACTTGATCAGTTGGAAGAAGAAGGGTATCCGGTGATCTCACTGGAGCGTCTTGCCAATCACAGGGGATCTGCTTTTGGATCGATAGGACTGCAGAGAGAAGCCAGAAACAGTTCGAACTTCTTCTTTGGATACGAGTGAAGGAACTAGAAGATGCTCCTTTTTTTATTATTGAAGGAGAGAGCCGCCGGATCGGAAATATTCATCTTCCCGATTTTATTCAAAATGGAAAGTGGTATGGACACCGGATTGACGTTCAGCTGCCGATGAAAGAAAGGGAAAAAGTGCTTCTTCGTACGTACGATCCCAAGCTGTATCATAAGGAAATCAAATACGCTATTGAAAAAATAGAAAGCAAACTTACGGAAGAGTCAAAAGAAAGCATCCATGCCGCCATGCATGAGGAACGCTATGACAGAGTAGCTTCTCTTCTGCTGGAACATTACTATGATCCACGTTATGATCATGCATATGCTCAATATGAAAAAGAACCTATGCTTGTTAATGCTTCCGATATTGAAGAAGCAAAAAAGGAAGTAAGCCGATTTATAGAAAGCATTCATAAAGAAAAAGTATAAAAAATAGAAAGCTCTCTGCCAAAACGGCAGAGAGCTTTTTTCAGGTATTGGTTTATACAAAAAAACCTGAGACCATTAGATGGTCTCAGGGAGTTTAAATATATTAATCGATAACTGTTACTTCAAGGTTTTGACGGCCAAATGATACGGCGTCGCTACGATCAGCCATAAAGATATCAATTCTATTACCGTTGATTGCTCCACCGGTATCAGCAGCAGTAAATGTTCCCATGCCTTCTACTTCGACTGTTGAGCCTAGTGGAATAACATTAGGGTCTACAGCAATAACGTTCTGGTTAGGGTTGGCACGAAGGTCAACGCCTGTAGCTGTAGTACCTGAGCATCCTGTGCAGAAAGCAGTGTAAGCTGTAGCTTCAGCAGTGAATGAATCTCCAGATGCTTCAGAATCAGCGCTTGATTCTGAAGAAGAGGATTCCACTACCTCTTCGGAAGCTTCTTCTTCAGCTTCCTCGGCTTCAGCAGCTTCCTGTTCAGCGGCTTCTTCTTCAGCCTGAGCAGCTTCTTCCGCTTCTTGCTCTTCGGCTTCCTGTTCAGCCTGCTCGGCAGCAGCAGCTTCACGTTCAGCAGCCTCTTCTGCAGCGGCAGCCTCAGCAGCAGCTTCCTGTTCAGCATTTATTTCTTCCGCTTCTTCAGCCTCAGCAGCTTCCTGCTCAGCAGCTTCTTCACGTTCCTCAGCTTCCGCTTCTTCGGCAGCCTGTTCAGCGGCAGCCTCACGTTCAGCAGCCTCCTGTTCAGCAGCTTCCTGAGCTTCCGCTTCTTCTAAAGCGGCCTGACGCTCAGCGGCAGCCTGTTCTTCAGCTTCCTGTGCGCTGGTATCTTCAGAAGAAGTATCTTCAGAAGAAGTATCTTCAGAAGAAGTGTCTTCAGAAGAAGTGTCCTCAGAAGAAGTGTCTTCAGAAGAAGACTTCTCTTCTACAGGAGCTTTTTCTTTAGAATCAGTTGAAGCTTTAGGAGCAGCTTCATTTGATGAAGGAGCTTCTGTCATTACTGTGTGAAGAGCGCCAAACGTTTCAGGACCTGCAAGGCCATCAACGCTGATACCGCTCTTGCTTTGAAATTCTGTTACGGCTTTTTCTGTTTTATCTCCATAAATGCCGTCTACTTCAATATTATACAGACCAAGATCACTAAGGTCTTCTTGCAGACTCTCAACTGGCTGTCCTGTAGAACCGTGCTTTAAGACTTCAAGGGCACCAATTGTCTGCGGTCCGGCAACACCGTCAACTGCAAGGTCATGCTTTTCCTGATAAGCGGTTACAGCAGCTTTAGTGTCTTTACCGAACGTGCCGGATACTGCGCTTTTTTCCAGTGTTCCTTTATCATTTAGAAGCTCCTGCAGGCTCTCTACCTGTGAGCTTTCCTGGCCTTTTACTATAAGATCGTCTCCGAGTTCGCTTGCTTCTGAATTAACTGGACCTGCAAAGAAAATAAATCCTGCTGCTACGGCTGGTACGCCAAGCTTAGTCCATGATTTTAGTGATGGTTGAAATTTCAAAGTGTAAAACCTCCATTTAATAGTGAATCTCTTCTATTCTCTGTTCTCTCTCGACCTTTCACATCTTATCAGCCCGGTTTCTCCCCGCGCAACAGATAATCGTTGATTTAAACGAATTGAAATGTTTATGTAATGTGTGCAATTGAACCACAATATTTTAAAAACTATAATATTACTGAAGAAATACTCTGTAGTAACTGGTAGAATGGGAATAAAATAAAGCAGGAAAGCAAATACCCGGAAGCGGAAAAGGAAAGTGGTAATATGACAACAATAAAGGATATTGCAAGAATGGCTGATGTTTCAAGAACAACCGTTTCCAGAGTACTTAATGAATCTCCGGCAGTAAGTAAAGAAGCCAGGGAGCGGGTTCACAGAATAATAGAAGAAACAGGGTATATTCCAAGCGAACATGCGAAATCCCTGCGGACGAAAAAAACGAAAGTTATAGGCGTTATACTTCCAAGACTAAGCACGGAAACAACTACCAGAGTAGTTTCAGGCATAGATAGAGAGCTGGGAAAAAAGGGATTTCAAATTCTTCTGGCGAGTTCCGATTTGAATATCAATAAAGAAGTAGAGCATATTAAGCTGCTTGAAAGCAGAAGAGTGGACGGCATTATTCTTCTGGCGACGAATACCCTTGAACCGATAAAAACAGCAGTGTCTGAAGCAAAAGTACCGGTGATTGTCGTAGGCCAGGAATTCCCGGATGCAATTTGTCTGATGTACGATGACTTTCGGGCCTCGTATGATTTAACAAATCTCTTTATAAAAAAAGGCTACAGGAAAATTGGATTGATCAGCGTAGACGAAAAAGATGAAGCAGTTGGCTACTGGAGAAAAAAAGGATACATAAAAGCCCTTGAAGAAGCAGGGCTTCCGGTAGAAAAATCCTGGCAGGCAGAAGGAGCCTTTACAATTGAATCAGGCTACAGCGCAATGAAATCTATTTGGGAACAATCAGACATAAAGCCTGACAGTATCGTTAGTGCTACGGACAGGATGGCGATCGGCGCAGCCGATTATCTTAATGATGTTGGAATAGCCATACCTGATGATATTGGGATTGCAGGGTTTGGAGCGTCGGAGCTTTCCCAATATGCAAAGCCCGCACTTACTACAGTTGATTATTACAATGAGCAGGGAGGCATCGAAGCGGCCAGAATTCTACTGGAAGAAATGGAAAACTCTGCTGTTAAAAAGAATAAAAAAAATATATTAAAGTATGGACTTATAGAAAGAAATAGCTTATGATGAGAATGTAATCGATTCCAAAGAGGGGTCGACTATCATTTTGCTTCTTTTTGGAATCGATTCCAAAAGAGATAAAAGGGAAACAGGAGGGTGAAAAATGGCAGCTGATAACAAGGAAATTGTTAAAAAACTGGTCGAAGCAGTAGGGGGAAAAGAAAATATTGCTTCCGTATCTCATTGTGCAACACGGCTGAGGATAATGGTTCATGATAAGGACAAAATTGACCAGGACAGCGTAGAAAATATTGATAAAGTAAAAGGTGCTTTTTACAACTCGGGCCAGTATCAGGTTATTTTTGGAACCGGTACGGTAAATAAAATGTACGAAGAAGCTTCTAAGCTTGGTGTAGCAGAGAGCACGAGTTCTGAGCAGAAGCAGGAAGCAAAAAAACAAGGGAATATGTTTCAGCGGGCTATCCGGACCTTTGGTGATGTGTTTGTTCCAATCATTCCGGTTCTTGTAGCGACAGGACTTTTTATGGGATTAAGGGGACTTTTTCTGCAGGAAGCGGTACTCGGCTGGTTTGGGCTCACGCCTGAAGATGTACCGGCAAATTTGATAACGTTTACAGAAGTACTGACCGATACAGCGTTTGCCTTTCTTCCGGCTCTGATAGCATGGTCTGCCTTCAGGGTATTCGGAGGAAGTCCCATCCTGGGTATTGTTCTGGGTCTGATGCTTGTCAATCCTTCTCTTCCTAACGCATATGAAGTAGGGGAAGGTGTAGCGGATCCACTGACCTTTTTCGGTTTTATTCCGGTGATCGGCTATCAGGGTTCTGTTCTGCCGGCATTTATTGCTGGGTGGCTGGGAGCATTGTTTGAAAAGCAGCTTAGAAAAAGAGTTCCGGAAGCTCTGGATTTAATTGTCACTCCATTTTTAACGCTTCTTGTCATGATATTTCTATCACTTTTCTTCATTGGTCCGGTTATGCATGGTCTGGAAAATCTCGTGCTGTCCGGCACAGTAGCTTTATTGGAAGCACCATTTGGAATCAGCGGTCTGATTATTGGCTTTTTCCACCAGGTTCTCGTCATCACTGGAGTGCATCATGTATTTAACTTTTTGGAAATTCAGCTCCTGGAGCAGTTTGGTTCCAACCCGTTTAACGCCATCATTACATGCGGCATTGCAGCGCAGGGCGGGGCAGCTCTGGCAGTAGGTCTGAAAACAAAGTCGAAAAAGCTGAAGGCACTGGCTCTGCCATCTTCGTTTTCCGCATTTCTTGGAATTACGGAGCCGGCTATATTCGGTGTCAATCTTCGTTACGTTAAACCTTTTCTAATGGGACTTATCGGCGGGGGTGTGGGAGGATTCATTGCCTCACTTTTTCAGCTGGAAGCAACAGGTATGGCTATTACGGCAGGTCCGGGAATTCTGCTCTACTTGAATGAACAAATTATTTTATATATTGTTGTTAACCTTCTTGCAGCGGCAGTCGCATTCGCGTTAACGTGGCTGTTTGGCTACAGCGATAAAATGAAAGAGGATTTAGAAAAAGCTTCATAATTCAGGGGAAAACACCGGCCGGAAGCGGCTGGTGTTTTTTATTGTCTAAATTCTTGTCCTGTGGCAGACTAAAGAAGCACTGCATCGGGGAGAGGACGTTTTTGATGAAATCTTTAATTAAGGAAAACCGCTACATAATTTATACCCTTATGCTCGGAATTTATCTTGTGAATATATTTCTAGACAACAATATACTGCTTTATACAGCAGGTATTATAGCGGTACCTGTTTTTGTTATTTCCTTCGTGGCCGCTTCCAGGCTTTTTAAAATTCTGGGTACTTTCTTTATCGGAGTGGGTATGATCCTTTTTATCGTAAGCGGAGAAAGTGCTTCCCAAATTCCTATTTTCTTAACATCAAACATGCAGCTGCTTGCTTTTTTAGCTGTACTGCCATGGATGAACAGTGTCGTTCATGCAGGAAGATTCGATAGGAAGATCAGCCAGCTCTTAAGAGCGAATGTTGATGACTTAGGAAAGTTGTACGCCAGAAGTTCAATCACTTCCTATCTGCTTGTATGTTTTATTAATCTTTCTGCACTTCCATTTTCTCAGCAGGTGCTGCAGGATAATCTGTCAGCCGTGTCGAAAAAGCTAAGAGAGTCATTTGTCAGCCGTACAACGCTGCGGGCCTTTGCTATCGCTCTTGCCTGGAGCCCGATGGAGATCATGGTAGCTATTACCATTGACGCTACAGGTGTAGGGTATGTGGCATACCTTCCCTGGCTTCTCCTCTGTTCTCTGCTCGTTCTTGCTATTGAAATGCTGTGGGGACGACTTGAATTCAAAAAGCATCCGTACACTCCAGCCAATCAGCAGATAAAGGAAGAATCAATCAACTGGAAGACGTTACTATTTAAAATCATTGAATTGTTTGCTGCTTTGTCTGTATTTCTTACAGCTGTTTTGCTTATCGGCAATTGGACAGGACTTAATTTCATATTAACCGTTACCCTTGTGCTGATTCCGTTTTCTTTCTGCTGGGCCTTAGTTATCAGACGCTGGCGCACGTTTCGTATAGTGGGCTGGTCGATGTGGAAACAGAGGACGACGAATATGCAGAATTTTGTTGTTTTGTTTTTAGCTTTGGGACTCTTCTCGAGCAGTCTGAATGAAACGCCGGTGCTTACAGTTATGCAGACCCCTTTTGAAGCAGCAGCAGGCTTTCCGCTTGCGATTCTCCTTTTGATTCAATTTACGTATTTAGGGCTCTCGATGGTAGGAGTGCACCCTATTGCAACGATAGGGATTTTAATGGAAATTCTGCCGCCTCTTTATGAAACGATGAATCCGTTAAGCATTGGCCTGGTTTTAATTACAGGCGGACTGGCAACTGCCACAGTAGGAACATTTGGTATTACTGTTACGATGACCGCGCAGAATACGATGCAGAATCCGTATAAGATAACATACCGAAATATGCCGTTTGCGCTGCTTTATGGAGGAATGGGAACGCTGATAGCATACTTATTGCTTTAATTTAGTTTAGAAAGGAACTCTGCCCATGACCAGCACATATCAAATCGCCATTGATCTGGGAGGTACGAGTCTGCGTACCGCTCTTATTGAAAATAAACAAACGATCAAACAGATTAAAACGATCCCCACACCAGCTACGGCTGAAGAAGGAATAAAAAAAATCACGGAAATGATAGATTCTTTTGGGAATCATCAGGCTGAAACAATTGGATGCGGGGCACCCGGACCGCTCGATCCATGGAACGGTGTAATTCTTGATCCGCCTAACTTACCGGGCTGGCATGATTTTGCGTTTAAAAAAGAACTGGAGGCCGCATCCGGACTGCCCGTTACGCTCGACAACGATGCCAACGCCGCTGCTGTAGCAGAACATCAGCTTGGAGCAGGAAAACATGCCTCGAGCATGATTTACATTACAATAAGCACCGGAATCGGTGCCGGCATTATTATTGGGAATTCGCTTCTGACCGGTGCCCTCGGTGCAGCCGGCGAGGTAGGACTAATGAGAATAGGAAATGGAGAATCTCCATCTCCCAGAAATAAGACCTGGGAGCAGATAGCTTCCGGAACAGCGCTGAAAGAAAAAGCGGTAGAGCTTTACGGCGGGAGTAGTCATGCGGGTGAACTGTTTGAAGCATACCGGGAAAATCAAACAGAGGCAGTTCGGGTTCTCGATCCGATAATTGAATATCAGGCTGCGGGAATTGCCAATATTTATTTGACTATAAATCCGGAGCTGATTGTGCTTGGCGGAGGAGTCATTCAGCATAACCCTTTCCTCGTCCAGGTGCTGGAACAAAGAATCAACGAGTATGTATATAAAAGTTTAAAAGGAAAATGCCTGACAGTACAGGCAGAGTTCGAAGGAAATGCAGGTGTGATTGGAGCCGGACTTCTTTCTTCCACTGTGCGGCTGGGATGAGTCCAGGTATTCCGCGGAAGCGGGATGCTTTCTTCTTTGCCTGACCGGTACCGGAAGAAAGGGGAGAAGCAATGAAAAAAAACCGCTGGTATGCTTTATCAATAATTTCTTTATCTGTTTTCTTCTCATTGAGTTTATGGTTCAGCGCTTCAGTAATTGCAGATGATTTACGGGAGCGGTGGGCTCTGACTCCGTTAATGGAGGGCTGGCTTTCAGCAGCTGTGCCTGTTGGTTTTGTCGCAGGAGCCTTTCTGAGTGCTGTACTTGGTCTGGCTGACCGTTTTAATACAAGAAAACTATTTGCTCTGGCTGCGCTGGCAGGGGGCATATTGAACATGCTGATTTTGTTTGCAGATACTATTGCGATTGGTCTGCTTTTAAGAATACTTACGGGTGCGGCGCTGGCTGGGGTTTATCCTCCGGCGGTTAAATTAATTTCATTGTGGTTTCCTAAACAGCGGGGAGCAGCCATTGGTATTTTAATTGCCGCTTTGACCCTGGGAACCTCCCTTCCGCACGCCTTGTTTTTATTTACGTCCGGCGCGGAGGCAGGTATTGTACTGATCCTCAGTTCCCTTCTGGCGTTCACAGCCGCCGTTTTGATGTATGGTGCTCTCGGGGAAGCTCCTGTGAAACCGAATCCTTCTATTTTTTCTATCGGGCTTTTGTCGAAAGTAATAAAAAACCGGCCGGTAATGCTTGCAAACTACGGCTATTTTGGCCACATGTGGGAGCTGTACGGCATGTGGACATGGCTGCCTGCTTTTTTGGCGGCGAGCTTTGCCCAGTCTGCCGTCCCGGAAGAATGGAGTACGGCAGCTGCTTTTACTGCAATTGGAGCCGCCGGTGCGATTGGGTGTATAGCAGGCGGATTGCTTGCAGACCGAATTGGAAGGTCGCTGCTGACTATTGCCGCTATGGGGATAAGTGCTGCCTGCGCGCTGAGCATTGGCTGGACATTCGGTTCCGCTCTCTGGCTGACTATCCTCCTGGCGGTTATTTGGGGAGCTTCTGTAATAGCTGATTCTGCCCAATTTTCGGCAGCTGTATCAGATTTTGCAGAGCCGGAGTATACGGGAACGGCTTTAACTTTTCAAATGTGCATCGGATTTCTAATATCGGTTATTTCTATCAATTTAATTCCTGTTTTTCAGATGTGGATGGGATGGGAGTGGGTATTCGCTATACTGAGTATAGGGCCGGTTCTGGGAATGGCTGCTATGTGGAAAGTAAGAGCGTATGAAAAAAAATCCGCTTCTTCAACGCCTGTAAATTAATAATTGACAATAACCTATTTTCGGCATATTATTATTTAACAATCTATACTTACCATTTCAAAGGGGAGTAGCTTACAGTTATGTCGTCATTACGTGGTGCTTATGCTCCGCCGGCCTGACTGGCAACCATTGCGTTGTTTGCGAGACCTTTGCCTGCTGTTCAGGTGAAGCCCTTTCCTTTGAAGATAAGAGCCTTTACCTGATCACGGGTAAAGGCTCTTTTTTGTTTTTTTCGGCCTCAGCTTTAGGTTTGGAACAAATGAAAGAAAGGATGGAACAGTGTATGGCAAAGCAGGATTACCAGGAAGGCAAAGAAGCGCTCTACATGATCGGAGGAAGTATTCTTTTCATTATCATCGTGTTTACTGTTCTTCATTTTGTATTTGGAATTCCTGTTTTTTCATCTTAAATAAGGAGCTGTCATTAATGGAAGCATGGATCACAAATGTCGTGGAAGAGTTTGGATACTGGGGAATCTTCCTGCTTATTGCTGTGGAAAATATATTCCCTCCAATCCCTTCTGAAATTATTCTCACCTTTGGTGGATTTATGACGACTGTCACCGGACTGGGAGTCACGGGAGTTATTTTAGCTTCAACTGCCGGCTCACTTGCCGGCGCTGTCTGCCTTTATGGCATTGGACGTCTGCTCGATGTAGAACGGCTGGAAAAACTAATTGGAAAATATGGAAAATACATTAGAGTAACCAGCGAAGATATACACCGGGCGGACAAATGGTTTGATAAATATGGAGTTTGGACAGTTTTTTTATGCCGGATGGTTCCGCTGCTGAGAAGCTTGATATCTATTCCTGCCGGCATGTCTAATATGAATATTTTTACGTTCTTATTATTTACCACCGCCGGCACATTAATCTGGAACACGGTGCTGGTTTCCATAGGAGCAGGAATGGGATCTTCGTGGCATACCATTGTTGATTTTATGGATGTTTATTCTTACATCGTATATATTATGGCAGCGATCGCCGCAGGGTGGTTTTTACTAATGCTTTCCCAAAAAAATAAAAGAAATAAAAAAGCCTGAAGCCACTGACAGTAAGCGATTACAGCTGATAGAGAGGACGTTTATAATCTATAAATGGTGGTATGAATAAAGAGCGTGCGAAATCGACAGAAAAGAGGTTTTTATAAAATGAATAGACTGGAAAATTATACAGCCGTTATTACAGGAGCAGCTACGGGTATTGGTCGTGCTACAGCAAAAGTATTCGCAGAAGAAGGAGCGGAAGTGCTTTGCGCAGATAAAAATGAAGAACAGGTAAAAGAGCTTGCAGAAGAAATTCAGCAGGCCGGAGGAAGAGCGCAGGCTTACGTGCTCGATGTGTCCAAAGAATCGGAAGTAACCGGCTTTGCTGAAAAAATAAAAGAACAGTATACAACGATCGATGTATTATTTAACAACGCAGGCATTGACCAGGAAGGCGGAAAGCTTCATGAATATCCAGTGGAGCTGTTTGACGATATTATCAGCGTTGACCTGCGCGGCACGTTTTTAATGAGTAAGTACCTTATTCCGCTCATGCTTGAAAAGGGAGGATCGATCATAAACAACTCTTCCATGTCCGGTTCTGCAGCTGATCTGGACCGCTCGGGCTATAATGCGGCCAAAGGCGGCGTGACCAACCTGACAAAAGCGATAGCGATTGATTACGGACGTCAGGGCATTAGGGCGAACGCCATCGCACCCGGTACAATTGAGACACCGCTGGTATCAGGACTGGCAGGAACAGAGAATGATGAAAGCGGTAAGGCTTTCCGTGACGCTCAAAAATGGGTTACTCCTATGGGCCGGCTTGGGGATCCAAGAGAAATGGCGACCATTGCTTTATTTTTAGCTTCAAAAGACAGCTCATTTGTAACAGGAGAAACGATTACAGGGGATGGAGGGCTGACAGCTTATACATGGCCCGGAAAAATGCTCTTTGAAAAAGGCTGGAAAGAAACGACAGAATAAAAACGAGCCCGTGCTGATCTAATCAGCACGGGCTTATTTTTTACAATATCCAATGGTTCTTTCCGGGAAGGGGGAGGGAAGGCTTCATCGAGCAGGGTCAAGTCTTCAGACGTCAGCTCGATGCCTGCGGCCTGAGCATTTTGCAGAACATGTTCTTCTCTGCCTGCTTTAGGGATACTCAGAACATCGCCGGAACGGATACTCCATGCCAATAGAAGCTGCATCGGTGTTATCTGATGCGAATCGGCCACTTTCTGTACGGATGGATTGGTTAAAAGCTGGCTGCGCAGATTTCCGCCCTGGGCGAGCGGACAATATGCCATAGCGGGAACAGCACGCTTTCTCATGTAGGGCAGAAGGCTGTGTTCAATACCGCGGGAGCCGAGATGGTACAATACCTGGTTTACAGCACATGACTGGCCGCCGGTGACATCGTTAAGCTCCTGCATATCGGCGGTGTCGAAATTGGAGACTCCCCATCGTTTAATCAAACCCTGTGCTTTCATTTTTTCCATTTCTTCTACGGTTTCCTGCAGAGGCACGCCTCCCCGCCAGTGAAGCAGGTAAAGATCCAGATAATCGGTCTGGAGCCTGGAAAGGCTGTTTTCCAAAGATGCCTGAAGGTTTTTTCTGCCGGCATTGGAAGGGAGAACCTTGGATACGAGAAAAGCTTCATTCCGGAAATGTTTCAATGCTTTAGCTGTCACTGTTTCAGCCCGGCCGTTTCCATACATTTCTGCGGTATCTACTACGCGGAGCCCGAGCTTTAAGCCGAGCTGCAGCGCCTGTATTTCATCTGCCTCGCGGGCAGGGTCATCTCCCATATGCCACGTACCCTGGCCAAGGCTGGGAAGCGTCGTTCCATCAGGAAGAGAAACCGTGCGGTTTTGGACCTGGGTTTGAATTGCTTTGATTTGGTTATCTGTTATCTGCATAGAATTTATCAGTCCTTTTATCGTTGGAATTACATAAGAGATTGAGCGCCGTCGAGATAAATTTCAGAACCGGAAATGTGAGAAGAATTTTCTGAAGCTAAAAACACGACCAGATCAGCAGCTTTTTCTGCTTTAGCAGGCTGGTTTAACAAAGTATCAGCGGACTCGTCCATTTCAACTTTAACTGGAAGTTCAATTTTCTCCACGCCTTCTGTATAAGTACGGTCAAAAATGTTTGTTTCCACGTACCCTGGACACATGATATTTACACGTATTTTATAGCCGGCAAGCTCCAGGGCTGCCATCTTGCCAAAAGCCATCTGCCCTGCTTTGGAAGAGGAATAGGCTGTCATCCCCATGTTGGAAAACGTGCGGTTTCCATTCACCGAGCTGGTAATAATAATGCTGCCTCCCTGTTCCTTCATATGAGGAATGGCATACTTAACGGATAAAAATGTACTGCGCAGATTGGTTTCGATCGTTTTATCCCATTTATGGGGCTCCATGTCTTCAATAGGGGCAACTGTACCGTTCATACCGGCATTGGCAAGCACGATGTCAATCCGGCCCCATTCTTTGGCAGTGGCTGAAAAGCTTTCCTGCATTTGTTCCGGATCGGAAACATCTGTTTCAAAACAGAGGGCGGATGCGCCTTCTTTTTCAATTAACCGCTTTGTTTCTGATGTATCCTGAAGGTCAATCAAAGCGACATTGGCTCCTTCCTTTGCAAGCTTGATGGCAGATGCCTGCCCAATACCTGAAGCTGCTCCTGTTACAACAGCAATCTTATTTGACACTAGTCCCATTTGTCTTCTCTCCGCTTCTTCATATAGTAGTTTACCTACATTACCCTTCCGCGTTCCTGTAAAAACAATTCTTTTACACAAATCCTTCTTTAATAAAACGATTCAATGCCTTAAAGACACCTATATCAATACAAATAACAATAATGACGAGAATAACAGGACCTATAATAAATCCTAATGCGCCGAAAAGCTGAAGTCCGGCAAACAAAGAAACAAGAACAGCTATAGGATTAAGGTTCATGCTCGATGAGAGCACCTTAGGCTCTACAGCCTGTCGGACGACAAGAATAATGACGTACAAAACGATTAAACTAAGCCCAAGGCCGAAATTGCCGGTAATAATAAGAAAAATGCCCCAGGGGATAAGAATAGTACCCGTTCCCAGATAGGGAAGAAATTCCGCCAGTCCGATGATCAGGGCGAGCAGAACAGCGTTATCGACCTGAAGAATAAGCAGGCCGATAAATACGATAACTCCTGTAATAAACATTAAGATAAGCTGGGCTTTAATATAGCCGAAGACCCGGACCCACATCGCTTTATAAAACTCTTTCATTTTCAGTACGATCTGGTCAGGGAGTGCCTTTCGAATCCCGCCTGACATTCGTCCCCAGTCTTTTCCTATGAAATAAATGGCGATAAGCACAAACAAAAATGCCACCAGAAAAGCAGGAATGCTCAAAGCAAGCTGGGCAGCAGCATCTCCGGCGCTCTGCGCCAGCCTGCTGAGACCGGCTCCTATTTCAGCGCCAACTTCCGGCAGGCCTCCTCCGGCACCGCCAATGCCATCAGCTATTCCGCTGACCTGCTGCCATAATGGCAGAATAGTGGTATCAAGAAAATCCTGAATTTGATAAAAAGCATCTTCCATAATAGCAGGAGCGCGCTCAGCGAAACGCTGAATAGGATCGATAACAAGAAAGGTAATCCCAGTAATAATCCCGCCGATTACGGCGATGCCGAACATAAGTGTTGTTACAGCGGCTATACCTGCCGGAAAGTGCAGTTTTTTCTGAAGGAAAGTAGACAAAGGTTTTAGAATCCAGGCAAAAAAAGCAGCAATCCAAAATGGATAAGTAAGAGAAAAAATAAAGGCTGTCACCCAAAGAACAGCAGCTACTGCTCCTATTACAAGGAGCAGGCGCATGATCATCCACGCTGTTTGTTTTTTCATAGCCAGTGCACCTGCCTTATCCTGTCTTATATGAGTATATATACTTATTTTAGCCTAATTGCTGCCAAATAACACGTTCCCTATTTTAGTGAATTTAAAATTATTCATTTAATTAGGAGGGATTTTTAAATAAACAGCTAATGTTAAAGTAGAGAAGAAGCATACATGATGGACACTACATAGAGAGCAGGGATACAAATGAATATTAAAGGTCATGTGTTTATGGTAACAGGCGGGGCTACAGGACTGGGCAGAGGCGCTGCAAAGGTACTGGTGGAGCATGGAGCGAAAGTGGCGATTATAGATACCAACAGCAAAAAAGGAAAGCAGCTGGCAGAAGAGCTGGGAGAAAGTGCTCTTTTCTTAAAAACCGACGTAACCTCGGAAAAAGATTCATTGGAAAGCCTGGAGAAAACAGCCGATTATTTTGGCGGATTTCATGGCCTCGTCAACGCTGCGGGAATTGGAGTAGCAGAAAAAATCCTGAATAAAAAAAGCGTCCATTCGCTGGACCATTTTAAAAAGGTGGTTGAAGTTAATTTAGTAGGCACCTTTAATATGATGAGGCTTGCGGCCGATAAGCTTCGGTATAACGAGCCTAATGAAGATAAAGAGCGCGGGGTGATTATCAATACAGCCTCTATCGCAGGACTAGAAGGCCGCGTAGGACAGGTGGCCTACAGTGCTTCCAAAAGCGGAGTGGCCGGCATGACGCTTCCGGCCGCCCGTGAAATGGCAAGATATGGAGTGCGCGTGATGACCATCGCTCCCGGTGTGTTTGAAACCATTTTATACGATCCGCTTCCTAAAGAAGCTTTGGAACGACTTGGGGAAAAAGTACCTTTTCCCAACCGGATTGGGAAGTCGACAGAGTATGGCAGCCTGGTTCAGCACATAATCAGCAACCCTATGCTGAACGGGGAAATTATCCGCATCGACGGCGCTATGAGGTTATAAAAGGGAGGCACTTATGTCTAAAGCACTGCTTGTAATTGATTATACGAATGATTTTGTGGCAGAAGACGGAGCGTTAACCTGTGGAGCTCCCGGACGTGAAATTGAACATGCCATTGTAGATCGTGTCAAAGAGGCGGTTGAAAAAGAGGAAGAAATCTTTTTTGCCGTTGATCTTCATGAACTCGAGGAGCCGGATCATCCGGAAGCAGCTTTGTTTCCTCCTCATAATATCAGAGGGGAGCCGGGCAGGGAATTGTTTGGGAAAGTAAAAGAGCTGTACGAATCGATAAAAGACAGGCCGAACGTACAACTGGCTTGATAAGACCCGTTACAGTGCGTTTGCCGGAACGCCGCTTCAACTGCTTCTCCGTCAGAAAAAAATTAAAACGGTAGTGCTTGCAGGCGTATGTACAGACATCTGCATTCTCCATACGGCAGTGGACGCTTACAATGAAGGCTTTCGCATACATGTAGATCAAGCGCACGTAGCAAGCTTCAATAAAACAGGTCATGAATGGGCACTGAGTCATTTTAAAAACACGCTTGGAGCGGAAGTGAAACGTTAGTGCTGAACCGACTGGTCCAGAATGCGAAGCATGTCACCGATTCCACGGGCATGTGCGAGTGGGAATTCCCATTGGTGAGGTGTGTCTATAACCCGGTTCAGGACACGAATATGTTTTTTTCCGGTCAGCACAACAATTGTTTCTGTCCTGGAAAAGCCTTTTGCGTGCCACTGTGAAATTAGTGCTTCATCGTTAATGACGCCGGAGTGGTGCTGAAATCCGACGTCATAGTCAGCGGGGACAACGTCATCAGGCTTTAGGAAGCCATATTTAGCTGAAAGGATTACCGGATACAGGTGATGAAAGCGGGCGTACTGCGTGCATTTTTTATGCAGCGTTCCTTGATAAGCTTCCTTTGCATAAACAGGTCCCGTCCGGGGGTCCATATCCCATATTTTCTTTTTACCGCATGGAATGACAGCAATTTGTTTCATCTTATAACCTCCGCGCTGAGACCAGGCTCCGAAAGCCCGGTTTCAGCTTTTCTTTTTTCCTAAAGTTTTCTACAATGAATAAGTACATAATACAACAGCATACAAAAGGAGGCACTTATGTATAACGAACCAATTTTTCTGGAACCGGTTTTTCAAGAACGTATCTGGGGCGGCGAAAAGCTTCGTACCAATTTTGGTTATACTATTCCATCGGATAAAACGGGAGAATGCTGGGGGATTTCTGCACATCCAAATGGAGAAAGCGTCGTGAAAAACGGCCCGCTTCATGGCAGGAGACTGTCAGCGCTCTGGTCCGGCCATCCGGAACTTTTCGGGAATCCTAAAGAAGATACCTTTCCGCTGTTAGTGAAAATACTGGATGCGGCCGAAGACCTTTCTGTTCAGGTTCATCCGGACGACAATCAGGCTCAGGAGCTTGAAAAGGGCGAAGCCTACGGAAAGACGGAATGCTGGTATGTACTCGAAGCAGAAGACGGGGCAGAGCTTGTTCTGGGCCATCATGCAGAATCAAAAAAAGAACTAAGCGAATATATGAAAATGGGTGCCTGGGACCGTCTTCTTCATAAAGTCCCTATTCAAAAAGGTGATTTTTTCTATGTGCCGAGCGGTACCATTCATGCGATCGGCAAGGGAACGCTTATTTTGGAAACGCAGCAGAGTTCGGATACGACATACCGGGTATACGACTATGACAGATTGAATCCTGATGGCAGCAAAAGAGAACTTCATACAGAAAAATCAATATATGTAACCAGGACGCCTCATGAAAACGTACAGCCTGAGCGCAGCAGCGTTTTGGAGACGGAAGAGGCGAAAGTGGAGCAGCTGGTGTCTTCTCCATTTTTTTCCGTAATCCATCTGCAGGTGAATGGCAGCTATGAGCCTGATTTCAATTCAAGCTATCAGCTGATCAGCGTCACAGAAGGAAAACTGGAAATAATCACAGAGGATGAAACGTTTCAAGCAGAAAAAGGAGAGCACTTTATTCTGCCCTCTACCCTCAAGAGCGTTGTGTTTCAAGGCAGCGGGGAAATGATTGCAAGCAGTCCTGATTCTCTCTTATAAAAAAAGACAAAAAACTGTACAGGGAAGGCTTTCCGAAGGCCATGCCTAAGCTAAAGTGGAAAAAGCAGCCGGTTAACAATCCGGCTGCTTTTTCGTTTTCACTTGAAAAGAATCTCTCCTGGAAAACAGAGTTCATGAAAATTACAGCGCGTACAGGCCCGCTGGTATTCGGTAGTTTGTGGAAATTGTTCAATCGGCAGCGGTTTATTTAAGGAAGGATCTTCCAAATAGCTTTTCATCCGGCCTACGCTTGTTTTCATTAACTGCTGGACTTCTTCGAGCACTTCATTTGTTAGTACGTGTTCCTCATTCGTCCCTTCGAGCAGGTATTCATTGCGTATAACAATGTGTTCAATATCCGGAACCGGATAATTCTCGAGAATATACAGCACATACAGCGCGAGCTGATGAGGGTCCTCCGCTGATTTTTTTCCCGTTTTCCAGTCGACGATAGTCCATACCTCCGTCTCTTTATTATGATAAAGAAAATCGAGTACAACGTAGACTTTTTCGCCGTTCAGCCGGATAGTCCTGAACTGTTCTGCTTCCATAAACGTAACGGAGTCTTTGAATTCGCTTATTTCCCGGTATGTTTTACTAGTGAAAAAATGGGCAAAGGCGAGCTCCAGGCGCTGTTTTATCTTTTCGATTTTATCTTTAGGAAGCACGGGTGCAGTTCCATAGTATATTTCATGAAACATTGTGCCTTTTTTGGGACGGTTCCACCATATTTCTCTTTCATTAACCGCTTCGAGAAAGCCGCTGTTCAGCTCGCTGCGTATCTCTTTTTTTAGTGTTTCTTCTTCTGCAGGCGGGTTTCCTTTGTAAAATTCATTTATCATATGTTCCACTTTGTCATGTACGAGCGAGCCGAAAAACATTTCCAGGTTCGTAATGTTTTTTAAGCGGTAAGCATGCTTCTGTGATTCTTCTGCCTGACGGAGCCAGCCGTTGTGAGCCGAATAATATTGATGGGCATACTGCCTTGCACAGTTCAAAAGCGTCTTGTGCCTGGAAAGAGACCATGAAAATTCGGGGTAGGGCTTAATTTCAAACATATGTTCACCTGCTTTCATTCCTATCGTACCACAGGATCAGCCGATAATTCACCTTTTGCAGGGAGCGGGTCCGTCAAAATCAAAAACAGGACCCTTTTTTAACAAGGGTCCTGCATTATTACCGGTTTCTTCTTGCGAAATCTACAAAACGGAATTTATCTGTCCGATGCCTCGATTCAGTGTATTGAAAAAGCAGGGCATTGTCGAGATAGACATAATTTCTCACTACGACAATCGTAGAAAACCCCTCAAGGTCAAGCAGTTCCCGGTCTTCTACTGTAGGCTCTTCCACAGTGATTTCCTTTTTGGCGAAACTGATCGTTAAAGAGAGCGAGTCTTCTAAATACTCATAAATAGAAGAAGCACAGATTTCTTTTGTTAATTCAGGGGCCGTACGCTTTAATATAACATCTTTATCCAATATAATTCGTTCGCCGTCAATCTCTCGTACCCGGGAGATATTCCAAAGCAGCTCACTGGAATCAATATCAAGCGTTTTTTCAAGAAAAGGAGTCGGGAGGATGGTCTCAAACGTCGTAACCGAGGTGGACGCTCTTTGACCGAGTTTGCCTGCAAGCTCTTTGAAACTTACCAGGCCGGAAATAGGAAAGTTCACTTTATCTATTTCCAGCACGA
Organism: Sinobaca sp. H24; assembly: GCF_023845525.1. Classification (NCBI taxonomy): domain Bacteria; kingdom Bacillati; phylum Bacillota; class Bacilli; order Caryophanales; family Sporolactobacillaceae; genus Sinobaca; species Sinobaca sp. H24. Next base: position 19,800 of record NZ_JALBWT010000016.1, read on the forward strand.
CCGATCCTTTTCCTTGAATCCGCTGAATATAGCCATGTTCGGACAATAATTTTAATGCTTTTCTTATAGTTTCTCTTGATACACTGTATTTTTCCGTCAGTTCCGATTCAGAAGGAAGGAGCTCCTGAGATTGATAAAGTCCGGTGCTGATCTCTTTAGCCAGCTCATCGTATATAAGAATATATTTATTTTTCATGCCTGTCACCAGCTCGTCTTATTGATTTGTTATCCGGTATATCGCTGTTTCGTAAGGGCGGAGCGATAGGTTTTCAGGATTGGGCGCGCTGTTATTGTAATTGGAGAGAAGAAGCTCGGCGCTGCCGTGCAGACGTTCTTTTTCCTGTGCACTCCAGCTTACTTTGGTTTCATAGCCGTAAAAGTTGCTTACTGTTAAAAGCTTTTCTGTCCCGGATGATCTTATATAAGCAAATACGGATGGATCTTCTTCCAATAGCAGCGTGAAATCGCCTTCCGTAATAATGTCATATTCCTTCCGTAGTTCAATGAGCGCCTTATAAAAATAAAAAATGGAGTTTTCATCGGCAACGGCCTGTTCGGCGTTAATTTCCTTGTAGTTGGAAGCCGGATGTATCCAGGGTGTTCCACTTGTGAATCCCGCATGCTCAGAAGCATCCCACTGAACAGGTGTACGGGAATTATCGCGGGAGCGCTCCTTAATAATGGTCAGGGCTTCCTCGTCTGTCAAGCCGGAATCCAGAAGCTCTTCGTATACATTAAGCGTTTCAACATCCCGGTAGTCTTCAATACGGCTGAAGCCGGGGTTGGTCATGCCGAATTCCTCTCCCTGATAGATGTACGGAGTGCCCTGAAGCATGTGAATAGTCGAGGCCAGCATTTTGGCTGATTCAACGCGATAGGCGCCATCATCGCCATAACGGCTGACTACCCGGGGCTGGTCGTGGTTGCACCAGAATAGAGCATTCCAGCCGCCGCCTTCATTCATTCGTGTCTGCCAGGTGGATAGAATCCGCTTCAGTTCGAGAAAATCAAAAGGCGCAAGCTTCCACTTTTCACCGTTGGGATAATCTACTTTTAAATGATGAAAGTTAAACGTCATATCAAGCTCCCGGCGCTCCGGATTTGTATATTTAATACAGTGGTCAATCGTCGTGGAGGACATTTCACCTACCGTCACGCTGTTGTATTTAGAAAACACGTGCTGGTTCATTTCCTGCATATATTCATGCACACGCGGACCATCTGTATAAAATTTCCTTCCGTCTCCCGGTGGTATAGAACCATCGTCGCTCGGGAAGGACTGATCCTTTGAAATTAAATTGATCACGTCTAAACGAAAGCCGTCGACTCCTTTTTGGAACCAGTAATTCATCATCCGGTAAATATCTTCGCGGAGGTTTTCATTTTCCCAGTTTAAATCAGCCTGCGTTTTATCAAAAAGGTGAAGATAATACTGGCCGGAAGCTTCATCGTATTCCCAGGCGGATCCGCCGAACTTTGATTTCCAGTTGTTCGGGGCTTCTCCGTTCACGGGATCCTTCCAGATAAAGTAGTCACGGTATTTATTCTCTTTAGAAGACAGAGCCTCCTGAAACCATTTAGAGTCGGTGGAAATGTGGTTAACAACTATGTCCATAATTATTTTTAAATCCCTTCGCCTTGCTTCATGGAGAAGGCGGTCAAAGTCAGCCATCGTTCCATACTCTGAGTAGATGGAATAATAATCGCTGATATCATAGCCGTTATCTTTCTGCGGTGAATCATATATAGGCGTCAGCCATAAAATATCGACACCCAGTTTTCGTAAGTAATCCAGTTTCTCGATAATCCCCTGGATATCTCCAAGGCCGTTTCCCTGTGTATCATTGAAGCTTTTCGGATATATTTGATAAACCGTTGATTTTTTCCACCAATCCGCCATTTCAAAAACCACCTTTGCTGTAATAATAAGCATTTCCCCTATTTACTTTAGTATAAATAAGGGAAATGCTCCAGTTTTGTTTTTTATGAGGCTGTTCGGCAGACGATTATACTTCTATTTTTTTCACTTTTGCATACGTGATAGTCAGAACAAATGGAACGACTATTGCTATTACCATGCCGATAATGAAAGGAATCCAGTCTTCCGGGAAAATCGAGAAGACGCCTGGAATGCCTCCAACCCCGATCGAAGTAGCGAGAACCCCGTTTACCGTAATAAACATGGAGGCCATGGCAGAGCCGATAATGGCACATACAAACGGGAAGCGAAAGCGCAGGTTAACCCCGAATAATGCCGGCTCGGTTACGCCGAGAAAAGCCGATATCCCGGAGGAACTCGCCAGCCCGCGGAGATTCTGGTCTTTCGTAGCAAGAATCATCGCAAACGCAGCAGCACCCTGGGCGATATTGGACAAAGCCAGGATCGGCCACAGGAAGGTGCCTCCGGTAGAACCAATCAGCTGCAGGTCGACTGCAAGGAACGTGTGGTGCAGGCCGGTTACAACCATCGGCGCGTACAGCAGGCCGTACAACAGGCCGCCCAGCAGTGCAAAGGAATCAAATGTTGCGACAAAGAAGTCCGTAATTGCATTACCAATGGCAAACGTAACGGGGCCGATGATAATAAAAGAAAGCAGGCCGGTGATGAGAAGTGCACCGGGTGCTACGACGAGCATGGAAATAACATCCGGTACCCGTTTTTTTAAGTAAAGCTCTATTTTAGCGAGAACGTAGGAGGCTAATAATACTGGAAGAACCTGGCCCTGGTAGCCAATACTTTCTACCTCAAGTCCAAATAAATTCCAGACCGGTACTTCGCCGGCGGCGCTTGCGTCTGCATAGCCATAAGCACTAAGCAGATCGGGATGCACGAGAATTAAGCCGAGTACAATACCGAGCAGCGGGCTGCCGCCGAATTTTGTTACGGCAGACCAGCCGATCAATGCCGGGAGAAACACAAAGGCTGCGCTGGCGATGACGCTGATCATAGCGGCGATGCCGGACCACTGTGGATAAACATCAATAAGAGACTGTTCGTCAAAGAAAATTCCCGGACCTGTCAGAATGTTGTTAATACCAAGCAGAAGACCGGCAGTTACAATGGCTGGAAGGATAGGGATAAAAATGTCTGCAAGCATGCGGATAAACCGCTGAAACGCATTTTGCTTTTTACCGGCTTTTTCTTTTACTTCATCTTTGGAAGATCCTTCCTTCCCGGTAATCTCCTGCAGAAAAGCGTAGGCTTTTTCGACAGCTCCCTGTCCGATAATAACCTGGTACTGGCCGCTTGATGAAAAAGAACCTCTCACAATGTCAATATTCTCAAGGGTTTCCTGGTCGACTTTTGATTCATCATGGAGAATAAAACGAAGTCTTGTAACACAGTGGGTAACGGATTCGATGTTATCGGTGCCGCCTACTGCTGAAACAATTTCTTCTACGGACTTCTTTGTTACTTTTGCCATAAGATCCCTCCTGGAAAACGTTCTCATTTTTTAGAAAAAATAAAATTGAAGTAGCTTGTATATACAAGTAATGCGCTTACATTTATATTAGCTTGTATATACAAATTAGTCAATCAGTAATTAAAAATAAAAATAATGAACTGTTTAGGTTATATATACGTATACTTTATATAAGCAGAGAGCAAAAGCTGTAATGATTTTAAAGCTGGTTACTTTTCGTTATAATGGAGGAAGAGATATTAAAAGGGGGACAATATGAATAAAAAACGATGGCTGGTTAGTATAACGGCAGTTATTCTACTGGCGGGCGGATGGTTTTTGTATCAATCGCTGACAGACTCTGAATATGAAGAAGTACTTGCAACAGAACAGTCGGAGGTGCAGGGGGATCTGGAAGGACTGGAACAGGCTACGTTTGCCGGTGGATGTTTCTGGTGCATGGAACCGCCATTTGAGTCCAGCCCGGAGTAATAAGCGTTATTTCGGATATACCGGCGGTGACGAAGAGACCCAACTTATGAAGAAGTGTCAGGTAAGCAGACGGGTCATCAGGAAGCAGTACAGATTACGTATGATCCGGAGCAGATCAGTTATGAAGACCTTCTGCAGATTTTCTGGCGCCAGATTGACCCGACAGACGATGAGGGACAGTTGTAGATAAAGGAGAACCTTATTTATCAGCAGTATTTTATCATGATGAAGCGCAAAGACAGGCAGCGGAATCATCATTGATGGAAATGGAAGAATCTGGCAGGTTTGATGGGGATATTGTTACTTCCATTGAAGAATTTGACACTTTTTATGAAGCTGAGGAGTACCATCAGGATTATTATAAGAAAAATGAAGGAAGGTACGAATTTTACAGAAACAACTCCGGGCGTGACGCCTATCTTGATGAAGTAGGGGCGATGATAAAGAGTACGAGGTAAGTAACGCATCTCCGTATACGGTGGAAGACAAAGAGGCGGCTGTTTCGGAATTAAGCAGCATGCAGCATGAAGTGACGCAGGAAGACGGTACGGAACCGGCTTACGATAATGTGTATCATGACAACACGGAGAAAGGAATATACGTTGATATCGTATCAGGGGAGCCTTTATTCAGCTCGCAGGATCAATACGATTCCGGTACGGGCTGGCCGAGTTTTACCAGACCGCTGGAACTGACAAATATCACCTATGAAGAGGACAGCGGTGTGTTTGGAACAAGTGTGGAAGTACGGAGCAAACATGCCGATTCCCATTTGGGCCATGTTTTTCAGGACGGTCCGGAACCAACGGGTCTCAGGTACTGCATGAATTCAGCAGCAATGGAATTCATCCCTGCCGATGAGTTGGAAGGAACCGAATACGAAGCCTATGCGGCTGATTTTGAATAAGAAAACTCCCGGCTGTTTTTGCAGCCGGGAGTTTTCTTATATGTTTGCCTTTTGTAGACGGTCAATAATTTTTAGTGATTTGCCGGTACCGATAACCACCGCTTCGAGCGGGGAATCTGCAAGATGAACAGGGACAATAATTTCTTCGTTCAGCCATTCTTCCATACCGTGCAGGAGAGAGCCTCCGCCTGTGAGAACAATTCCCTGATCGACGATATCACCGCTGAGTTCAGCAGGGCAGTTTTCAAGTGTGCTGCGGATCGTTTCCAGAATCTGCTGGAGCGTTTCATTAATGGCCTGGTGAATTTCTTCAGTAGACACCGTAATAGGCTTTGGCAGGCCGGACACCAGATCACGGCCTCTAATTTCGAGAGTTTCTTCGCGAAGGTTTGCTTTGGCACTGCCGACTTTTATTTTTATCTGCTCGGCCGTACGCTCTCCAATAAGAAGGTTATGCTTCTTGCGGACGTGCTGGATAATATCTTCGTCGAAATGATCGCCGCCCCGCCGGATGGACTGGGAGGAGACAACGCCGCCGTAGGAAATAATGCCGACTTCTGTTGTGCCGCCGCCGATATCAACGATAACATTAGCGACGGGTTCTTCCACGGGGAGGTCTGCACCAATGGCTGCCGCTACCGGTTCTTCAATAAGGTGAACCGTTTTTGCGCCAAAGGCAAGGACAGCATCACGGATGGCTCTGCGCTCAACGGAAGTGGATCCGCATGGGGTACAGATGATAACTTTAGGTTTTCTCATGGAAACCCCGGATGTCCGGCTGATTTTTTTCATTACGTGTTTCAGCATGGTAGCCGTAATATCGAAATCAGCAATAACGCCCTCTTTTAAAGGACGGATAACCACAATCTTGCCCGGCGTTTTACCGGCCATATCTTTTGCTTCCTGACCGACAGCAAGCACTTCGTTGGTCTCTGTATTCAAAGCAACGACAGAAGGCTCGTTTAACACAATTCCTTTGTCTTTTATATAGACTAAAATGTTAGCTGTGCCTAAATCGATGCCAATTTCAGTAGAAGAAAACATTTTTTCACCTTCTTATATTATTTCGTTATGTAAAAATTGCTACAATTTATAATACCATGTTCACTGAGGAGGAACAATTGCTAATAAAACCTAAAAGAGAGGCAGACTGAACGCCTCTCCTTTAGAAAATGATTACTTAAAGCAGCATGGAAATAAATTCGGAGCGGTCGACCTGCCCGAAATATTTCGTCAAGTCATAGTCAGCAAGAGCTTCTTCGAGAGACTCCCTTGAATATTTCGAACCTGCGAGCGCATTCTCTATATCATTAATATCTTCGGTACCGAAAAAATCCCCGAAAATTCTGCATTCCTGAATAGTCCCTTTTTTAACATTAAAACGTACATCTATTAGACCAGAAGGGAATTTATGAGACTTTTCCACGTCAAACGAAGGAGATCTGCCGTAATTCCAGTCCCAGTTTCCATAGCGTTCTTCTGATATGGCATGTATTTCTTTCCAGTCTTCATCCGTCAGCTTATAGGAAGGAATGTTATCCAGACCGGAGAAAATGTGCTGAAGAATGACTTCTTTAAACTCTTCTACAGTAAGCTTGTTTTCAAGATAATCATTGATGTTGCCGACACGGCTTCGGATTGATTTTATCCCTTTGGATTTTATTTTTTCATCTCTTACTTTTAAGGCGGAAACAACATTTTCAATTTCTGAATCAAGCATCAGCGTGCCATGGCTGAACATACGTCCCTTTGTTGCAAATTGGGCGTTTCCTGATATTTTCTTTCCTTCTATCTGAATATCGTTCCTGCCGGACATTTCAGCCGGGACTCCAAGCTCATGAAGGGCTTCAATAACAGGCTGGGCAAATTTTTTGAAATTATGAAAGCTGTCGCCGTCGTCTTTTGTAAGAAAGCTGAAGTTAAGGTTTCCCTGATCATGGTAGACGGCGCCGCCTCCTGAAAGCCTGCGTACTATGTGAATATTGTTTTTCTCTACATAATCTGTATTAATTTCTTCTATTGTATTCTGGTTTTTTCCAATAATAATAGAAGGCTCATTCACATAAAAAAGCAAATAGATGTTATCTTCTTCAAGATCCATTGTTTTTAAGGCATACTCCTCAATGGCGAGATTGATGCGTGGGTTGGTAATGCCTTCGTTATTGATAAATTTCATGAAATGCCTCCTGCCTTTATAATAAGTAGTATTCTTTTATTTTACTACATTCCCAGGCGGATATCGCGCATGAAATATGGATGGATGTACCTGACTTACATACAGCCAGTATATATACATTAGAAAGCCATTAAACGTGCTGATCAGTAATTTTCTGCTGAATACCTGTTCTTACCGAAGGTACAGCGCATTGGTCCGGAACAGATAACCTTATATAATAGAAGAATAGATAATAGACAGGAAGGAAATGCCATGAAAAGACTCCTCTTATTCCTTGTGCAATATGTGCAGGTTATATTATGCAGCTTCAGGATGACCTGAGGATGATTCCGAAAAAATGGCAGTAGAAGTATGGCGTAAATAAACAGAAAGCAGAGCCGGATAAAGGCTCTGCTTCTTTCATATAAAAAATAGTTCGAGCCAATTTCAGCAGGCAGCAGAGAAAAAAAGAATAAGACTAACAGGAAGATTGACATTTTTGCAAATACTCACTAAAATGACGTTAACGAGTAAACATATAATATCGATAAACTTACTGAGGATTAAAAATCTTTCAAATAGATACGATTAAAAAAGGAGACGGTAGAGCATGATAACATTCCCTACGCTCGATCAAGAACAGCTTGATCAGGTGAATAAAGAAACGCTGGCTGGTAAAGATGCTTTAGACGTTATCAAGTGGGCCTATGCCGAATACGGCGATGAGCTGGTTTATGCATGCAGCTTCGGAGCGGAGGGTATGGTGCTCATCGATTTAATTACACGCGTAAAACCTGATGCTAAAATTATTTTTCTCGATACCAATTTTCATTTTAAAGAGACATATGATTTAATTGAAGAAGTGAAAGAGCGCTATCCAAAGCTTAGAGTGGATATGCTGCAGCCGATTACACCTGCCGAGCAGGAAGAGCAGGAAGGACCGGAGCTTTGGAAAACGAATCCTGACAAATGCTGTTCGATCCGGAAACTGGTTCCGCTTGAAGGAGCTTTAAATCAGCACACAGCATGGTTATCCGGATTAAGACGTTCCCAGTCTTTAACAAGAAAAGATACTCAGTTCGTTAATAAAGACAAGCGTTTTTCTTCCGTGAAAATCTGTCCGCTGATCCATTGGTCCTGGGATGACGTATGGATGTATATTAAGGGCTTCAACCTTCCGTACAATCCACTCCACGATCAGGAATATCCAAGTATCGGCTGTGTACAGTGCACGGCAAAGGTTAAGGATGGAGAAGATTTACGCAGCGGACGCTGGTCCCAGACAGGCAAGACAGAATGCGGCCTGCACAAATAATGAAAAATCAAAGGAGTTAATAACATGCCAAAGAGTATCCCGCACGGTGGAACATTAATTAACAAAAAAGAAATTGGAATGGATACAAGCTCAATTACCCACAGTATTCCACTGGACGAAACGGCTTTATCCGACCTGGAACTTATTGCCAACGGCGCCTTCAGCCCGCTGACTGGATTTTTAAATGAAGCGGATTATCAGTCCGTAGTAGAAAATACGAGGCTGGCCGACGGCACAGTGTGGAGTATTCCTATTACACTTCCAGTCGAAGACGAGTTTGCAGCAAGCCTGCAGCCCGGCGAAAAAGCCCTGCTTACGTTTGACGGGAAAACGTACGGCGTTATTGAAATAGAACAAGTATACTCGCCCGATAAAGAAAAAGAAGCAGAACACGTATATAGAACAACAGACAGCGAACATCCGGGAGTTAAAAAAGTGTACGACCGTCCGGCGCTTTACGTAGCAGGAGAAATCACCCAGGTGGAAGAAATCGTTCATCCGCAGTTTGATACGTATTATTTGGATCCTTCCGAAACAAGAGCGGAATTTGATAAAAGAAAATGGGAAACGGTCGTTGGATTCCAAACGAGAAACCCGGTTCACCGGGCGCACGAGTATATTCAAAAAACAGCACTTGAAACAGTAGATGGACTTTTCCTCAATCCGCTTGTCGGAGCAACCAAGTCTGATGATATTCCAGCAGACGTCCGGATGAAAAGCTATGAAGTTCTGTTGAAAGACTATTATCCGGAAGACCGCACTTATCTTGCTGTTTTCCCGGCAGCGATGAGATATGCAGGACCGAGAGAAGCTATTTTTCATGCAATGGTGCGCAAAAACTACGGCTGCACCCACTTTATTGTCGGACGGGACCACGCGGGCGTAGCTGATTATTACGGTACGTATGACGCCCAGCACATTTTTAAGAATTTTACAGAAGAAGAGCTTGGCATTAAGCCGCTGTTTTTTGAACACAGCTTTTACTGTAAAAAATGCGAAAACATGGCTTCGGCTAAAACATGTCCACATGACAAAGAGGATCACGTCATTTTATCCGGAACAAAAGTACGCGCGATGCTTAAAAACGGAGAGATGCCTCCTGCAGAGTTCAGCCGTCCGGAAGTAGTAGCGGTTCTAATCGAAGGCATGCAGGAGCCGGCACCTAAATAATCAAAAAGCGCGGAAGGGGTATGATGGAAAAATGAGTGAAAATCAAAATATTGTATGGCATCAGGCCTCCGTTTCCAAACAGGAGCGGGAGAAAGCAACAGGGAATAAAAGCCTGGTACTCTGGTTTACCGGTTTATCCGGTTCCGGCAAGTCAACGGTAGCAAACGTTGTTTCCCGGAAGCTGTTTGAAGCAGGAAAAAATACGTATGTTCTGGATGGAGATAATGTCCGTCACGGCCTGAATAAAGACCTCGGGTTTTCCGATGAGGACAGAACAGAAAATATTAGACGAATCGGCGAAGTGGCCAAGCTGTTTGTAGACGCAGGACATATTGTAAGCACAGCTTTCATTTCCCCCTTCCAGGCAGACAGAGACCAGGTCCGCGGGCTTCTGGAGGAAGGCGAATTTATGGAAGTGTTTGTAAAGGCAAGCCTTGCTGTCTGTGAAGAAAGAGATCCTAAAGGTCTGTATAAAAAAGCAAGAAGCGGGGAGATTCCGGAATTTACCGGGATTACTTCCCCATACGAAGAGCCGGCCGCTCCGGAGCTCGTAGTAGATACCGAAAATAACAGTATTGAAGAAGCGGCGGATCTTGTCATTCAAGAGCTCGAGAAAAGAAATCTGATCCGCTCTCAATAAGATAAACTAATAAACAACATGGAAAGGTGCTCCTCTTGCAGGAGCACCTTCCCTGCATACATAAGCATTTTTTTATATAATAAACACTAACGCAAAAAAAGCAGGCAAGCGTAAATGGAGGAACCCCATGGAAACAGGTACAGTATATTTAGTCGGAGCAGGTCCCGGGGATGTAGGGCTTATGACGATAAGAGGCAGGGAGTGCCTGGAGAAAGCAGATGTCGTTTTATATGACCGCCTTGTGAACCCGCTTATACTATCTTCTGCGAAAGCAGGCGCTGAAACAATTTACTGCGGCAAGCTGCCCGACCGCCATCACCTGAGGCAGGAAGCTATTCAGGAACTGATGGTGCAGAAAGCAAAGGAAAACAAAACAGTCGTCCGTCTTAAAGGAGGCGATCCCGGCATGTTCGGCCGGTCCGGGGAGGAAGCTGCGGCCCTGGTGGAACACGGCATTACGTATGAAGTAATACCAGGTATTACTTCTGGAATAGCTGCCCCTCTTTACGCGGGAGTTCCGGTGACCCACCGGGATTATTCCGGAAGCTTCGCCGCGGTAACGGCACATTCCAAATCAACGACCGGCGAGCCTGAGGTGGACTGGGGTGCCTTCGCCAAAATTGATACGATTTCTTTTTATATGGGAGTAAAAAACCTTCCGCATATCGTAGAAAAACTTATTGATCACGGTAAGCCGGAAACAACTTCTGTACTTATCGTTGAATGGGTACAACTGCAAGGCAGAAAACGGTGTCCGGCACCCTGGCTACGATCGTAGAAGAAGCGGAGAAATACAACGTTCATAACCCTGCCATTACCCTGGTAGGTAATGTCTCTTCTTTATACGAGAAGCTGAACTGGTTTGAAAAGAAGTACCTGCATGGAAGATATGCCTGGATTGTAAAAACAGCTCCGGGTGCAGGCAGGTTTGCATCAGAATTAAGAGAATACGGAGCGGAAGTATTGGAATATCCCAGATACACGATAGAATGGGAGAACAAAGAATTTCCTGAAATACCAGAGACGATCGAGCAGATTCTTTTTCATTCCCCGGACAGTGTGCGCATATTTTTCCAGGCCCTTAAACACGCAGGGAAAGATATCCGCTCCATCAGCTGCTCTCTTGGAAGCGAAAGCAGACGGACAAACGATGAGCTAAAAAACTATGGAATTATTCCAGCATTTCTTGAAGGACTGCAGCCGCAGCAGATTTTTCATGCCGGACCGCAGGAAAAGCTGAAAAGCCTTCCGGATAAAACAGCAGGAAAGTGGCTCACTCACACTATTGAACGATCTGCATCTGCAGAAGAAGTGGCCGGCCACATTTTTGAAGAAGAATATATTAATACAGTTATTTTGCCTTCGGCCCAATCCGTAGCTGTTCTGGCAGAAGAATTAAAGCGGGCGGGAGTAAAAAGCAGGAGCTGGCTGAAGCAAAGAGAAATTATCTGCTTTGGGCCGGCCACCGAAAAAGCCCTCAGAGAAAATGGCTGGTACAGTAACAAAACCCTGGACGAGCCCGATATTGCCCACCTTATTCAGGCACTGCATTACATTTAAGAGGTTATAAGGAGGTCGTTTTTATGGAAGCGATATTGTATGTAGGCCACGGCAGCCGCGTTAAAGCCGGTAATGAACAGATGAAGGATTTTGTAGAAAAAGCCAAACAGGCCGTAGACTGCGATATTCAGGAAATCTGTTTTTTGGAGTTAGCCGCGCCTGATATTACTGAAGGAATGAAACGCTGTGTGGAAAGGGGAGCAACTTCTATTTTAGCGGTTCCTGTGCTGTTATTTTCAGCAGGCCACATGAAAGTTGATATCCCTGAAGAACTCGTTAAGGCAATGGAACATTTCCCCGATGTACCCGTTAGATTTGGAAAGCCATTTGGTGTACATGAAGAGATATTGAATGTTCTCGAAAAAAGACTCAGCGCGGCAGGGTGGAAACAGGGAGACGATGCCGATTTTCTTATGGTGGGGAGAGGAAGCAGTGATATCGGTGCGCTCCGCGACTTCAGTGCAATGTGTACCCACCTCCAGAATAGAACAAAAGCCAAACGGGTGGAAAAAGCCTATCTGGCAGCAGCGCTTCCTACGTTTGATGAAGGACTGGAGTCGATTTCCTCTTCAGAAGCGCAGGCTATTTACGTTCTGCCATACCTGCTGTTTACAGGCATGCTTATGAAAGAACTTAACGAAAAAATTGCTGCAAAATCACGTGAGATAGACATTCCCATTATATTATGCGATCCGCTGGGATTTGATAAGGATCTGGTACGGATCCTCTGCGAAAGAGTAGAAGATACAAAGTCCCGGCCGGTATTTACTGGAGAAGTTATTCCTTATGTATGATTTTCCGGTTTTTCTCTCTCTTTCCGATATGCCTGTTGTTATAATAGGCGGAGGGAAGATTGCTTTTCGCAAAGCAGTGAAGCTGGAACCGTCAGGAGCTGATATTACGGTAGTCGCACCGGAATTTCATGCTGATTTTGAACAGTGGGCCCTAGGGAAAAAAATCAGGATGATAAAAGACAAAGCCCGACCGGAACATATAAGCGGTGCCTTTCTTATTATTTCAGCTTCCGGAAGCAGGGAAGCAATCAACATGCTAAAAGCACATCACAGCCCGAACCAGCTTATTAACGGAGCGGACGATAAGACGTTTGGAAATACGGCTTTTCCAGCTGTGATTAAAGAAAAAGAGTTTCAAATAGCTGTTTCCACCGGCGGCCGTTCCCCCCGGCTGGCAAAAGCGATAAAAAACTATCTTCATTCTATAAAAAAACAGCTTCGGCATCTTTGAGCGTTCCAGCTTAAAGATGCTTTTCTATTTTTGTAAAAATACGATCATGCGATACAATAAAGAAAACAAAAGGGGGAAGGAACATATGCAGCTGCCGGAAAATAAAACAGGCCTTTCTCCAGAACAGCTGTACAACCAGCTTGATGGAAGATCGTTCGCAGAACAGCTGGAACTGGTTACAAAAAGGCTGATAGAGATAACGAGCGTAACAGATACAAAAGGAGAGAATGATATTTCTTCGTTTTTGTATCAATTTTTACAGCAGTTTCCCTGTTTTAAAACAAATCCCGGAGATGTATGGAAGCAGACTATTCCCGGAGATGATCTGCAGCGGAAAAATATTTTCGCGTTCAATTCAGGTACAGAACCATCCCCGGATACGGTGATATTTCATGCACATTATGACACTGTAGGAATAACCGATTATGGAAATCTCCAGCCTATAGCCGGCGCCCCGGAAAGATTGAAAGAGTACTTTTCCAGTCAAAATTTCCATATAGGTGCAGCAGCAGACGCATTGGGAGAAGACTGGCTTTTTGGCCGCGGTTCAGTAGATATGAAAAGCGGTATTGCCGTCCACCTTTTAAATTTTCTTTATTACAGCACGCATGGTAACGAGTGGAAAGGTAATATCGTACTACTATTGAATGCGGGAGAAGAGAATGATCACAGTGGAATGAAGGCGGCGGCAGAGGAGTTTCTAAGACTGCGCCGGGAAAGAAATCTTCATTACAGCCTGGCGGTCAACAATGATTACACCACTTCTTTGTATGAAGGGGACCCCAATTATTATGCCTATTTGGGATCGGCTGGAAAAATGCTTGCCTGTTTTTCCATTTTCGGGCGCCCGGTGCATGCAGGTGAAGTAATGGAAGGGCTGGATCCTACCTTTATCTCTTCAGCACTGAATCAGGCGGTCAGCTACAATACAGAATTTATGGAAACACTTCCCGGCGAATTTACGCTTCCGCCTGTCTGTCTGCAGCAGAAGGATTCCAAGCAGGGATATAATGTGCAGACAGCAGAAAGTGCCCGCATGTATTTTAATTATTTTCTGTATCAAGAGTCAATTGAAGATGCTGTCCAGAAGCTTTATGAGGCAGCAGAGAAGATAGCTGATGAGATTGCTGAAGATATGAGAAAGAGGTACGATACATTCCTGGAAAAAACCGGAAAGCAAGCCGGGACTCCGCCTTCATGGGAGATACGCATAGAAAAATGGGACACTTACTGCGGAGGGCTTGAAAGAAAAGGAGTAGATGTCCTGGCGGCAGTAGAAAAAGCGGAGAAAGAATCAGAAACGCTGGATGCAAGAGAAAAAAGCTTTTACATAGCAGAGGCTGTAAAACGTGAAGACCCGGATAAGTCTCCTTTGATTCTTTTGTTTCTTAGTGCTCCTCTTATTCCTCCTGTGGCGGTTAAAAAGTCAGATATTCAGGAAAAGCTTCAAAGGGCGCTGGAGGCCGTGCAGAAAACGTATCAGCTCCGCATTGCTGCCAGACAGTACTTTCCTTTTATATCCGACAGCAGTTTTTTATCGTTGGAAAATAAGTTTCTGCCGGAAGGGGAACGAGCTGTGGTTCCTCATATGCCGGGAGGATTCAAGGCGCATCAGCTGCCTCTGCAGTCTATGAAGGAACTTGCGGTTCCGGCAGTTAATCTCGGGGTTTACGGACGGGATGCCCATCAGTATACAGAGCGGCTGTATAAGCCTTATAGTTTTGAGATCCTGCCTTATTTTATCAGGAGGGTCGTACGGGAATTTTTATAAGAGCACGGAAAAAGTGTGCATGAAACAGAGGGAAAGCTATGTATGAAACAAAATCCACCAGGGAGAAATTCCGGTTATTTATTTTTATTATGATGCCGATTCTTATTACACAGTTTGGTTTATTCGGCATGAACCTGGTCGATACGATGATGTCGGGACGGGCAGGAGCTTCAGAACTGGCCGGTGTTGCCATTGGATCCAGCATCTGGCTTCCTGTGTCGACAGGTATTATGGGAATCATGATGGCGCTGCCGCCTATTTTATCACAGCATATCGGCGCAAAAGAGGAAGACGTTGTCTCCATGAAAGTAATCCAGGGAGCTTATCTGGCCGTTGCTTTGTCTCTTGTGATTCTGGCTGCAGGAGCCCTTACGCTCAATCCTATTATTGGATTGATGGAACTCGAGCCCCAGGTCGCCCATGTTGCCAGACATTATTTGATCGGCCTTTCGTTTGGCATTCTCCCTTTATTTATCCAACAGGCACTAAGAGGATTTATTGACTCGCTCGGCCATACAAGAGTCACGATGGTCATTACGCTGCTTGCGCTGCCGGTCAATGTTGTATTGAACTATGTCTTAATTTTTGGGCATTTCGGTTTTCCAGAGCTTGGCGGAATAGGCGCAGGCTATGCTTCAGCTGTTACTTATTGGTTCATACTGTTTATTACTATTTATTTCGTAGCAAAAGTAACGCCTTTTCGGGAATACCGGATTTTCCGTACGAGCTATCGTGTTCTTCCTGCAATTTGGAAAGAAATCTTATTCATCGGTCT
This sequence comes from Sinobaca sp. H24, assembly GCF_023845525.1. Taxonomy (NCBI): domain Bacteria; kingdom Bacillati; phylum Bacillota; class Bacilli; order Caryophanales; family Sporolactobacillaceae; genus Sinobaca; species Sinobaca sp. H24. The sequence goes on from NZ_JALBWT010000016.1 coordinate 35,234, forward strand.
GCCTATCGGCTGCACCATTTTCTTTGAAACGAGTATTTTTGCAGCGGTCACGCTTTTAATGAGCGAATTCAGCACTGCTGTAATTGCCCCCATCAGGCGGCTTTGAATTTTGCTTCCCTTCTTTATATGCTTCCCCTCAGTATTGCTTTCGCATTAACGATTGTCGTTGGACATGAAGTAGGGGCAGGGCGCTACAGCCATGCGAGAAGCTACGCAAAGCTGGGCATGCTGACAGCACTGGCGATGGGAGTAGCAGCGTCTATAATTATTTACGCCACCAGAGGACCTGTCATATTTTTGTATACTACAGACAGTACCGTGGCAGAGTGGATGAATGTATTTTTGATTTATGCTATTTTCTTTCAGCTTTCGGATGCGATTGCGACTCCGATACAGGGCATTCTGCGCGGCCATAAAGACGTTAATATTCCATTTTTGTATGCTTTTATTGCGTTTTGGATTATTGGGCTTCCCCTGGGAATTGTCCTTGCGAGGTTCAGTGCGCTCGGGCCGTTCGGCTACTGGGTAGGATTGATTGCAGCCCTGGCGGTTATTGCTTCAACGCTTGCTGTACGGCTGAGAAATATTCAAAACAAAAAAGAAAAACTCCATCCCGAACGTGTATAACGTTCGTATAACGGGTATTATACCCGTATAGAAATGGGGGGATTACTTGAATAAGCTGGAACCAAACACACTTAGAATAGCCAACGCGGCAGCTTTTGTGCTCGTTATTATTATGAATGGACTTGCTAATGCTCTTCCTTTGAATAATAACAGCACAGGGGCTCTGTCCGACAGGCTGAATGTACTATTCACACCAGCGGGTTATGTGTTTTCCATTTGGGGGGTTATCTACCTCGCACTTTTAGGATGGATTATTGCATCCTTTCTTGTAAAAAGAAAACAGCAGTATATTTTTACGGCCATAGGCCCATGGTTTCTAATCAGCAGTTTCTTTAATATTTTCTGGCTTTTTATGTTTCATTACGAACAGTTTCTGCTCACGTTTGTCGCAATGACAGGGCTTTTGGCAAGCCTGCTGGTAATTTACAGGCGTCTTAGCATGCAGGGAGCATCTTTTCTGCAGAAATTGCCCTTTTCCCTCTATACAGGCTGGGTAACGGTTGCTTTTATCGTCAACGTTGGTATTGTGTTTGTGACGCTGGGTATTGATGGCCTGATCTTTCCAGGTTCCTTTTGGACAGGACTGGTTGTAATCATTGGAACAGCTATACCTGTGTACGTGATGAAAAAACAAAAAGATATTATTTATCTGCTCGTGTTTGTATGGGCATATTTTGGAATTTTTGCAGAGAGAAACGAAGCACATCCATTTCTAGCTGCCGTTGCGTTTATTGCAGCGCTTGGCATTCTGGCATTTGGTGTGTGGGAAATTTGGAAAAGTAAAGGAAAGGCAGTGAGATAGGATGGCAGTAACAAGAGAAGAGCTTCATCAAATGGTTGATCACTTAACAGACGAAGAAGCGGACGCAGTGTACACGTATATTAAAGAACTGCAGGAGCTTGAAGAAGAGGAGCTTTCAGAAGGGCAGGTAAACGGCCTTTACGATCAGGAAGCCTACCTGGAAGAAGGAGAAATCAATCCGGATGATGATCCGGCCGGTCTTGAAAAACCGCCGAAAGGAAGAAACCTTTAATTCGGCGTTGAATAAACAATTGATCCCCTTTATACTTTATTTTGGCAGAGTGCTAATATAATAAAGGGGATTCTATATGTTAATTGTTATTTCTTCTGTACTCATTATGATTATTTTAAGCCTGCTCCGGGTAAACGTGGTGCTGGCTATCCTTATCGCCGGTATTGCAGGCGGAATGCTCGCAGGACTTGATATTACCGCTTCACTTGAACTGCTCGTTGAAGGAATGGGCGGCCAGGCTAATACAGCTCTGAGCTACATTATGCTGGGAGTATTTGCGATTATGATCGGTTACTCCGGCATAACAAATGTATTGGTGCAGTACTTGATTAAAACACTAAAAGGTAAGCGGGGAGTGCTTCTGCTTACAATTGCAGGTGTTGCCTGTCTTTCACAGAATGTGGTGCCGGTGCATATTGCATTTATTCCTATTCTTATTCCGCCGCTCTTATCTTTATTTGACCGAATGAGAGTAGACCGCCGTGCGGTTGCAGCAGCTTTGACTTTTGGGCTGAAAGCACCTTACGTTATGCTTCCTGTTGGTTATGGATATATTTTTCATAATACGATAGCGGTCGAAATGACTTCAGGCGGCATGGATATGACACATACTGAAATTTGGAAAGCGATGCTGCTTCCGGGTATCGGCATGATTATTGGATTATTCATAGCTTTATTTATTACTTACAGAAAACCAAGAAACACGAATCCGGAGAGTGTTCCGGAAGAGGAACCTGCTGCAGGCACTGTTTCATTTACAAAACAGCATCTGCTTACTATTATTGCCATTGCAGCAGCGCTCGGTTCGCAGATTTATTTTGACTCGCTGATTCTCGGAGCGCTTACCGGGATTGTATTAATGTTCTTGTTTGTAGTCGTGCCTTTTAAAAATGGTGATAGTGTTGTAAACGAAGGAATTAAATTAATGGGGATGATTGCTTTTGTTATGCTGATCGCGTCTGGTTTTGCCAACGTACTTCAGGAAACAGGTGCTGTGGAGCAGATGGTTGACCAGACTATTCAATACTCTGCCGGTGCTACTTTACTGACAGCAGCAGTGATGCTTTTGACGGGGTTGATTATTACTATGGGGATTGGTACTTCTTTTGGTACGATTCCTATTTTAGCGGCGCTGTTTGTGCCTTTTTGTTTGAGTGTAGGATTTTCTCCTCTTGCAACAGCTGCTATTGTCGGTACGGCTGGTGCTATGGGAGATGCCGGTTCACCCGCTTCCGATTCGACGCTAGGCCCAACTTCCGGTTTGAATGCGGATGGACGTCATAATCATATTTGGGATACATGCGTGCCGACGTTCCTTCATTACAACATTCCTTTGTTTATCTTCGGGCTGATCGCAGCTATGGTTCTTTAAAAAGGCAACTTTCGGAAAGAAAAGAGTGTGCAGATGAATAATGAAAAGATTTATGATGTTATCGGCATAGGTATCGGTCCTTTTAAACTTAGGGCTGGCCGCACTGCTCGACCAGGTGGAGGAAGTAGAGGAAATATTCTTTGAGCAGAAAAGCCAATTTGAGTGGCATCCCGGCATGCTGATTGAAGGCACAGTGCTTAATTCTTCCTTCCTGGCTGACCTTGTTACGTTTGCTGATCCTACAAGTCCCTACAGTATGCTTAATTATTTTCACAAGCATAATCGTATGTTTCAATTTTATTTAATGAGAAAATGCAGGTGCCCCGCCGGGAGTATGACTCCTACGGCAAATGGGTGTCAGGACAGCTTGCTTCCTGCCGGTTCGGGTATGAGGTAAGTAATGTAGAAGAAATAAAAGAAAAAGGCTGCTACAAAGTAAAAAGTGAAGCAGGTTGGTGGAGATAGAACAGATATTTACTATGCAAAACATGTAGTACTCGGAGTTGGAAATACTCCGATCGTTCCCCCTGGATTGGAAGGCACCAATCAGGAGGACATTTATCACACAGAAAACTACAGCTTTAATAAAGAAGCGCTTCGTGATGCTAAAGCCGTTACTATTATCGGATCCGGCCAGAGCGCAGCAGAGGTGTTTTATGATCTGCTTCAGGATCAGAAGTATTTCGACTACCGTCTTTCCTGGTTTACAAGGTCTCCACAGTTTTTCCAGGCAGAGAATGCCAAAGTAGCTCGTGAAATTTTCTCGCCTGATTATGTCGACTATTTCCGTTCGCTTGATTTTGATACAAGAATGAAAGGACTTCCCAACCTTGACCAGGCAAGAAAAGGAATAGAGCAGGACATTCTCTATAAAATCTATGATCTGCTTTATCACCGGTCGATAGAACGGGAGGATCCAAAAGTTACGCTTCAGGCGATGACGGAAATGAAAGGTATCACCGAAGCCGAGGAATATTCTTATATAGTGGAATGCTTCCAGTGGCAGAAAGAAAAAACCTTTTATCATCCCACAGATAAATTAGTGCTGGGGACAGGATACAAGCCAAGTCTTCCGGATTGGCTGGAAAACATGAAAGAGGAGCTTTCCTGGGAAGATGACACACCTTTGAAGTGGATGATCATTACCGGATTAAGTTCAAGGACAATAGAGAGCATTCTTTATTTACGCTCGTTAATATTGACCACTCGCACGGAACGGCAGCTACCAATCTGACGCTGTCTGTTCTCCGAAACCAGGCTATTATAAACGCAGTCTGCGGCTATGAACGCTTTCCCATACAGAAAGACACAGTATTCCAGCAGTTTTTCCCAGAGTGAAAAAAAGAAAAAATCTGTTTTAAGTAAGCCTTTTCAGGAAATAGGTAATTAAACTATTTCTTAAAGGAGGTACGTAAGTGAGCAGAAAAATGCTTTACGCAGCTCTTTCTGGTTGTGTTGACTGTCAGTATGCTTTCAGCTGTGGAGAAACAGACACGGAAGAAGAACCCGAAATGGAAGAAGACCCAGCCGGAGAAGACATGGAAGAAGGCGACATGTAATACGAAGAACTCTCCTGACATGGAGAGTTCTTTTTTTGTGTAATGCGGTTATCTTTGAAGCAGAGAGCTGCCATGATAAAATATCACTACTATAATAACCGTCCGGGAAGCCTCAGCTTAAAAGAAAAGAGGAGAGATTATGCTTTTGCTGACTCTTGCTTTTTTAATACTGCTGCCTGTCACGATTGCTTCTATAACCATAGTAGTCAGCCTGATTATGAAGTGGCTGCTGGAAAAAGAGGTAAATAACCGAAAAGAGTATTCGGTTTTTCATTTTGTAAACATCGCGTTCACTATAATGATGTGGGGGACGACCAGCATTGTTTTCTACGGGCTTGTTCTGGAAAAAATCACGGAAACCGGCTGGGTAACAATGACAATGTATGCTTATGTGTATCCGCTTCCTGTAATTCTGCTGCTGTATACAGCAGCTTCCCGGCTGTTTCGATCCTGGATATATCCGGTCAGCAGCCAGACGGATAATATTATTTATTTAAAAAGAAGAAGCGGTTTGTTTCGATAGGAAAGAGGGAGTATAGTGGCGAAAACGAAATTCTACGTTGTATGGAAAGGCAGAAAACCGGGCATTTATAGCACATGGCCGGAGTGCCAGAAGCAGGTAAAGGGTTATCCCGGTGCCCGTTTCAAATCTTTTCCTACGAAAACAGAAGCAGAACAGGCTTTTGCAGGTGAAAAGAAAGAAGTGTTACAAACAGAACCGGGCAGTTATATTGAAGAAAGTTTGTCTGTTGATGTCGGCTCAAGGGGGAACCCGGGTCCGGTCGAATATAAAGGCGTGTATACAAAAACAGGTGAAATAGTATTTGAGCATGCCGGATTTCCTAAGGGGACAAACAACATGGGGGAGTTTCTGGCGATTGTTCATGCCCTTCAGTATTTAAAAGAAAAAAACAGCTCTATTCCTGTTTATTCAGATTCGATGACCGCCTTAAAGTGGGTGAAAGATAAACAAATAAAGTCGACCCTTGCACGTGACAAGGAATCTGAACCGATATGGAAGGCTGTAGACTTCGCAGAAACATGGCTGAAGGAAAACAGCTGGAGCAATGCCCTGTTGAAATGGGAAACAAAGCAATGGGGCGAAATCAAAGCGGATTACGGAAGAAAATAAATATACAAGAAAGGCTGGTCTAAAATAATGAAACTAGGCGTACTTGATCAGTCCCCGGTGATAGAAGGAAAAACACATGCAGAAGCACTTCAGGACACAGTCGCGCTGGCAGAAGAAGCGGATCGGCTGGGTCTCTCCAGATTCTGGGTATCCGAGCATCACGCAGCCCCCAACTTAGCGGGAGCAAGCCCGGAAGTCCTCATTCCGCACATTGCTGCACGTACCAGAAATATAAAAGTGGGCTCCGGCGGAATTATGCTATCCCACTACAGTGCTTTCAAAACAGCAGAGAATTTCAGCGTTTTGGAAAATCTCTATCCAGGACGCATAGATCTGGGCATCGGCCGGGCTCCGGGCGGAATGCCGCTTGCAACCATGGCACTTCATGATAGAAGAAAACGGGATACGCATCGTTATCCAGAACAGGTGAAAGATTTAATAGGCTACCTTCATCATTCACTGCCGGAAGATCATTTCTTTAAAGACCTTCGCGTTACGCCTCAGACAGAGTCGCCGCCGGAGATCTGGATGCTGGGCTCCAGCGCGTCCAGTGCCTCTCTTGCGGCAGAGTACGGCATGCCATACTGCTATGCGCATTTTATTAATGCAGAAGACGGGGAAGAAGCCACCAGGCTGTACCGTGAGCATTTCAAGCCCTCTGCTTTTTTGAAAAAACCGAAAGTGATTACGGCTGTTTTTGCCGCTGCGGCACCAACCGCAGAAGAAGCCGAAGAAATGGGACGCGTGATGGATCACGTGCTTTTATCAGGTGAACAGGGAAAACCGTTAAGCGGCATACCTTCTTTTGAATCTATTGCCTCGGTTACATACGAATCGTATGAACAAAAGCGTATAGATTACAACCGTGCGAGAATGGCAGTAGGGACTCCTGAAGAAACTGTTTCTGTGCTGATGGATATTGGAAACAGATACCTTGCAGAAGAAATAATGCTTGTGTCCCTTGCTCCAGCCTCTTCCCGGAAGATTAATTCCCTGCGCCTGATTGCGGACGCATTTTCATAAATTTTTCATATTATGTTTAGATGTATCCGCACAGCGGGTAAACCTATCATTGTAGACGAAATTTGATTGAAGGAGTGAATCACATTGGCTAAAAAAATTGCCGTAGTAATGACAGACATGTTTGAAGATGTTGAATATACAGATCCGAAACAAGCTTTCGAAAAAGAAGGCCATGAATTAACCGTAATTGAATCGGAAAAAGGAAAAACTATCGAAGGAAAGCAGGGAGAAGCAAAAGTAACGGTAGATGCATCTATCGATGATGTGAAACCTTCTGACTTTGACGCACTGTTTATTCCTGGTGGATTTTCCCCGGATCTTCTCCGCGGAGACGAAAAATTTGTTTCCTTCGCTAAATCCTTTATGGATGAAGATAAACCGGTATTTGCTATCTGCCACGGACCGCAGCTTTTAATTACTGCAAAAGCTCTGGAAGGAAGAAATGCAACCGGATTTACATCCATTCAGGTGGATATGGAATATGCCAAAGCTAAAGTGCATGATAAAGAAGTTGTTGTCTGCCACAATCTGGTAACGAGCAGAACACCAGATGACCTTCCTGCATTTAATAGAGAATCGTTAAAGCAGCTTCAATAATAAGCAAGAGGCAGATCCAGCCGGATCTGCCTTTTTTAATTAATGTAAAAGATAATTTGTCTGAGCAGATAAGAAGAAGGCCGCAAACTACAGTGATATAATAAAAAGCGAGGAGTTGATTTGGATGAGTGAAAAGACAGAATTAGCTACGTTTGCCGGCGGCTGCTTTTGGTGTATGGTAGGTCCCTTTGAACAGGAAGAGGGAGTGCATACGATCATCTCAGGCTACACCGGGGGACATACGGAAAACCCAACCTATCAGGAAGTGTGCTCAGATACGACCGGGCATGTGGAAGCAGTGCAGATAGAGTTTGATCCGGATAAAGTAACGTATGACAAACTGCTGGAAATTTTCTGGCGCCAAATCGATCCAACAGATGCAGGCGGACAGTTTAATGACCGCGGCGAATCTTACGGAACAGCTATTTTTTACCACAATGAGAGCCAGCAGGAACAGGCCGAAGCATCGAAAGAGAAAATGCAGAATGAAGGGCCTTTTAAAGGAAGAATCGTTACACCTGTGCGTCCTGCAAAAACGTTTTACAGAGCTGAAGAAGGACATCAGGAATATCACAAAAAAAACAGTTATCACTATAATATGTACAAAAGAGGATCCGGAAGAGCCGGATTTATAGAAACTCACTGGGGGAATGCATAATGGCAAACAAAGAAGAATTAAAAAAGAAGCTGACGCCGATCCAATTTGAAGTAACTCAGAATAACGGAACGGAGCGTCCTTTTGAAAATGAATACTGGAATCTAATGGAAGATGGGCTGTACGTTGATGTTATTTCGGGCCGGCCGTTATTTTCATCAAAAGAAAAATTTGAATCAAGCTGCGGCTGGCCGAGCTTTACGGCTCCTTTAAAAGAAGAGGAAGTAGCAGAGCATTTTGATACAACCTTTGGAATGAGACGTACAGAAGTAAGGGCGAAAAATTCAGATTCTCATCTGGGACATGTATTTAACGACGGTCCTAAGCCGACGGGTCTCCGGTATTGCATTAATTCAGCTTCCCTGCGCTTTATTCCGAAAGACAAGCTAGAAGACGAAGGATACAACGAATACGCAGAACTGTTTAAATAAGAGGTTTAAGCAGAGCAGAACAGGGAATTATATATAGTGTACGAGTTAAATGCCTATGGAGCAGGCAGTAGGTCTGCGGGCACATGTTATGATATTAAATGCAATCAAGGAGGACGTTTCTATGGATTCAAAAACACAAGAACTAGTAGAAGGACTAAACACAGATCTCGCAAATGAATACGCAGCTATGATTATGTACAGCAATAATGCAGCTGTTGTATCCGGATTATACCGTCAGGTACTAAAGCCTTTTTTTGAAGGCGAAGTAGCCGACGAGCAGGGCCACGCGATCTATCTTGCAGAAAAAATCAGCATACTTGGCGGCACACCTACTACGGTTCCTGCCAAAGTACAGCAGACAAGTAATGTAAAAGAAATGCTTGAGAACGCAAAGCAGTCTGAAAAAGACACCATTGACCGTTATAAAGTGCGGGCAAAGCAGGCAGAGGAGCTTGGTTTGATTGAACTGCAGCTCAAACTCGAAGACTTAATTTCTGACGAAACGGGTCATATGGAAGAAATCGAAAGACTACTAGCCGATCCACGCATGCATTAAAAAAAATGAAAAGACCAAAGCCAATCGGCTTTGGTCTTTTTTGTCTTTTCACTTATAAAGCAGAAGCAGAAGACTGGGTACTCTGTGATGTCTTATCATCTATTCGGTCTTCTATTGCTTTCATAGCTTCAGGATCGTTCAGCAGGGCTTCACGATTTTTATTTATCAGCTCTTCTAAAGTTGATCTGTTTGGTTTTCTCATTTATTCTCTCCTTTTCTCTTCTCTATTTTCATTATAATAGCGTTTTAGTTGAAAAAGATGCTTAAATTGTTACTATTTTTTGAAAACTTTGTATTATCTAAAAAATAGACTATTCGCTTTACAAACTTATTTTTTCCTGCTAAACTTTGTATCAAATCACTTTACAGAGAGAGTGAGCAAACGCTCACTAAGTATTTTCAGAATATTTTATTAAAGGAGTGCGGGAGATGACGGGAGAGAGAGAAGAAGCAGAATTTCAGTTTTCTTTAGAAGAAGAAGGATTTGAAATGCTGGAAACAGATGTATTTATGACAGAAGTCTACAATGGCTGATTAATAGTAAAAAGAGGGCTGATACGTTCAGCTCTCTTTTTTAATACAGTAAAAACCGCTATGGGAGATTTTTTCTTTACAAAGAGGAGTAAACAGCAGGGAAAAGTGGTATGTTAATGTTATATCAAATAAAATGCCTGAAAGGTGGATGTATCAATGACAGAACAGAATAAAAGCAGAAAAGGATTAGGAATAGGTTTAGGAATCGGGATTGCAGCTCTTTTAGCAGTAGTGCTTGGCAATAAGACATCAAGAGAAAAAGTGACGAGCGGCACTAAAACAACTGCATCAAAAGTGAATGGGGCAACTCAATATATTTCACAGAACAGAGAAGAAATCATCGACACTTTAAAGAAAGCATCAAACCAGATTTCAGAGCTTCTGGAAGCAGCAAACAAAGACGTACAGAAAATTTCTGAAACAGCAGGCAATCTAAAAGAGACAACAATGAATATTAAAGATACTACGAAGAAAACAGCCCAGGAAATGAAGGAAATCAAAGAAGAAACAGTTTCCAAGCTGTCTGAAGAAGTTCCTTCCATGCCAGAAGCCTCTGATTCAAACGGGGAAACTTCAGCAGATGCAGATAATGTACACCCGCTTCCAAGAGGTAAAGAATCCATCTAGGTTAAATGATAAAATTTTATGTTTACTACGACCCGATTTAGGAAAAACAATTTTTAAGAAGACTTTTCCAAGGGGGATTCATCATGAGTGAAGTAGAAAATATAAAAAAACTATCCAATGTACAGGACGAAAATGGAATACTTTCCATTTATTTGAACACCGATTTTACAGAAGGAAGCCAGCAGGGCGGCGAATGGAAAATCCGGCTGAAAAACGGATTAAAAAAGCTGAAGGAATATGCTGAGGCAAGTGAATCAAAAGAACAGCTTAAAACATATAAAAGTACAGCTGAAAAAGCCGATCAGCGTATACATGATCTGCAGGCTGACATGCAGAAGGGTCTCGTACTCATTGTAGATTCAAAAGGCAGTATCCTGCTGGAAAAAATCCTGCAGGTACCTATCGAAACGGATTTTCAATGGGAAAAGCATCCGGTTGTAGACCAGCTGGATTTTCTGCAGAAAGATTATCCAGCTGCCGGAATTCTGCTGGTGCAGCAAAGAGATGTTATTCTTTTAGACACCGCATTAGGAGAAATCCGGGATCAGCGGAAATTCAGCTGGGAGCTTGAATCTGAAGACTGGAAGCAGTACCAGGGAACAGCAGCACGTGCTAAAACAGCTTCAGGATCAACGCATGTGGACGAGCTGCAGCAGCGTTTTGAAGAGAATCAGCAGAGATGGTACAAAAAGCTGGCGCCAACGCTGGACAAAGAAGTTAAGAAACGCGGTCTCGAAGGTGTATACCTTGTCGGAAGCAAAGAGTATGTGAGAGATTTGGAACAGCATTTAGGTGCAGAGATTATGGATACCATTCCGAAAAACTTAATATCCAAACCTGCTCATGAAATTGTAAATGAAGTATACGGCGAAATTGTCCGCTAAGAAAAATCTGCTGATAACTTATCAGCAGATTTTTTTTGCTGTTTTCGAGTACTATCTTTGTAAAGTGAAAGCTTGGAGAGTGGACGAAGCGTCGACACTAGATTAAAATGCAGAAGAGACGTTTGATGGAAAGGGTGCATGTATGTGGATTTTTCAATGACAGAACACGGATTTATAACCGAAACAAACTATGGGACACTTCATATTTCAAGTGATGAAGAGCATGGATTTCGTCCGTATCAGCTTATGACCGCATCGCTTGCTGTATGCAGCGGCGGCGTGCTGAAAAAAATAATGCAGAAGCAGCGCATGGATGTACAGGACATAGCAATACGGACAAACGTAGAGCGAAGCGGAACAGAAGCAGATGAAATTACAAAAGTATCCATTCATTTTGTTATTGACTCTCATGATAAAAACGATAAAAAAATGCTGAAAAACATGGAGTTAACACGGAAATACTGCTCAATGGTGCAGTCTGTCAAAGACAGCATACAAGTAGAAGAAACGTATGAATGGAAATAAAATAGGCTGGACAGCAAGAAGAGGAGAAACAAATGGCAGCAAGTACCCGTATGGATTTTACAGAAGGCAGCATAATGAGAAAGATGATTCTCTTTTCCTGGCCTATTTTTTTGGGCAACGTGCTGCAGAGCTCTTACCAAATTGTAGACAGTCTTTGGGTTGGTAACCTTCTTGGAGCGCAGGCTCTAGGAGCAGTAACGCTTTCCAGTACCGTCATTTTTACAATTTTATCTTTTATTATAGGTATAAACAGCGCTACGCTGACTATTCTGTCGCAGCGTATAGGAGCAGGCGATAATGAAGGGCTGAAAAGGTCCTTAAACGCATTCGTTACGGTTCTTGGTATATTGGCCGTAGGGCTGGGCGTTGTAGGCTTTTTTATGTCCCCTTATATTCTTCAGCTGATGGGGACGCCGGAATCAATCATGCCGATGGCTTCGACGTATCTGCGAATCAACTTTATCGGTATTTTATTTTTGTTTGGGTACAACTTCATTGGTACCGTGCTTCGATCCTTAGGGGACAGCAAAACACCTCTTCGTTTTATTATGCTGGCGGTAGCATTGAACATTGTCCTGGATCCTTTTTTATTCATGTGTTCGACTTGGGCATCAGCGGTGCTGCTTATGCGACAGTGATTTCGCAGGGAATTGCGTTTTTATTTGGAATCATTTACTCCATTGTAAAAAAAGGAGTACCGTTCTCGATTCCCTACATTCCTGCGATAGAGGAATGCAGACGCATTGTAACAATAGGACTGCCTTCCGGTTTTTCTATGGTTGCCATTTCAGGCGGTGTGCTTGCCGTAATGACCGTAGTCAATTCCTTCGGTGAGACAGCTGTTTCCGGATTCGGGGCCGCTCAGCGGCTGGACAGCGTTATTATGCTTCCTTCGCTTACGCTGGGTTCCGCTATTACAAGCATTGCCGGCCAGAACATTGGGGCAGATAGATGGGACAGAATAAAAGAAATTGCCAAAAGCGGACTTATTCTCATTTTTTCAGTATCTCTTGTCATCAGCACCATTGTGTTTATTATGGCTGAATTTTTGATGGGGCTGTTTGTAAGTGATCCGGGAACGATTGAATTCGGGGCACAATACCTGCGGATCGTTGCGTTTTGTTATCCCTTCCTGGGCATAAATTTTGTACTAAATGGAATTGTCCGTGCATCCGGTGCCGTTATGCAGGTGCTGGCGCTTAATATTATTTCGTTTTGGCTTCTCCGCTTTCCGCTGGCCTGGCTTTTTTCTTCCATGTATGGAGAAATCGGCATTGGCATGGGAATTGGATTGAGCTTTTTAATAAGCAGCTTGTTCGCTGCGGGCTACTACAAATTCGGAAAATGGAATAAAATCGATATTTTTAAAGAAGAAAAAGAAGCATCTGCTAAATGATAAAACAGAAAGGAACTACTATAATATGAGCACTCCTATTCACACGAAAGAACAGCATCTTGATTATTTACAAAAGCAGTTTGGTTTAATACAGCAGATGGTTGCCGGGTCTGCCTTCGGATCAGGCGGGGATAGAAGATTTAGAGCGCCTTGAAAAAATGCTCGATAATCTTATGATTAAAAATTCAGCAGTTCAAGCCGGATTGGAAAGAGCAGGGGGAATCGTAATGGAAGTTTTTTCTCGTCCGCCATGGGAATCAGAGGGCAACCGACTAAAAACCTGCAGGGTTGTATGAATTTTGACCTGACGGATAAAGGCAGAAGCCAGGCAGCAAAGCTTGGAGACTTCTGGTCCGGCCGCCATACGCTGGATGAAATTTTCAGCAGTGACCTGACAAGAGCACATGAAACAGCGAAAGCAATCGGTACAGAACAACGTCTTTCCGTGCAGACGAAAGAGCTGTTCAGGGAGATAAATCTGGGTCCTATGGAAGGCAAAACAAAAGAAAAATATATGAAGAATTTTCCGGAAGTGAAAGAAAAAACCTGCTTTGCAGCGGGCTTGACGGGGCGGAACGGTGGGAAGACATTACGAATCGATGTGAAAAAGCTAAGAACGATGCTGCTGGCGGCAGAGTTTGAAAAAGCGGCCATTGTATCGCATGGAGGATTTCTAACGATTTTCCTTATGTATCTTATTCTTGGAAAAGACTGGCACCGGGTGGAAAGACCATTTCATATGGATAATACCGGTATTACAAAGCTTGTGCGCCGAGGAAATAAGCTGCAGGTTGCTTATTTAAATAATCGTCCCATTTACTATAGAAAAAAGGAGCAGTCCGCGATGGACTGCTCCTTTTTAATATGAATATGTCTGATAGATAAATAATTAACCGTCGTAATTTATAGGCGAGCCGGGTCCTAAGTCAAGACGAGCAGCATCCATACGATGAGAGGATGGACCAAGGTGACAAGGAAAACGAGTGAGTACGGCAGCATAACAGAGATAAGCGAACCGATTCCCATTTTCTTATCATACTTTTGAGCAAATGCGATAATAATGCAAAATACGTCATAAGCGGAGTAATAATATTTGTTGATGTCAGCAACACGATAGGCCATCTGGGTTAATTCGGGAGAATAGCCGAGCTGCATCATGATCGGAACAAATACGGGAGCCATAATAGCCCATTTCGCAGACGCACTTCCAATAAATAAGTTAATAAAACCGGTAATTAATATAAACATAATTAAAAGCGGAATTCCCTGCAGATTGATGCTTTGCAGAAATTCGGCGCCATATACACTTAAGACCAGTCCCATGTTGGTTTTCATTAAAATAGGCAACAAATTGTCCGGCAGTAATGCGAGAACAATAAAACATCCCCATGGAAGCCATCGTCTCAGAGAGTTGATTGGCTACGTCTTTATCGTTGCGGATAGATTTGGTAACAATTCCATAAACTACTCCGGGAATAAAGAAAAGAATTAAATCGCTACAACAAGGGAACTCATGAATGGAGAAGTGGCAACGAAATCGCCGGGTTCACCGTGAAGCGGCGAGTTCTGCGGCACCACGAGAAAAGCGAGCAGAACAGCTGTTATAAGAAAAGAAACACCGGCCCAGATCATGCCTTTTTTCTCTTCAGATGTTGCTTTGCCAATTGTTTCGCGGTAATCTCCCTTGTATTCCCCAAGGCGGGGTTCAACAATCTTCTCACTGACAATCGTACCAACGATAGTCAGGAAAAAAGTAGAAACGATGATGAAGTAATAATTCATTGCATTGTTCATCGTATCTGCATAAGCAGGGTCAATCGTTGCCGCTGCCTGCATGGTTAACTCCCCAAGCATTGGGTCTGTAGCAGATAAAAGCAGGTTGGCACTGAAACCTGCCGATACACCGGCAAAGGCGGCTGCAAGGCCCGCCAATGGATGACGTCCCAATGCAGCAAACAGCATAGCTCCCAGCGGCGGAAGCACCACATAGCCTGCGTCAGATGCTACACTCGACATGATCCCGGCGAATACTAAAGCTGCAGTCAGCAGTCTTGTTGGGACGGAGAAAACAAAGGAACGAAGAAGCACGCTGATTAATCCGGTTCTCTCGGCAATACCGATACCAATCATGGTAGCAAGCACTACGCCTAAGGGAGCAAAGTTAATAAAGTTATCAACCATGCTTTCAAATAAATAAACTATACCCGAACTGGATAAAAGACTTGTAATACCAATCGTTTCTCCCGGGGCGGCCGGATCTTCAACAGAAATTCCAGTAGCTGATAGAATAGCTGAAAGAAAAACGACAATTACAGCCAAAATGGCGAAAAGAGTAATAGGATGCGGCAGCTTGTTTCCTGATTTTTCAACAATATCGAGAAAACGCTGCAGCAGCCCGCGTTTTTTAGCAGAGTCTGCCATATGTAGTATCCTCCTAATAATTAATTATTGAATATATAGAAATATTCAGAATTAGTGCATGCTTCATAACACACAACGTACATTATAGCGGCTATTTATTATAATTGAAACATTTAATCTTAAAAATTATGACTAATTTTCTTACAAAGATAATAATTTCAGAAAATAATATCGTTTAATACCAGCATAGTAAGCGTTTTATTAAAAACAAGGTTAAAAAGTTAGAAAAAAAAGAATTATCAAATTACTTTACTAGTATAAAGTATTAAAGATATTAAGTTAAAATGCTTTGTTCAAATAACTTAGCAGACCAGTATAAATGTTATAATATAGAACGATGGATTTTTGGAGGATTTATAATGAACCAATGGGTATATGAAGCAGCAATTGAACCTGTTTACAATTACAAAAGAATGCTGCAGAGAACAGGAGCTGATCCTGTTCATTTTGTAGATCTGCATAATAATAGGATTCTTTTCCCTTATAAAGAAGAAGGAAGACAGGAAGTACTCGATATATCTTTTCAAACAGTGAAGAATGAAAATAGGATAACGATCAGTGGAGCAGCGAAAGCAAAGGATAATGCAGTGGAAGCGGTATATAAGGCTTTTGCGCTTAACACAGCATTAGAAAGTGTGGCCCGCCATTTTGAAGGCACAGAACTTGCTCCTTTATTTGAAACCTATAAAGGGGTTCCGCTCGTAAGAGAGCCTGAGCTTTACGGTTGTTTAATGAAAACAATTATTCATCAGCAGCTTAATATGGCATTTGCTTACACGTTGTCCACAAGGTTTGTTGAGCATTATGGAGAAAGATCAGATGGGGCATGGTTTTACCCCTCTCCTGAAAAAACAGCTTCTCTCTCTACAGCAGATCTGATGAAGCTGCAATTCAGCAGACGTAAAGCAGAATATGTAATAGATACCTCGAGACAGATTGCTGAAGAATCGTTAAATCTGGAACGTATGGAAACAGAAACGTCTGAAGAAGTGTTCAAAACCCTTACCGCAGTGCGGGGTATTGGTCCCTGGACTGCAGAATGTTTTCTTTTATTTGGATTGGGCCGGCTTAACTTAATGCCTGCTAAAGACGTTGGGATACAAAACGGGCTTAAAAAGCTGTTGGAATTGGAGAGCAAGCCTACAGAAGAAGAGATCAGAAAAAAAGCATTGAGATGGGCCCCCTATGAAAGCTATGCAGCTTTATATTTATGGCTGAGCACCGAATCAGTAACTTAATGGAGTGAAACGTATGAAACAATATAATCGAACACCCAAAGATGTACTTTTGAAAAAGCATGAGGAAATCCCGTTGACTATAAAAAAATTAGGTATCAATGGAGAAGGTATTGGCTTTTTTAAACGAAAGGCCGTATTTGTCGCAGGAGCTCTCCCCGGAGAAGAAATAGTAGCGTCTATCAGCATGGTGAAGCCAAACTATACGGAAGCAGTAGTGAAAAAAATCAGGAAAGCTTCCCCAGAGCGGGTATCGCCGCCATGTCCGGTTTATGATCAATGCGGCGGCTGCCAGATTCAGCATATTTCCTACAAAGGCCAGCTGGAAAACAAACGCGATATCGTAGCCCAGGCATTTGAACGCTATACGAAGAAATATAAGGTTACGGTCAAGGAAGTAAAGGGAATGAAAGACCCATGGCATTATCGGAATAAAAGCCAATGGCAGCTTCAAAAAAAAGAAGGAAAAACAGCGGCCGGCCTGTACTCGCTTGACAGTCACCGCCTGGTTGATCTGACCGGCACGGGGTGTATGGTGGAGCATCCGCTGGTGGAAAGAATCAACCAAAAAACGGCAGCGGTCATTAAAGAGCTTGATCTGCCTATATATGATGCCAAACGAAAGAAAAATGGACTTCGTACTATCGCGGTCCGCATTTCTACAGCGGAAAACACGGCGCAGCTCACATTTATTTCTTCAAGCGATGACCTGCCAAATAAGAAAAAAGTTATTTCCCGAATCAAACAGGATATTCCTGAAGTAGTATCGATCTTCCTGAATGTTCAGCCTTCCAGAACCTCTACAGTTTTCGGGGAGAAAACAGAACATCTATGGGAAGTAAGATCATTACCGAAACGCTGGAAAGCTATTCTTATTCGCTTTCCCCGCAGGCTTTTTTTCAGTTGAATCCTTCCCAGACTATAGTTCTTTACAATGAAGCAAAAAAGGCAGCCGGACTGACCGGTGAAGAACGGATTGTAGATGCCTACTGCGGAAGCGGAACAATTGGAATATGGATGGCTGACCAGGCCAAAGAAGGCCGGGGAATGGATATTGAAAAAGCGAGCATCAACAATGCCTCTGAAAATGCAGCCGCATACGGCTTCAGCCATTTAACATTTTATGAGGGGGCAGCTGAAAAACTTCTGCCTGAATGGAAGCAGGAAGGCTGGCAGCCGGATGTAGTGTTTGTGGATCCGCCGCGAACAGGCTGTGATGATGTTTTTCTCGATACGATTGCTCAAATAAAACCTAAAAAATTAGTGTATATTTCCTGCAATCCGTCGACGCTGGCAAAAGACGCCGGCGTACTTCTTGAAAAAGGTTTTTCTATAGGGGAAGTACAGCCCGTGGATATGTTCCCGCAGACAGCGCAGGTAGAAGCAGTAACGACTTTTTATTCCTCTTCAAATGAGTAAAAGAAAGAGTATAATAGAGATATACAAGGAGGGCTTATCATGAGAAATTTTCAATATGCAGATACCCCGGCAGGCCAGAAGATAGCGATCAGTTCAGACTTTGCCGCCGGAATTGGGGAAAAAGAAGGCGATAAAGTTAAATGTTCCTATGACATGCTGGCATCCATGACTATGCGAGTGGTTTTTATGGAAATGCTCAGCGGGGGAGGCTCTCCTTTTGCCGTAACGATAGCAAACGGGTGTTATGAAAACACCTGGGGTACTATTGAAAAAGAAGTAGCAAGAACATCAACAGCCCTCGGATACCCGGATATAGTTGTAACGGGTAGTACGGAATCCAATATAGAGCTTCAGGAATCTTCTCTCGGCATTACTGTAATAGGAGAAGGCAACAGCCGGATGGCTGGGCGCGAAAGGCCATCGATCGATCACCTTGGCTTTGCTGTTATTGGAGAGCCGCTTTCTGGAGACGACGTACTAGAACTGAGCGATCACATGGTTCCTCTCCACATGTTTAAAGTACTGGTTGAACACGACCATGTGTGGGATATCGTACCGGGCGGCTCCAAAGGTATCGCCTATGACTGGCAGAGACTCATTGAAAGAGAAGGAACGGTTCCGGAAGATATTCCATTTTCCACTGTTAATTTATACGTATCCTGCGGGCCTTCATCAGCTATCCTTATAAGCTATGACAAGCACAAAGAAGATGAAATTTACCAGCTGTGCGGTTCTCATTTTCATCCTATCCAGACGTAAAGGAGGACCAGGATGAAAGACAACACTTCTTTATTTCAAAAAAAATTTCAGTCTCTTGAAGAATTTGCGGACTATATAAGCGGAATATTAGGCGGCCCTGTGACGATTGAAGATGCCGGCCACAGGCTGCTGGCCTACAGCACGCACAGTGATTATTCAGACGAAGCAAGAGTTTCCACCATTATGAGCAGACGTGTGCCGGAGAATGTTATAAGCAGGCTCTGGAAAGATGGAGTGATCCGGCGCTTCACAAACGGGAGGATCCGGTCGTTATTCCCCGGATCAAGGACATAGGGCTGGGCAACAGAATGGCAATAGCCATCAGACGAAAACAGGAAATCATGGGATATATCTGGGTTATCGAAGGAAACAGCCCGTTTTCAACGGTTCAGGAAGACCTGCTCAAGAGTGCGGCTGATAAAGCAGCAAAAGAACTGCAGCAGCGGCACATGCAGAACAAGCTGCAGGAAAAAAGTAAAGAAGAATTTTTCTGGAGACTGTTAACGGAGGATATTAAAGAACTTCCCGTTATTACGAAACAATTTGAACACTGGCATGGTAAAGCCCCGGGACGATCATTAATCGTCGTACTCGAATCAGAAGAAGCGATTGATGATATTATGTTTCGGTCCATTATGTATTTAGCCCGTGGATCTCAAAAAATAAAGCTGTGGCTGCAAACGAGAACAGCCGATCAGGTGATTATGCTGGTTGAACCATCCGCCGATGCCTCCCGGTATACTGAGAAACATTTTATGGAAGAACTGCTGCAGCTGCTTAAAGAACGTTTTTCCTCCCGGCAGTTTATAGGAAGCGGCAGAGAGGTTTCCCTTACCCATATAAAAAAAAGCTATGAAGAAGCCCAGATGGTTATAAGAATGCAGAGGCGTCTGACGTGGACCCGGCAGCATTTATACACGTTTGAACAGCTTGGCTATTTGAAATACCTGGAAGCAGCGGCAGAGAATGAAGCAGCTCATGATATGCCTCATCCGGTAATTAACAAATTAATCATGTATGACAATAAAAATAATACAGATCTTTTAAACACATTATATGTTTTTCTTCAGTCTGTGAGTGTGAATAAGGCTGCAGAACATATGCATATTCATGCTAATACAATGGCCTATCGGATAAAGCGAATTGAAGAAATTACTGAAATGAATACGAAAAACCCTCATGAACAACTGTCCTTATTAATGGAATTTACTTTGCGGGAGTACATAAGCAGCTAAGTTTGTGTTTTTTCACAAACAAGCGGCTTTTTCTTTTCAAAAGTACACGAAGATTTTTCATAAATGAATAGATATACTGGTTGTACAAATATATCTTAGGGGGTCATTTTTATGATTATCGGTGTACCTAGAGAAATTAAGAACAATGAAAACAGAGTAGCCATTACGCCGGCAGGAGTTATGAGTCTAACGAAAAGTGGCCACAGCGTATTAATTGAAGTATCTGCCGGAGAAGGCAGTGGATTTACAGATGTTGATTACCGGGAAGCAGGGGCGGAAATCGTTCATTCGGCAGCAGAAGCATGGAACAAGGCAGAAATGGTAATGAAGGTAAAAGAACCGCTGCAGGAAGAATACCAGTATTTCCGGAAAGGTCTTCTGCTTTTTACGTATCTTCATCTTGCCGCAGAACCGGAGCTTGCAGAAGCACTGGTAAAGCATGAAGTGACGGCAGTTGCCTATGAAACGGTGGAAACGAACAGGACGCTTCCTCTTTTAACGCCAATGAGTGAAGTAGCAGGTAGAATGGCCACTCAAATTGGAGCCCAGTTTCTTGAAAAAACAAAAGGCGGGAAAGGCATTCTACTTTCCGGTGTTCCAGGGGTGCAGCGTGCAAAAGTTACCGTGATCGGCGGCGGGATTGTCGGATTGAATGCAGCCAGGGTAGCTGTAGGACTAGGAGCTGATGTTACGATTATCGATTTGAGTCCGGTGAGGCTGCGTGAAATTGATGATTTGTATGGCAGGGAAATTCAGACACTAATGTCCAATCCATTAAACATCATGGAAGCAGTAAAAAACTCTGACTTAGTAATTGGCGCAGTGCTTATTCCCGGCGCAAAAGCACCTAAACTCGTAACGGAAGCAATGATTCAATCGATGAGTGAAGGCTCCGTTGTTGTGGACGTAGCGGTTGATCAAGGCGGTATTATTGAAACAGCCGACAAAATCACAACCCATGACAATCCAACGTATATTAAGCATGGCGTGGTTCATTACGCAGTAGCGAATATGCCGGGCGCTGTCCCGAGAACGTCCACCCAGGCACTTACCAACGTGACAATGCCTTACGCACTTCAAATTGCTTCTAAAGGAATTGCTGAGGCCGTCAAAGAAAACGATGCCTTGAAAAAAGGTGTTAATACAGCTAATGGTTATGTGACCTATGAAGCGGTCGCGAAAGATCTAGGCTACGAATATGCCGACCCTTACGAAGCTTTAAATCTGCAGACCCATTCATAAACAAACAGTTAATAAAAGAATAGAAGCTGCAAAAATGTATGATGTACGGGTAGATAATAATGAGCTCTTATAAGCAAAAAAAGACTTCCGCCGTGGAAGTCTTTTTTGTAGATTGCCGATAAACTATTCCACCTTGTATATCCATACATGATATGATCTCGCATATTTTTAAATTCTTATATGAACAGAAGAAAAACAAACAGGAGTGACTCCAGCAGAACAGCCATAGAAGAAGCTAAAGAGGCGTTCTTTTCCTCTTTAGCTGAGGCATGGCCTGCGGAAAGCACTCCTGTAAGGGTTTTGTATAAAAATACCTATTTTTTGTCTTTCTCAACACTCTAAAAAAGAGACTTCCATAGAGGAAGTCTCTTTTTGCATTAAATTAGCTGTTATCTACAGGGTATACACCATTTTCATCGTGTACTTCACGTCCGGTAAGCGGAGGATTAAACACGCATACCATTCTCATATCAGAAGTTGCACGAAGCAGATGTTCATCGTTTTTATCTAGAACATATAGCGTATCTGCTTTGATAGGGTGAACTTTACCGTCAGCGATAGTTTCTACTTCGCCTTCGCCTTCGATGCAGTATACAGATTCGAGGTGATTCTGGTACCAGATGTGTGTCTCAGTGCCGGCACGAATAATCGTGTCGTTGATGGAATAGCCCATGTTATCATTTTTAAAAATGAGTCTGCGGCTGACCCAGTTGCCATCATCTACTTCTTGATCTGTTCCAAGAACGTCTTCTAGTTTTACTACTTTCATGTTTAGTGCCTCCATTAATATTGGTATTAGTTATGATGAAGCTGCAGGCTGTTTATTAAGAGGTAACAGCATCTTTCTCTGAAGATACCGTATCTTTAATAGATTGTTCAAGCAGCTTTAATCCTGTTTCAAGCCCTTCGTCGTCAATAGTAATAGGCGGGAAGAGTTTAAATACTTCATCGTTTGGTCCGGCTGTTTCCATAATCAAGCCATGTTCAAAGCACTTGTCCGTAATTTTATCAGCCAGTCCTTCTACGTTACAGAATACGCCCTGCATAAAGCCGCGTCCTCTATGGGAGCCTTTTAATTCAGGATATTCGCTTATCATTTTTTCCAGAAAAGCATGAATACGCTCTGCTTTTGTCTGAACATTTTTCTCCAGCGCATCGTCTTTCCAGTATTGGAACGACTGCGTAGCAGCTACAAATGCCAGGTTATTTCCGCGGAATGTTCCGTTATGCTCACCTGGAGCAAACTTATCGTATTCCGGCTTAATAAGAGTAAGAGCAAGCGGAGAACCGTTTCCTCCAATAGATTTGGAAAGGCAGATAATATCCGGCTTAATACCGGCAGGCTCAAAGCTGAAGAACGTACCGGTTCTTCCAACTCCTGCCTGAACGTCATCAATAATAAGAAGGATATCATGTGCTTTACAAATGCGGTCTACTTCTTTAATCCATTCCATGCGTGCAGCATTAAGGCCGCCTTCACCCTGGACAGTTTCCAGAATAACTGCTGCAGGCTTATCAAGCCCGCTTCCGCCGTCTTCGAGGAAACGCTCAAAATATTCAAGACCAAGGTCATTTGCACCAAGGTATTTATCATAAGGCATAGATACAGTATGATTTAACGGAATTCCTGCACCTTTACGCTTAAATGCATTACCTGTTACGGAAAGGGCACCGATTGTCATACCGTGGAAACCGTTAGTAAAGCTGACCACATTTGTTCTGCCGGTAACTTTGCGTGCAAGCTTCAGTGCCGCTTCCACTGTGTTTGTGCCGGTTGGTCCGGGAAACATTATTTTATAATCCAGGCTGCGTGGTTTAAGAATAATATCGTGAAAAGCTTCCAGAAATTCAGCCTTTGCTTTTGAAGCCATATCCAGCGAATGAATAACGCCGTCTTCCTGAATATATTCAATAACCTTCTGTTTCATTTTTTCGTCATTATGGCCATAATTTAAAGCACCTGCACCGGAGAAAAAGTCTACATACTCTTTTCCATCCATATCCCAGAGCTTGTAGCCTTTTGCTTTGTGAAACACAGTAGGAAATCCTCTAACATAGCTTCTTACTTCAGATTCATAATTATTAAAACTGCTCAAGTCATTTGTATTCATGCTTTTTATTACTCCTCCTTAAAAGGGTATCAATTAGATTAGTATTAACTTATTATTCTGAAACATCTATATATGCTGCCTTCTGCATTCAAGGAATGACAGAAGGAAAAACCTATTATTTAAGCGGTCCTACTTTAAATGTAAGCTCAGCTTCATGTTCATCATCCGGAAATAAATCTTCAGCGAATGTTTCAAAAACCTCACACTCAGTTTCGTGTGTTCTGGCTACTTTTTTGAACAATCCTTTAGATGCTTCATTGGAAGGAGTTACTGTAGCTTCCATGTATTTCACGTCTTTACATGCTTCTCTTTCAAGCACAGCATCAAGAAGTCTGACAGCAAGACCCTTTCCTCTTTGGGAAGGATCAACGCCAACCTGCCATACAAAAACTGTATCTTGCTTTTCAGGCGGGATAAAAGCAGTTACAAACCCAACTAATTCATCATTTTCTTTTGCCACCACGCAGGTTTCAGCGAAAAACTCGCACATCATAATGTATTTATAAGAAGAGTTTAGATCAAGTGTAGAGTTTTTAACTAATTCCCACATGTCTGCTCCGTCTTCGACCATGGGTTTATCAAAAGTTAATGAATCAATCACATTAGCCGTCTCCGTCATTTTAGCTTCCATCTCGTATACCACCCTTATTAAAGTTAGTAGTTGCCTTGTATTCCTATACCTTGATTATTTCAAACATAAACCTCGTTTTAAATGGTTATTTTTGGAGGTGTTCAGCAGGAAATCTCACAAAATATGACTTGGCGGGGCCAAGCCACAATGCGATATTAACCGTCTCTATTAGTATATTTTCATCATACGGATGTTTTCTGCAAAGATCAAACGCCAATGGATGCGATTAAACGGTATTAATCCGGCTTATAAGGGATAGAAGAGTATAGGACGTACTGCGCTTATAGATTCCTTCAGTATAGTATGCCTTACAGAGGAATATACGGAGAAATGGATAAATTAAAAAGCCTCTCTTAAAAGAGAAGCTTTCTTATCTTATTTATTAACGAGATCTTCGAGAGCTGGTTTTAATTTGGAGTAGGAGAAGGTATAGCCGGCTTCCAAAGCTTTTTCCGGAAGGGCTTTCTGTCCGTTTACGATAAGCACGCTCATTTCACCAAGCGTTTTCTGAAGAGCGGTGCCCGGTACCGGGAGCCAATGGGGTCTTTTCATAACGGTTCCGAGAGTCCGGCCGAATTCATCCATGCGCATAGGCTCTGGCGCAGTCACGTTCATAGGCCCTGTGACTTTCTTTGTTTCAAGAGCAAACGCCGTCATTTCCACTACATCTCGCAGATGTATCCAGGAATACCACTGCCGGCCGTTGCCAATCGGTCCGCCTGCAAATAGTTTATAAGGAAGCATCATCATGGGAAATGCTCCTTCTTCCCCGTCTAGAATGAGTCCGAATCTTGCCAGCACCAGACGAACTCCGTGTTTTTTCGACGCTGCGTGCTTTTTCTTCCCACTGCTCGGAGACTTCCTGCAGAAAGTTCCGTTCGGCCGGCTGGCTTGATTCTGTAAATACAGCTTCTTCAGATATACCGTAATAGCCAACAGCAGAAGCGTTTATGAGTACTTCAGGCTTGGAAGATACCGCGCCGATGATACGTTCGATTTCTTCGGTAGCGGACAGCCTGCTTTGAAGAATAGCCTTTTTGTGATCATCCGTCCAGCGTTTTTGAATGGAAGCACCTGCCAGGTTAATGACAGCATCAAGGTCAGGCAGCTCTTTTTCAGGAGCACTCGAGGAGCCGAGCCATTCTACGAAAGTAATACGCTCTTTATTTTGTTTGTTTTCAGTATTTCTTGTTAAGATATATACATGGTGTCCCTGGGCGGTGAAGTAGCCGATCAAAGCAGATCCGACTAATCCGGTTCCGCCGCTTATCGCAATATTCATGTGGAACCCTCATTTCTTGTTCGTTTATAGTAAATGAAAAGGATATTACACAACAGTTACCCTTTAATGAAATAGATTAATCACTATACAGGCAGTGGAGGTGGAAAATGAAAGTTGCAAAAATTACTACCCAGCAGAAAAACAGCCAGCGGTACAATATCTTTTCGGAAGAACAGGGAAAAGATAAATATGCCTTCAGCGTGGATGAATCGGCTATTGTCGAATTTGGTCTGAAAAAAGGACTGGAGCTCAGTGATACAGAGCTTGAAGCGATCGAAGCGTTTGATCAAAAGCGCAGGGCCTGGAACGCGGTTCTTCATTATCTGTCGTTTTCCATGCGGACCAAATGGCAGGTGGAGCAGTATCTGCTTGAAAAAGAATATGCACCGGCTGCGGTGGAAGAAGCAGTAAATCGCGCACTGGACTACAAGTTTCTGGATGATGCCGCTTTTGCGGAAGCATTCGTACGCACTAAAATAAACACAACGGATAAAGGGCCGAAAATTATTACCGGTGATCTGCGACAAAAAGGAATCGGCCCGGATCTTGCTGAAAAGGCACTGCTGCAATTTACGAAAGAAAGGCAGATTGATAAAGGCGTAAAAATTATTCAAAAAAAAGCAGACCGCCAAAAGGATGCTCATACTATTTTTAAAAAGAAGATGATGGATGCTCTCCGCCAAAAAGGCTATGATACGGAGATTTTCACTATAGCCTGGGAAGAAGCAGCTATCGTTCCCAATGAAGAGGAAGAGTGGGAAAGACTCGAAGCACATGGAGATAAGATTCTGCGTAAGTGGGAAAAGAAAGCAGAAGAACGAACCCTGCAGCAGAAAGTAAAAGAACAGCTGTATAGAAAAGGCTTTAACATGCAGCTTATTCAGCGGTTTCTGGACGAAAAAGTGTCCGGGGAATAGGAGAATGAATAGTGGAAAAACGATACAGCCAAATGACAGAGCATGAAATTAGAACGGCGATAGCCGAGTTGAATGAAAAAGCAAAAAAAGCAGAGCAGATGGGGATGGTCAGTGAACTTGCCGTGTACGAACGCAAAAAAACACTGGCAGAAGCGTATATGGTGAATCCGGAGACATTTTCCAAAGGAAGTGTTTATGAAGTAAAGAATGAGGACACGACGTTTTATATCGATTACTTTAACGGGGTGTTTGCGTGGGGCTTCCGTAAAGGCAGTGAGGAATTAGAGGCGCTTCCTTTGTCTCTTCTTGGAAGCGAGGTGGAACAAAATGGATGATCACATCATGAGACTGACAAATGTGCTGTTAAGCAGAAACGATAAGTTATCGACTGCAAAAGCAAAAATGTGGGTGGAGTATTTGTGGGAAGATTTTGAAGCAACGCGTGCGAAGTCCGGCAGAGAATACCAGGGAAAAGAAATGACGGAAAAAATCGTGCTGCAGTGGATCAGCCAATACGGCCCTCATCTTCATAACTATAATCCGACAAACGAGAAGTTTTCCGGAATGATGAATGAACCCGACGAGCCAAAACATTAAAAAAGAGCGGCGTGCTAGTGCAGCCGCTCTCCCTGCTTTAATTTTTTTTCAAGTGTTTCTGTAGAGAAAATCCAGCCGGTGTAAGACGTATAAGGTGTTAAATCTTTGTTCATCCGTACTACGGCTACAAAAGGATAGAACCCTTTACTCCGGTACCTCAGATCAATAAATTTTACTTCCCACCCATTATCAAGTTCTCTGACCAGCCATCTATAGGTTGGTGAAAAAGATAAGAAGGAAGACAAGTTGCGGTCGTGAAGCGCCGCATCAATGACAGGGTCAGAAGGAATCGGCTCAAATGGATAGCTTTCCAGGTAACGGACGACTTTATTTTTTGATTCAGTCACGTGCAGTTTTTCTTTTGTCCGCACAACCAAATGGAAATTTTTCCAATTATAGGTAGGGGAGATGAAAAAGTGTGTAGCGTCCGGATGAAAATAGGCAGCTTTTTTCAGCACATCATTTCGTACTTTAAAGCGCCAAATGTAATAAATAATTAAAATGACGTAAACGGTTAGAAAGGTCCATCCAGGGTCCAGGCCGTAGCTCCAGGCGATAAATCCGAAAATATGGGCAAAGAAAATAAATGGATCGAATATGTTGATAACGCCAAGCCCTATCCACTTTTTGTTAAAAGGGGAGAGTGCCTGTGTGCCGTAGGCATTAAAAATATCCACAAACACATGCAGAAATACTGCTAAAAACGTCCACAGCCATAAATGCAAAAAGGAAATCTCCGGATTGAACATGTAAAAGAATCCGGATATAAGAAGCGGCCAGGTTAAAACGGCCGGAATAGAATGAGTAGGCCCGCGGTGGTATCTAATATAAACCGCGTTATTTTTCAGCTTAAGTATGGTGTCGAAATCAGGAGCCTGCGACCCTATAATGACGGCTGCCATTACGGTTTGAAGAGCAGCTGGATTTTCAGCAATTACAGGATCCATGGTAGCGAGCCCGCCGATCCCCACACCCATAACAACGTGCGTTGCAGTATCCAAGGGTACCTCCTTCAGGAACGGTTCCTTCTAGAACGTTCATTGTAATATAAAAAAGTCTATTTAGAATTATAACATGATCTTTTATAGATAACATGCCTCAGCATGCAGAAAGGACAGGGGTTTATGCAGAAACCTATCGTAATTTTCATGGAGTACAAAGTAAAGGAAGAAAGCACCGAAACCTACCTGACTGAAATGAAAAAAGTGATAGAAGAAATGGAGGCTTTGGAGACCGGATCTGTTGAATGGTATGAAGCCGCTGATCAGAAGGGGCTTTATGTGGAAATGGTAGAAGTTTCTTCCATGAAGGAGTATGAATACATAAAAGAAAGGCGGAGGGATCCAGCTGATGCAGCATTTGGCGGGCTTCTGCCTTTACTTGAAAAAGGGACAGCGGGAATGAACTGCTGGGCATTTTCCCGGCTTAATAAAAAGTAACGGCAACAGCAGGAGGATATAATGACAGAGAAATGGAATAGTACAGATATAGAAAATTTTCAGGAGCAGCTGCTCGAGTGGTACAGTCACAATCAAAGAATCCTTCCCTGGCGGGAAAACCAGGATCCTTATCGAATATGGGTCTCTGAAGTGATGCTTCAGCAGACGAAAGTAGACACGGTTATCCCTTATTTTAATAACTTCATGGAGAAATTTCCTTCTATTAAAGATCTGGCGGAAGCGGAAGAAGAAAAGGTGCTTAAAGCCTGGGAAGGACTCGGTTATTATTCGAGGGTGCGGAATCTACAGCATGCGGTAAAAGAAGTACATGAGAAATACGAAGGCAGAGTACCTGCAGACCCGAAGTTATTTTCTTCATTAAAAGGAGTAGGTCCCTATACTTCAGGAGCCGTGATGAGTATAGCCTACGAACTGCCGGAACCGGCGGTGGACGGTAATGTAATGAGGGTATTTTCCAGGCTTTTATGTATTGAAGAGGATATCGGCAAAGCGAAAACAAGAAAAACATTCGAAGCTGCTCTTCCTCCATTTTTGGAAAATGTTCCGCCTTCCCAGTTTAATCAGGCTGTTATGGAACTTGGTGCGATGGTTTGTACGCCAAGGTCACCCGGATGTCTCCTCTGCCCGGTGCAGGAATTCTGTGAAGCTCGTATGCAGGGAAAAGAGCAGATTCTTCCGATCAAAGAAAAAAGAAAGCTGCTAAAGCCCGTGAAATGGCGGCTGTGGTGCTGAAGTCCCCGGATGGACGTTTTCTTTTTCATCAAAGAGAAGAAAAGGGACTTCTCGCTAAAATGTGGGAATTTCCAAATGCAGGAACAAAACAGGAAGAATCGCAGGCAGAACAAGTGCAGGTATTTATTCATGAACACATAGGAGAAAAGACAGTTAATGTAGAACCTGTTCAATATGTGGAGCACGCATTTTCCCACTTGATCTGGAATATTACCGTATATGAAGCAGAGACCGTAAATACCGATGTATCAACCCCTCAGGAGGGCGTCTGGAAATGGATGACGCTTGAAGAGGCGGAAAGTTACGCATTTCCAGTATCACATCAAAAAATACTGCACCAGCAAAAAGGAGAGGGGAAGTAATATGGACCTGGAACTAACAGGAAAAAAGTACTCGTCACTGGAGCGTCCAAAGGAATCGGGCGCGGGATTGCAGAGGCATTTGCCGCAGAGGGAGCCATAGTCGGCGCAGCCGCCCGGTCAACGGACATCCTAACTGAAATGGCAGCAAAGCAGGAGACTATTATTCCTTTAGCTGGCGACTTAACGGATGAGAAGCAGCGGGAAACTGTATTTCAGACTTTTCTCGACGAGGCCGGAGACATCGATATTCTCGTAAACAATCTGGGGGGCAGTAACGGCACTTCTGTTCTGGAGACCGATATGGAGGATTTCTATCATGCGATGGAATGGAATTATTTTTCAGCTGTGCATTTAAGCAAGCTTGCCTACGAGCAGATGATAAAAAAGCAGGAAGGGGTCATTCTGCAGATTACTTCCATTTTCGGAAGAGAATCAGGCGGAAAGCCTACATACAATAACGCAAAGGCGGCTTTAATAAGTTTTACAAAATCCTTAGCAGATGAAGCGGTGAAAAAGGGGATCCGCGTTAATTCCATTGCTCCCGGATCGATCCTCCATCCAAGCGGAAACTGGCAGAAGCGGATAGACGCGGACCCGGAAAAAATGAAGGCATTTGTAAAGCAGGAAATACCTGCCGGCCGCTTCGGCACGGTTGAAGAAATTGCCAACACGGCGTTATTTCTTGCTTCACCAAAAAGCTCCTGGATCATAGGGGCAAGTATTAATGTAGACGGCGGGCAGTCCAATATGAATATGTAAAAGGAGACTTATATGCTTACTTTTGATGCAGCCTATAATCCATATGCTTCTAAACGTTCTACTGTTTATGCTAAAAACGGCGTAGTAGCCACCTCCCAGCCGCTTGCTTCCCAGGCCGGCCTGGATATTTTAAAAAAAGGCGGAAATGCAGTTGATGCTGCGATTGCCACAGCCGCATGCCTTACTGTTGTGGAGCCGACTTCAAACGGGATCGGCGGGGATGCTTTTGCGCTGGTTTGGATAAAAGACAAGCTGCACGGTTTGAATGCAAGCGGACCGGCGCCTGCTTCTTTATCAATTGACGCATTGAAAAAAAGAGGGCTGTCGGAAATTCCTGTACACGGCCTGATTCCGGTTACCGTTCCCGGCGCCCCTTCTGCCTGGGGAGAACTTTCCCGGCGCTTTGGCAGGCTGCCGTTTTCTGATCTGCTGCAGCAGCCGGCAATCGATTATGCTGAAAACGGATATCCACTATCACCGGTGCTGGCAGAATTTTGGAATAAAGGAGCTGCCGCTTTTGAGCAAAAGCTGGAAGGCAAAGTGTTCGAAGAGTGGTTCCGTGTTTTTATGCCGGGAGGAAAAGCTCCCCGGGCCGGGGAAATATGGAAATCGCCGGGGCATGCCAGGACGCTGAGACGCCTGGCTGAAGAAGGGAGACCGTTCTTTTTATGAAGGCAGTATTGCCGAAGAGATAGCGGAATTTTCTGCTTCACATGACGGTTTTCTTTCAAAAGAAGATCTCGCCTCTTTCCGGGCGGAGTGGGTGGAGCCGATTCACGTTTCCTATAAAGGATATGAAGTATGGGAAATTCCGCCAAACGGCCAGGGACTCGTTGCGCTGCAGGCTTTAAAAATGATCGAAAGCCATTCCCTGAAAGAAAGAGACAATGAAGAGACCCTGCACAAACAAATAGAAGCGTTAAAATTGGCATTTGCTGATGGTCTCGAATATATTACAGACGCTGCCAAAATGAAACAAAGCACTGCTTCTCTTTTGTCTGAAGAATATGTAAAAGAAAGAACGAGCCTTATTGGAGAAAAAGCTATGGATCCTCAGGCCGGGACTCCTCCAAAAGGAGGTACGGTTTATCTGGCAGCCGCTGATAATGAGGGAAACATGGTATCGTTTATCCAAAGTAACTATATGGGATTCGGTTCGGGGGTGGTTGTTCCTGATACAGGAATTGCCCTGCAGAATAGAGGGCATAATTTTTCTATGGATCCTGGTCATGATAACGCGCTGGAAGGCGGCAGGAAAACATTTCATACGATTATTCCCGGTTTTCTCACAAAGGAAAATGAAGCCGTTGGTCCCTTTGGAGTAATGGGAGGATTCATGCAGCCGCAGGGGCATATGCAGGTCGTAATGAATACAATAGACTTTAATATGAATCCGCAGGCCGCACTCGATGCCCCGAGATGGCAGTGGATAAGTGGAAAAAAGGTAAGTATAGAGCATGCTTTTCCGTCTTCAACCATTCAACAGCTCGCAGCCCGCGGGCATCAAATGGAAACCGCTCATCATTCCGGCAGTTTTGGACGCGGTCAGATTATCTGGAAGGATAAAGCCTCAGGAGTTTATGCCGCTGGAACTGAATCAAGAACCGACGGCAGCATATCAGCCTGGTAGCAGAAAGCTGCCGATTTAAAAACGGCTCCCTTTAAAATAAAGGGGCCGTTTTTATTGGAAATATATCCGCTGATCAAATAGCATTTATTTTATTTTGAAAACCAAATCAGACAAGGTCGCTTCTAATTTCGCGGATGAAGTCTTTTGTTTCCGGTGTGCCTACTTCAAAGATTTTTTTATATAGATTATCCATTTTTACCTGCATTTTATCTTTGGCTGCATCGGCATTTCTTTCATCAACTGCCCTGGCTAAAATTTCTCCGCCGGAAGCATCTTCGTGTTTTACTTCATCGATTTGTTTTTCGAGCTCTTCTTTTTCTTCCGGTGTAACGTCCACCGCGTATTGGATAGTGTTTTCGCCGGTCTGTACTTCAGAAATACCCATACCCGCTTGTTCCATGTCCACGTAATAGCGTTTCTTCTGCATTCATCTCTCTCCTTTAAGTAAAGCGCTTTATTCTCTCTTTACCCATTGCAGCAAAGAAATACACTAAGAAATAATAGACGCAAGACGCCCGGCGGCTTCCTTAAGCCTTTCTTCCTCCTGTACCAGGGCAATCCGGACATAGCCTTCTCCTTCCAGGCCAAAAGCATGGCCGGGAGTCACGACGACTCCAGCCTCAAGTGCTTTCAATGCAAAATCCATCGACGTATAGGAAGGAGGCAGTTTCGCCCATACAAACATTCCCCCGTCCGGGATGGTAACGTGCCATCCTTTTTCATGAAGTGCCTGGCAGAACACGTCGCGCCGGTTTCGAAAGGTCTGCTTTTGTTTAGACAGAAAAGGCTGCTCGTAAGCGAGGGCATGGATGGCTGCTTTTTGAATAGGGTAAAAAACACCATAATCGATATTGGATTTAATATCGGCAAGCGGTTTTAACAGCTCTTCTCTGCCGGTAACAAAACCTATGCGTGCTCCAGCCATGTTAAAGCTTTTTGAAAGAGAATGAAATTCAAGCGCCGTTTCTTTTGCCCCGTCTATATGAAAAATACTGAGCGGTTTATCTTCAGTAAAATCCAGCTCTGCATAGGCAAAATCATGGACTATAAGAATGGAATGTTCCAGTGCAAGCGCGACGACTTTTTCAAAATAATCTTTCGTTGCCCGGGCTGAGGCAGGGTTGCCGGGATAATTCATAATAAGAATTTTTGCCCGTTCCAGCACATGGGAGGGTACTGCGGTTACATCAGGCATAAACTGGTTTTCTTCATTAAGGGACACAGGATATGTATAAGCACCGGCAAGATCAGCGCAGGCAGAATAAATTGGATAACCGGGATCGGGAATAATAATATAATCCTCCGGATTCAAGTAGGCCAGCGCCAGGTGGGATAAGCCATCCTGGGAGCCCAGCAGCTGGAGGACTTCAGAAGAATCGAGGGAAATATTAAAGCGTTCGCTGCAATAGCTGGAAGCTGCTTCATTAAAGGCTTCCATACCCTGCAGCGCATATCCGTAATTGTCTTTTTCCAGCGTTTCTTCCGACAAAATGGCACGCACTTCGGACGGTGGCGGCAGATCCGGGCTTCCTACGCTTAAATCAATCATATCCATCCCTTTAGAGGCTGCTTTTTTCTTATGGCGGGCCATTTCAGTGAAAACGCTGGCTCCAAGCGATTTTGTTCGTTCAGCTGGTTGAATCATAATAGATGTCCTCCTTTTGCATACTGAATTAAGTATAAAAGAAAACGGTAAAAAGAGGAAAGGCAAAAAGACGGGTGTTTTTGCTTGAAGAGGAAATACGTTATACTGTGTAAGGATAAAGTGTTATTGTAAAATGGAGGAGAAAAGATGAACAGTCATAAGGTAGCATTAGTAACAGGAAGCAGTAGAGGAATTGGAAAGCACATTGCCCATAAGCTGGCAGATAAAGGATATAATATTGTCATCAATTATGCGCGCAGCAAGAAGGCCGCAGAGGAAACGGCAGAAGAGCTGCGTGCGAAAGGCGTCGAAGTACTTGTCGTTAAAGCAAACGTCGGTAAAGTGGAGAAAATAAAAGAATTGTTTGCGGAAATTGATCAGCATTTCGGAAGGCTGGACGTATTTGTAAATAACGCAGCTTCCGGCGTACTAAAGCCGCTTATGGAGCTTGAAGAAAATCACTGGGACTGGACCATGGGAATTAACAGCAAAGCTCTTTTGTTCTGCGGCCAGGAAGCAGCAAAGCTGATGGAAAAAAAGGATGGCGGATCCATTGTCAGTCTCAGTTCTCTGGGAGCGCAGAGAGTGCTCGATAACTATACGGCGGTCGGTGTATCCAAGGCAGCGGTCGAATCACTTACCCGTTACCTGGCAGTCGAGCTTGCTCCAAAAAACATCGTAGTTAATGCTGTATCCGGCGGCGTAGTCGATACAGATGCATTAAATCATTTTCCCAATCAGGAGAAAATGCTTGAAGATGCCAAAAAAAGAACACCTGCCGGACGGATGGTAGATAAGGAAGACCTTGCAAACGGAGTCATGTTCCTGCTTTCACCAGAGGCTTCAATGATCCGCGGGCAGACCATTATTGTTGATGGAGGTATATCGCTGCTCACATAAAGTCCTTAGGCCATCAATTAACAAAGGACAAATATATTTATGGAAGCTATAGGAAGGAGAAATGCATGGAATTCCCCGCAACCGGAAGAACAATTGAAATACAAAGCTATAAGCATAATGGAACGCTTCATCGTGTCTGGGAAGAGACCCTTATTTTAAAAGGCACATCTAAAGAAATTATCGGCGGTAACGATAGAATTCTAGTGCATGAGTCAGACGGCAGGGTCTGGCGGACGAGAGAGCCTGCCATCTGTTACTTCCACTGGGAAAAATGGTTTAATGTGATTGGAATGATCCGCTCGGACGGTATTCATTATTACTGCAATGTCGGCACGCCCTTTGTGTGGGATGAAGAGGCATTAAAGTATATTGATTACGACCTGGATATTAAAGTCCTTCCGGACATGACCTATAATTTACTCGATGAAGAAGAATATAAAGAACACAGCAGAATAATGAATTATCCCGCTATGGTTGATGAAAAAGTCTGGAATGGGGTAAGAGAGCTGCAGTCCTGGATTTACCAGGGAAAAGGGCCATTTGCCCCGCAGTTTGTGGAGCAGTGGTATGAAAGGTATCTATTCTTTCGATGAAAACCGGAACACGCAGAAGGGACATACCAAAAAAGCAAAAAGTCAAAGGAAGCATCAGCCGTTATTTAACTTTCGTTAAGCCATACAAATGGATCATCGTGTTTACTATATTAATTGGAGTACTGAAATTTGGCATCCCTCTTCTAACCCCTCTGATTATGGCTTATGTTATTGATGATTTAATTCTGGCAGAAGGCATAAGCAGCGCGGAAAAAACGAATACGCTCTTATGGCTTCTCGGCGGAGCTATTGTTGTCTTTCTGATTATACGTCCTCCCGTTGAGTACTACCGCCAGTATTTTGCCCAATGGACCGGCAGTAAGGTGCTTTATGATATAAGAGACCAGCTGTTTGCACATATTCAAAAGCTCAGTCTCCGCTTTTATTCCAATAGAAAAGCAGGCGAAGTGATTTCAAGAGTAATCAATGATGTGGAGCAGACAAAAAACTTTGTAATCACCGGGCTGATGAACGTGTGGCTGGATCTGGTTACGATTATTATCGTTATCATTATTATGCTTACGATGAACGGGTGGCTGACGCTTGTTGCCATATCGCTTTTTCCGCTTTATGGTATTTCCATTAAATATTTTTACTCCAGGCTCCGCCATTTGACAAAAGTCAGGTCCCAGGCGCTCGCGGACGTGCAGGGACACCTTCACGAACGGGTCCAGGGCATGAACGTAATCAGAAGTTTTGGGCTGGAAGATTATGAGCAGGGCCAGTTCAACAGACGAAACTCAAATTTTCTTGATAAAGCGATTGATCATTCCAAATGGAATGCAAAAACGTTTGCAGTCGTTAATACAATTACTGACATAGCTCCATTAATCGTTATCCTGGCAGCAGGTTATCTCGTTATAAACGGGGGGCTGCAGGTAGGAGAAATGGTAGCTTTTATCGCCTATATTGAAAGGCTTTACGGCCCGCTTCGAAGACTCGTAAACTCCTCAACGACTATTACGCAGTCTATTGCTTCCATGGATAGAGTATTTGAATTTGTAGATGAAAAATATGATATAAAAGATAAAAAGGATGCTGAAATCCTCCACAGAACAGATGGGAAAATTCAATTTGACCATGTAACCTTCGCTTATGAAGAAGGTGGAAGAAGAAGTATTAAAAGATATCAATCTTCAGGTGAAAATGGGAGAAACGATCGCTCTGGTAGGAATGAGCGGCGGCGGCAAAAGCACGCTGGTCAGCCTGCTGCCAAGATTTTACGATGTGAGCGGAGGATCGATTAAGCTGGATGGCACCGATATCCGCGACTATACGATACATTCGCTCCGCGATAAAATCGGCATCGTGCTTCAGGATAATATTTTATTCAGCGACTCTGTCAAATTAAATATTCTGATGGGAAATCCGGATGCGGGAGATGAAGAAGTGATAGCTGCGGCAAAAGCAGCAAACGCTCATGAATTCATCATGAATCTGCCGCAGGGGTATGACACACCGGTAGGAGAACGTGGTGTTAAACTCTCCGGGGGCCAAAAACAGAGAGTGGCTATTGCACGTGTTTTTCTTAAAGATCCCCCAATGCTTATATTTGATGAGGCAACGTCAGCTCTTGATCTGGAAAGCGAACACCTTATCCAGGAAGCGATGGGGCTTTTATCCAAAGATAGAACAACGTTTATTGTAGCGCACCGCTTATCTACGATTACCCATGCAGACAGAATTGTCGTTATTGAAAATGGAAAAGTGAGCGAAAGCGGTTCTCATGTGGAGCTCATGAATGCCCATGGAGCCTACCACAAACTGTATAATGTACAGCATACGTAAAAAGCACGCCTCTAAGAGAGCGTGCTTTTTCCTATTCTTCCGGATCCTTGATAGCTACTGTGTTTTCTTTCTGGTGAAAATTAAAGAAACTCTCTACTAATGTAGCCAGGTGATCGAGCTGTTCGTTGTATTCTACAATGTGGGAGACGACCGGCAGCAGATGAAGCCATTCATCTCTTGTTACATACTGCTGGTCATACAAATCCATAAAGGAGTCGGTCAGACGGCTTTCCCCTGATTCGACTTCTTCTTCCATGCGGTCTGTCAGCTGCACATTCACTTTGCCTACGTACCGCATTAAAATACGGTCATGGTACTCTGTTAAATGATCAAGCTGCCTTTGAATGAAAGTCTGCATATCCTCAGGCATTCCCTGGAGCTGGTGTTCATGTTTATCCAGCGCTTTTAATATGGAAAGAGCCTTTCGATGGGCGGAGATCATTTCTTTAAATAAGACAATTTTTCGTGCTTTGCTCCATTTATTTTTTAAGAAGTATGTCCGTTCCTCTTTATAAAGTGCAAATAAGTTATCTATTTTTAATGACGTTTCGTTCATGACCGGCAGATCTTTTTTTAAGGAATAGTGATTCGTCTCAAATCTTGTTTTTAAACGAATCCAGCGTATTATATCAACAGTATGGTCTGATATTTTATGATAAAGCTTGGTTTCATACTTAGGCGGCAGAAAAATTAAATTCACAAGAAAGGCCGACAGTACTCCAATTAATATAAGCAGAAACCGCTCCCCGGCAAAGATAAGAAAGTTCGTCTGCGAAGCCGGATTTCCCATAATGATAATAACAGTAACTAAAGCTATAGGAATAGAAGAAGCATCGAGTTTTATCTTTAGAATGATGGCGATTGTAACCATTACCGTAACGCCGATGATAACCGGTTCAAACCCAAACGTAAGTGCAAAAATGATGGCGAGCCCGGCACCAATAATATTAGCCTGAATCTGTTCGAGAATAGTCTGGTAGGATCGGAAAACAGAAGGCTGTATAGCAAAAGTAGCCGAAATGGCTGCAAAAAATGTAGGCTCAATACCGGCCCATGTAGCAATGTAAATGGCAATAACGATGGCGAGCCCGGTTTTAAAAATACGTGCTCCTAATTTCATGGAAATGAATAATTCCTTTCTCTATAGAACTGTATTTGATGACTTATCTTTCAGCCATTCGATACTATACACAATAATCGGGGCTTCATCAAGGGGCAAGTGAAGCAAGAACCTCTTTGGCAGCTTTTATAGTATCCTCAATATCAGCCTCCGTATGGGCTGTTGTTAAAAACCAGGCTTCATATTTAGAGGGTGCCAGGTGGATGCCTTTATCGAGCATACCTTTAAAGAAGGCTGAGAATAAAATATCATTTCCTTTTTTTGCATCCTGATAATTTTTCACTTTATCGGGGGTGAAGTAAAGCGTAAGAGCGCCTTTGATTCTATTGATGGAAGCTGGAATATTGTATTGATCGACAGCTTCCTGAAGTCCCTTTTCAAGTTTTTCACCAAGACGGTCAAGATTATCATATAGACCCGGCTGTTTCAGCAGCTCCAGGCAGGCAATACCTGAACTCATGGAAGCGGGATTACCGGACATCGTTCCTGCCTGATAAGCGGGTCCCATTGGAGCTACCTCTTCCATAATGTCCTGTCTGCCTCCGTATGCGCCGATTGGCAGACCGCCGCCGATAATTTTTCCGAGCGCTGTCATATCGGGGGTGACACCCAGCAGGTTTTGGGCTCCGCCGTACATAAAGCGAAATGCTGTAATCACTTCATCATAAATAACGAGAGCACCGGCCTTATGGGTTAGGTCATTAACGCCCTCCAAAAATCCTGGTTCCGGCATAACCATGCCGAAGTTTCCTACAATAGGTTCCACCATTACAGCAGCAATTTCATCTTTCCAATAATCCAAAGCGGCCTGGAGGCTCTCCAGATCGTTGAAAGGCACGGTAACGACTTCTTCTGCGATATTTTTAGTGACGCCGGCGGAGTCAGGAGAACCAAGGGTGGAGGGCCCGGATCCGGCAGCCACCAGCACAAGGTCAGAGTGTCCGTGATAGCAGCCTTCAAATTTTATGATTTTATTTCTTCCGGTATAGGCGCGAGCTACCCGGATAGTGGTCATGACCGCTTCGGTGCCGGAATTAACAAAACGCACTCTTTCCAGGGAAGGGATGGCATAGCGAAGAAGGTTTCCAAACTGGTTTTCCAGCTTTGTTGGTGTACCGATAAGCGTGCCGTTTTCAGCAGCCTCTGTAATAGCCTGCGTAATCGCTGGATGCCCGTGGCCGGTAATAATGGGACCATAGGCTGCTAGATAATCGATGTATTTGTTTCCGTCCTCATCGTATAAATAGGCGCCTTTCCCGTTTTTCATAAAAACGGGTGTACCTCCTCCCACACCTTTAAAAGAGCGGGACGGGCTGTTTACTCCGCCCAGTATAATGTTTTTTGCTTCATTGTATAAAGCTTCAGATTCTATGCGTTCTTTCATTTTTACTCATCCTTTTGATAAATGGTTTTAGTGTGCAGTCATACGGTTCAACTTTCTATTTTATCTTACTTTTCCTCTTTTTATCTATATAATAAGTGAAAAAGGATGTATAAATGAAAATTTTTCCATATTCCTTTTCCTGATGTTGCGAAAAACGGAGGTTGCTGTAATAATTTACATACAAAGACTTAAGAGGAGGAACACTATTGACTATACATATTGGAGAAAAAGTGCCATCCATTACGCTTCCTGCAAGCAGTGGAAATGAAATATCCCTGGAGGACTATAAAGGAAAAAACATTGTGCTCTACTTTTATCCAAAAGACATGACGCCCGGCTGCACAACAGAAGCCTGCGATTTCAGGGATTTGTCGGAAGAATGGGAGAAAGCTGATGCTGTCGTGCTGGGGATCAGCCCGGATCCGATAAAAAAACATCAGGCTTTTATTGAGAAATACGGTCTTCCGTTTCCTCTGCTGTCCGACGAAGATAAAACTGCAGCTGAAGCATTTGATGTCTGGCAGCTGAAAAAAACATTCGGTAAGGAATACATGGGAATTGTACGTTCTACTTTTCTTATTAATAAAGAAGGCGTCTTAATAAAAGAGTGGAGAAATGTCCGTGTGAAAAATCACGCAGATCAGGTGCTGCACTCATTAAAGGAGTCATCCGATCATGAATGATAAACCAGTTATCGTTTCCACAACTAAAATGAAATCAGCTATTAAAGAACATTTAAACCAATCGTTCCCGGAAGCTGTATTTATCTGGTCCAAGTCAATCGAAGAGGCGAGGAGGTACCTTCATGAGGCAGATATACTGCTTACTTATGGAGAGGACTTGACTGAAGAAGATATAGACGCTGCTCCCCAGCTGCAGTGGATCATGGTGATATCAGCAGGAATGGATAAAATGCCGTTTAAAGCAATAGAGCAAAAGGGAATAAAAGTAACTAACGTCAAAGGAATCCATGGGAAGCCAATGGCAGAATACACCATTTTTGCAATACTCCAGCATGCAAGGCAGGGAAAGCATTACTACAAGCAGGAACAGCAGAAGATATGGAGCCGCCGGGCTGTGCCTGTTGAAGTAGAAGGCAGAAACGTAACCATTCTTGGAGCGGGATCTATTGGGACGGAAACGGCAAAAGCGGTTAAGCGGTTTGATATGCATACAACAGGAGTTAACACAAAAGGAGAAGCAGCCTCTTTTTTTGATGAGATGTACAATGCCTCTCAGCTTAAAGAAGCAGTAGCTTCAGCGGATTACGTAGTAAACATTCTGCCTTTAACAGAAGAAACGGAAAACGTAATAGATAAATATATATTTGAAGCAATGAAAGAAGAATCAGTGTTTATTAATATAGGACGAGGTGCCACTGTGCAGGAGCAGGATCTTATAGATGCACTGAAACAGGGAGCCATTCATCATGCGGTTCTGGATGTATTTAATCAGGAGCCGCTCGGTGAGAGCCATCCATTCTGGGAAATGGAGAATGTTACCGTAACTCCTCATATTTCAGGTATTTCTTCAGGATACGTACCAAGAGCTATGGATATATTTGAAAAAAATCTAAAAGCATTTCTGCGTCACCCGGAATCTATGATTAATGCAGTAGACGTTAAAAAAGGATATTAGGGGGCGGCTGTATGAAATTAATGATATGTATTGCAGATGATTTTTATGCGGATGAAATTGAGAACCGCACCAAAAGATTAGGCTACCGGATGACAAAACTGTCCAGCAGCGGAAGCTTTCTTCGAAAAGGAAGTACTACATTTTTATTTGGAATACCTGAAAAAGAAGTAGATGTGCTTACTGAATCCTTAAAAAGTATATGTTTGGACTATGAAAAGAAAAAAGGAAAAAAGGAAGAACGCACGCATCGATTTATCAGTTTCCTGATAGATGCGAAAAATGCTTCCGGACTGCCGGTACTGTAAAACCTTAAAGGGACAATGTTTGACAACCAATCTATAATTCGGATAATATTTAATTATAAGAATTATAATTAAAGAATTGTTTTATAAAAGAAAGTGGGGTGCATGACGATGGCGAATGAACGTCTTCAGGAAGTAGTGCATTCTTTGAAGAGTACGAAGATTCGCATGACTCCGCAACGTCATGCTATTTTGGAGTTTTTATATGATTCGATGAGCCATCCGACCGCAGATGATATATATAAGGCCCTCGAAGGAAAATTCCCGAATATGAGCGTTGCTACTGTCTATAATAATCTTCGTGTTTTCAAAGAAGTAGGTATTGTAAGAGAGTTGTCCTACGGGGACTCATCAAGCCGTTTTGACTGCGTTACGTCTGATCATTACCATGTCGTCTGCTCAGACTGCGGAAAGATCGTTGATTTTCACTATCCCGGTCTTGATGAAGTAGAGTCATTGGCAGAACATGTTACCGGTTTTCAGATTAACACCCACCGTATGGAGATTTACGGTAAGTGTCCTGACTGTGCGCCGATTTCAAGACATTAATAAATCACAAAAAGCTGACCCAATAATGGGTCAGCTTTTTGTATGTTTTCTATTATAAGCCGAATCGAATTCTTTTCCTTCCAGGGTTTTATCAAGAGTCAGTGGTTCATCGCAGTACATGCATGCGTCCACTCTACCGAGAATCTTTGTCGCCTTATTGCAGTTGGGGCAGGTTACCTGAACAGTACTAGTGGAAATCATTCCAATCCAGAAATAAACTACGCTGCTGGAAATCACAAAAATAAAGCCTAATATCATAGCAATCGTCATTATAATAGGAGAAGTTCTGAAAAAGATACCAATATACATAATAAAAATACCAACGAAAACTAGGGATAAAGCAAACGTTCTAATACGGTTGATTTTATTTGAAGCCTTCAGCGCCATGTTATTACCTCCCGGATATAATGATTATATCACATGAAAGTGCTTGCAAAAACTGTCTTCTCACATGATAATAGAAGCTGTGTTATAGAAATAGATAGTGAATCAAATAGAAGTGGATTATTCAGAATCATTTTTCTATAATAATTTTATTGATATCTGTTGACTATCTATTTTATATAATGGTATATTACACATTGTCGCCAAACGGCTTCCTGCTCTAAAGAAACACAGCAGATTAATTTTATAAATATCATTGACATTAACAATTGAAAATGGTATCTTATAAAAGTCGCCAAAACACGACAGCATCAAAAAAAGTGTCCTTTGAAAATGGAATGAAAACAACGCGCGAACAACAAGTCGCGGCAGGCAAGGCCTGCTGCGCAACGTAAGACCAGCAAGAACTAAGCATCAACTTTCATGGAGAGTTTGATCTTGGCTCAGGACGAACGCTGGCGGCGTGCCTAATACATGCAAGTCGAGCGCATGCACCCGGCGGACCTCTTCGGAGGGAAACCGGGGAATTGAGCGGCGGACGGGTGAGTAACACGTGGGCAACCTGCCCTCTAGACGGGGATAACTCCGGGAAACCGGAGCTAATACCCGATAATCAAGCAGATCACCTGATCTGCTTGTAAAAGCATGGCCTTCGGGCCATGCACTGGAGGATGGGCCCGCGGCGTATTAGCTAGTTGGAGAGGTAAGGGCTCCCCAAGGCGACGATACGTAGCCGACCTGAGAGGGTGATCGGCCACACTGGGACTGAGACACGGCCCAGACTCCTACGGGAGGCAGCAGTAGGGAATCATCCGCAATGGACGAAAGTCTGACGGTGCAACGCCGCGTGAGTGATGAAGGTTTTCGGATCGTAAAGCTCTGTTGTGAGGGAAGAACAAGGGCGGTTCTAACAGGGCCGCCCCCTGACGGTACCTCACCAGAAAGCCCCGGCTAACTACGTGCCAGCAGCCGCGGTAATACGTAGGGGGCAAGCGTTGTCCGGAATTATTGGGCGTAAAGCGCGCGCAGGCGGTTCCTTAAGTCTGATGTGAAAGCCCACGGCTCAACCGTGGAGGGTCATTGGAAACTGGGGAACTGGAATGCAGAAGAGGAGAGTGGAATTCCACGTGTAGCGGTGAAATGCGTAGATATGTGGAGGAACACCAGTGGCGAAGGCGGCTCTCAGGTCTGTTATTGACGCTGAGGCGCGAAAGCGTGGGGAGCAAACAGGATTAGATACCCTGGTAGTCCACGCCGTAAACGATGAGTGCTAGGTGTTAGGGGTTTCGATGCCCTTAGTGCCGAAGCTAACGCATTAAGCACTCCGCCTGGGGAGTACGGCCGCAAGGCTGAAACTCAAAAGAATTGACGGGGGCCCGCACAAGCGGTGGAGCATGTGGTTTAATTCGACGCAACGCGAAGAACCTTACCAGGTCTTGACATCTTTTGCTACTTCTGGAGACAGAAGGTTCCCCTTCGGGGGACAAAATGACAGGTGGTGCATGGTTGTCGTCAGCTCGTGTCGTGAGATGTTGGGTTAAGTCCCGCAACGAGCGCAACCCTTAATCTTAGTTGCCAGCATTTAGTTGGGCACTCTAAGGTGACTGCCGGTGACAAACCGGAGGAAGGTGGGGACGACGTCAAATCATCATGCCCCTTATGACCTGGGCTACACACGTGCTACAATGGATGGTACAGAGGGATGCGAAACCGCGAGGTGGAGCCAATCTCGCAAAGCCATTCTCAGTTCGGATTGCAGGCTGCAACTCGCCTGCATGAAGCCGGAATCGCTAGTAATCGTGGATCAGCATGCCACGGTGAATACGTTCCCGGGCCTTGTACACACCGCCCGTCACACCACGAGAGTTTGCAACACCCGAAGTCGGTGAGGTAACCCTTTGGGAGCCAGCCGCCGAAGGTGGGGCAGATGATTGGGGTGAAGTCGTAACAAGGTATCCCTACCGGAAGGTGGGGATGGATCACCTCCTTTCTACGGAGCATTGATTCGTGGATCGACCCCCGGACCACCGGTCCGAGGTGCGCGCAGTTGTTTTCATTCCATTTTGAGAGGATACCCTCTCGCAAGACGATCCCTGGTTCTTTGAAAACTGGATAGCGACAACGAAACAAAAAAGACCAAGCAAGCCCTGCGTAAGCAGGCGCCAGCTGTTTTTTTACGGAAAAACGGTTAAGTAAGAAAGGGCGCACGGTGGATGCCTTGGCACTAGGAGCCGATGAAGGACGCGACGAACGGCGATACGCCCCGCGGAGCTGTAAGTGAGCTGTGAGGCGGGGATGTCCGAATGGGGGAACCCACTATCGTTAATCCGATAGTATTTCTACCTGAACACATAGGGTAGATAAAGGCAGACCTGGGGAACTGAAACATCTTAGTACCCAGAGGAAGAGAAAGCAAATGCGATTTCCTGAGTAGCGGCGAGCGAAACGGAATCAGCCCAAACCAGGATGCTTGCATCCTGGGGTTGTAGGACACTCCATCGGAGTTATCAAGATCAGCGATAGGCGAAGCGGCCTGGAAAGGCCCGCAGGATACGGTAACAGCCCGGTAGCCGAAATCGCTGATCCTCCGGAGTGGATCCTGAGTACGGCGGGACACGAGAAATCCCGTCGGAATCCGGGAGGACCATCTCCCAAGGCTAAATACTCCCTAGTGACCGATAGTGAACCAGTACCGTGAGGGAAAGGTGAAAAGCACCCCGGAAGGGGAGTGAAACAGATCCTGAAACCGTGTGCCTACAAGTAGTCGAAGCCCGTTTATGGGTGACGGCGTGCCTTTTGTAGAATGAACCGGCGAGTTACGATCGTATGCCAGGTTAAGCCGAAGAGGCGGAGCCGCAGCGAAAGCGAGTCTTCAACGGCGTATTAGTATGCGGTCGTAGACCCGAAACCGGG
Source organism: Sinobaca sp. H24 (assembly GCF_023845525.1). Taxonomy (NCBI): domain Bacteria; kingdom Bacillati; phylum Bacillota; class Bacilli; order Caryophanales; family Sporolactobacillaceae; genus Sinobaca; species Sinobaca sp. H24. Next base: position 80,194 of record NZ_JALBWT010000016.1, read on the forward strand.
TGATCTACCCATGTCCAGGGTGAAGGTAGGGTAACACCTACTGGAGGCCCGAACCCACGCAAGTTGAAAATTGCGGGGATGAGGTGTGGGTAGCGGTGAAATGCCAATCGAACTCGGAGATAGCTGGTTCTCCCCGAAATAGCTTTAGGGCTAGCCTCGGATTAGAGTCCTGGAGGTAGAGCACTGATTGGACGAGGGGCCCTTCCCGGGTTACCGAATTCAGTCAAACTCCGAATGCCAGAGACTTGTTGTCCGGGAGTCAGACTGCGAGTGCTAAGATCCGTAGTCGAGAGGGAAACAGCCCAGACCACCAGCTAAGGTCCCTAAATCCGCATTAAGTGGAAAAGGATGTGGAGTTGCTTAGACAACTAGGATGTTGGCTTAGAAGCAGCCACCATTGAAAGAGTGCGTAATAGCTCACTAGTCGAGTGACTCTGCGCCGAAAATGTACCGGGGCTAAATGCGGTACCGAAGCTGTGGAGGATCCCCCTGGGGGATCGTGGTAGGGGAGCGTTCCAGGGGCCGTAAAGCCAGACCGTGAGGACTGGTGGAGCGCCTGGAAGTGAGAATGCCGGTATGAGTAACGAAAAGAAGGGTGAGAATCCCTTCCGTCGAAAACCCAAGGTTTCCTGAGGAAGGTTCGTCCGCTCAGGGTTAGTCGGGTCCTAAGCCGAGGCCGAAAGGCGTAGGCGATGGAAAACAGGTTTAAATTCCTGTACCACCTCCTTTCCATTTGAGCAATGGGGGGACGCAGGAAGGTAGGGCAAGCGTGCTGCTGGATATGCACGTCCAAGCCGTTAGGCCGAAGAGCAGGCAAATCCGCTCTTCATCAAGGCTGAGCGGCGATGGCGAGGGAAATTAAGTACCGAAGTTCCCGATCCTACACTGCCAAGAAAAGCCTCTAGCGAGGAAAAAGGTGCCCGTACCGCAAACCGACACAGGTGGGTGGGATGAGAATTCTAAGACGCGCGGGAGAACTCTCGTTAAGGAACTCGGCAAAATGACCCCGTAACTTCGGGAGAAGGGGTGCTCTTTCGGGTGAATAGCCCAGGAGAGCCGCAGTGAAAAGGCCCAAGCGACTGTTTATCAAAAACACAGGTCTCTGCGAAGCCGCAAGGCGAAGTATAGGGGCTGACACCTGCCCGGTGCTGGAAGGTTAAGAGGAGAGGTTATCCCCTTCGGGGAGAAGCTTTGAATTGAAGCCCCAGTAAACGGCGGCCGTAACTATAACGGTCCTAAGGTAGCGAAATTCCTTGTCGGGTAAGTTCCGACCCGCACGAAAGGTGCAACGACTTGGGCACTGTCTCAACGAGAGACCCGGTGAAATTATATTACCTGTGAAGATGCAGGTTACCCGCGACAGGACGGAAAGACCCCATGGAGCTTTACTGTAGCTTGATATTGGATGGTTGTACTGCTTGTACAGGATAGGTAGGAGCCTTGGAAACCGGACCGCTAGGTTCGGTGGAGGCGTTGGTGGGATACTACCCTGGCTGTACGACTATTCTAACCTCGGTCCGTGATCCGGATCAGGACAGTGTCAGGTGGGCAGTTTGACTGGGGCGGTCGCCTCCTAAACAGTAACGGAGGCGCCCAAAGGTTCCCTCAGAATGGTTGGAAATCATTCGCAGAGTGCAAAGGCAAAAGGGAGCTTGACTGCGAGACCTACAAGTCGAGCAGAGACGAAAGTCGGGCTTAGTGATCCGGCGGTCCCGTATGGAAGGGCCGTCGCTCAACGGATAAAAGCTACCCTGGGGATAACAGGCTTATCTCCCCCAAGAGTCCACATCGACGGGGAGGTTTGGCACCTCGATGTCGGCTCATCGCATCCTGGGGCTGAAGTAGGTCCCAAGGGTTGGGCTGTTCGCCCATTAAAGCGGTACGCGAGCTGGGTTCAGAACGTCGTGAGACAGTTCGGTCCCTATCCGTCGCGGGCGTTGGAAATTTGAGAGGAGCTGTCCTTAGTACGAGAGGACCGGGATGGACACACCGCTGGTGTACCAGTTGTTCCGCCAGGAGCATCGCTGGGTAGCTACGTGTGGACGGGATAAGTGCTGAAAGCATCTAAGCATGAAGCCCCCCTCGAGATGAGATTTCCCATCACGCAAGTGAGTAAGATCCCTTGGAGATGACAAGGTAGATAGGTCTGAGGTGGACGTGCGGCGACGCATGCAGCTGACAGATACTAATCGATCGAGGACTTATCCAAACACTTTTTCCATTCGGATGTCGCTATCCAGTTTTGAAGGAACCACCGGTTCCGATGTTGTCCGGTGACAACGGCCAAGAGGTCCCACCCGTTCCCATGCCGAACACGGAAGTTAAGCTCTTGTGCGCCGATGATAATTGGGGGGCGACCCCCTGTGAAAGTAGGACGTTGCCGGGCTTTATAATATTCCACAGTAGCTCAGTGGTAGAGCTATCGGCTGTTAACCGATCGGTCGCAGGTTCGAATCCTGCCTGTGGAGCCAATGGAGAGCTGTCCGAGTGGCCGAAGGAGCACGATTGGAAATCGTGTAGGCGGTGTTAACCCGTCTCGAGGGTTCGAATCCCTCGCTCTCCGCCATTACATATAGTTTTAGGCCCGTTGGTCAAGTGGTTAAGACACCGCCCTTTCACGGCGGTATCACGGGTTCGAATCCCGTACGGGTCACCAAATAATGGAGGATTAGCTCAGCTGGGAGAGCACCTGCCTTACAAGCAGGGGGTCGGCAGTTCGATCCTGTCATCCTCCACCATTTTTTATACATCGCGGGGTAGAGCAGCCTGGTAGCTCGTCGGGCTCATAACCCGGAGGTCGGAGGTTCAAATCCTCCCCCCGCAACCAAAATGGTCCGGTAGTTCAGTTGGTTAGAATGCCTGCCTGTCACGCAGGAGGTCGCGGGTTCGAGTCCCGTCCGGACCGCCATTTTATTTTTAAAGAAGTAGTTGTATTTTTCTAGTGACAGTATAAACTGTTCATAGAGAAAATATAAGCATGGCTCGATAGCTCAGTCGGTAGAGCAGTGGACTGAAAATCCACGTGTCGGCGGTTCGATTCCGTCTCGAGCCACCACTTTTTTTGCCGGTCTAGCTCAATTGGTAGAGCAACTGACTTGTAATCAGTAGGTTGAGGGTTCAAGTCCTTTGGCCGGCACCATGTGGAGGGGTAGCGAAGTTGGCCAAACGCGGCAGACTGTAAATCTGCTCCCTCTGGGTTCGGCGGTTCGAGTCCGTCCCCCTCCACCATTTTTATTCATATAGGGGTATAGTTTAACGGCTAGAACGGCGGTCTCCAAAACCGCAGATGTGGGTTCGATTCCTACTACCCCTGCCAATATTAATTATGGCGGTTGTGGCGAAGTGGTTAACGCACCGGATTGTGGTTCCGGCATTCGTGGGTTCGATTCCCATCAGCCGCCCCATTTTTATGTTGGGCTATGGCCAAGCGGTAAGGCATCGGACTTTGACTCCGTGATGCGCTGGTTCGAATCCAGCTAGCCCAGCCATTTATGCGGAAATAGCTCAGTGGTAGAGCACCACCTTGCCAAGGTGGGGGTCGCGGGTTCGAATCCCGTTTTCCGCTCCATTTTTAACGCGAGTCACACATAAAAGACCGCATTTCATAAATGGCGGCATAGCCAAGTGGTAAGGCAGGGGTCTGCAAAACCCCTATTCCCCGGTTCAAATCCGGGTGTCGCCTCCATACATCATTTTTCCTTTTAAACCTGCCGGGGTGGTGGAATTGGCAGACACACAGGACTTAAAATCCTGCGGAGGGTGTACCTCCGTGCCGGTTCGAGTCCGGCCCTCGGCACCAACTTCATTAATTTACTGACTTGGCGGTGTGGCGGAATTGGCAGACGCGCACGACTCAAAATCGTGTTCCAGAGTGCCGGTTCGATCCCGGCCACCGCTACCACTCATTTAATTATACGTAAACAGGTCCCGCTGCCGGGAGCTGTTTTTTTTTCTGTTGGTGGAAATAATGCAAAATACTAGATGATTTCATGATATAATAAAGAAATCATATATATTCATAATAGTAAGAATTTTCTAAATAATTTCCTTTTACATAAAAAGGGGGAATGCATATGAAACCTATAAAACCAGTTAAATCAAAAACATCTATAAAAACAAAAGATCTGCATGAAGACCTCCACATTAACTATACGTTAACACATACTATTCATTCGACGGTATTTGTGACATTTTTTTTCGAACAGAATGAGATTGAAGATTTTAAAACGATTATTTTAGAACGTCTTCCTGCAAATCACCAGACTTACATTGAAGAGAATATGAGAAAGTGGTTTGAAATTGCTGAGGAAATCAACCTGCATATTCATCACAAATATTAAACAATAAAACACACCCAGAGATGGATGTGTTTTGTTGTGTATATCGTTTTTAAAAAGAGAAAGCCGGCTGTTCTGCATCTAGAATGATAGTGGAAGCTTCTCCACTGTGTATTTGATGAAACATTTTTGAGGAGGCTGCCAAAAGCTTTACCGCTTCTTCTTTTGGAAGAGAGGGAGGAAGATAGAAAAGCTGGAGTGCTTCTTTACTTTCTATTGTTGTTTTTGTCCGGTGGGAATCAACAATAGGGCTTCCAAATGCTCCTTTATCATCAGCAGAAACAATTTTTCCTTCAAAATTATTGTCTCTTCCATTTAGTCCTTCATATGTATCGCTTTCCCCGCCGACTTTTATCGTTACGGTTCCATGTAATGCAGAAGCATCGTAAATTCCAACAGGAAGCATATACTGGATGGAAAAAAAGTTGTTTAAATCAACGGCAGAATGAACAAAAGAAAGAGCTCCGGTTTTTTTCACTGTTCGTGCCAGTGATTCATGGGAAGGGCGGTATCTGGAAGGATCGGTGCCAATCGCCTTGAAAATTTTCCTCCATTCTAAAATACCTTCTTTTTCTGTCAGAGGCAGCTCCTGCAGTTCCGTATGCATGGTTTCCTGATAAAACTGCAGCCGGCCTTTAATCATTTTAGGGGAGTCCCCAACTATGATATCCTTATAGTGAATCACTCCAATTTTTAGTCCGGGAGCTGTATCGAGTAAAGATTTATCGAGCAGGATTTGTTTAATCATATAAAAACTCCTTTGTCTCTTAATAAAATGAGTTTACTATAGTATGGAATGAAGAAAAAGGGGAGACGGCGATTGCCTGAAGAAACGCTGAAAGAAAAATCATATCCTACGCCAAAGAGATCGGTATTGATAAGGTTGGATTCGCTTCCGCCGATCCATTTCTAACGTTAAAAGATAGACTGATTACGCAGCAGCAGCTTCAGTATCAGTCTGGATTTGAAGAAAAAGATATAGAAAAAAGAACCCATCCCTCGCTGCTTATGGAAGAGGGAAGAACGATCATTTCTATTGCTCTTGCCTATCCGTCTAAATTAAAAAATGCACCCAAAAGTATAAAAGGAGACAGGCGGGGTATATTCTGTCGTGCTTCCTGGGGAGAAGACTATCATAACGTATTACGTAAGCGCCTCAGCAAGCTGGAAGAGTACGTGAAAGAATTAGATCCACAGGCACAGTGCCGGTCCATGGTGGACACAGGAGAGCTCTCAGACAGAGCGGTAGCTGAAAGAGCAGGTATCGGCTGGAGTGCTAAAAAACTGTGCAGTTATTACCCCGGAGTTTGGTTCCTATGTGTACCTGGGTGAAATGCTCACTACGCTTGCCATCGAGCCGGATGTTCCGTTGACTGATCAATGCGGATCGTGCAATATATGCGTCGATGCCTGTCCGACAGATGCCCTGATCCAGGGAGGACAGCTTGATGCCAATAAATGCATTGCGTTTTTTAACGCAGACAAAAATATGCTGCCGGAAAGATACCGCAAAAAAATCGGTAACCGTATATACGGGTGTGACACCTGCCAGCAGGTATGTCCAAAAAAACAAAGGGGTGGACTTTCACACCAAAAAGAATTCGAACCGGATCCGGAAACGGTTAAGCCTAATTTAAATTCCCTTCTGCATATGAGCAATAAAGAATTTAAAGAACGATTTGGTTCCATCGCTGGTTCATGGAGAGGCAAAAAGCCGATCCAACGTAACGCCGTTATGTGCATTAGGAAACTTTAAGAGGAATCTGCTGTGCCGGAACTTAATGAATTAATTAAAAATGATCCAAGACCAGTGATCCGCTCGTCCTGTGCATGGACTCTGGGACAAATTGGCACCCATGAAGCAATTGTAGGATTGGAAGAAGCTTATATGCTTGAACAGGAGTCCGAGGTTCTGGCGGAGCTGGAAACGGCTCTTGGTCTTCCAGTGAAATAGAAAAGGGGATGCTTGAATGACAAATATACTGTATTATACAGAAGTGACAAGCCCTATCGGTCCACTTACCCTATTTTCTTCCCGCAAAGGGCTGATGTCTATTAAATTTGCAGGCACCGCAGAATCCGTACCGTCCTTTAAGGTCTGGGCTGTGAGATACAAAGGCACCGATATTGAATTAGAAGAAAACGCGTCTGTTTTTAAAGAAGAAATCCAGCAGCTCAGAGAATATTTTGAAGGACACGTACAGATTTCGATGTAGCGTATGACTTGGAAGGAACGTCTTTTCAACAGGCGGTCTGGAAAGCGCTTATTGAAGTTCCTTACGGAAAAAACAGCTTCGTATAAAGAAATTGCTGCTGCTGCCGGTTCAGAAAAAGCTGTCAGGGCAGTCGGGAATGCCAACAATAAAAATCCTATTCCTATTATGATACCCTGTCATCGTATAATAGGAAGCAATGGAGCGCTCGTCGGATACGGCGGGGGACTTGATAAAAAACCTATCTCCTGGAAATAGAAAAAGAACAGACAGCTCAAGAACGGAAAGTCAGGTAGAGCGTTACAGAAAGGAAACATGCAATGAGCAACCATATCGTATTGTACCAGCCGGAAATCCCGGCTAACACCGGAAACATAGCGAGAACGTGCGCAGGAACCGGTACACATCTTCATCTGATCCGGCCGCTTGGATTTTCAACAGAGGATAAAATGCTGAAGAGAGCGGGCTGCGATTACTGGCCGGACGTTAAGATCCATTATTATGATTCTTTGAGGAACTGGCTGAGACCTTTCCGGACGGCATATTCTATTTTATAGAAACCGTAGGAAGCAGAACTTATTCCTCTATTGATTACAGCAGCAGAGAAGAAGACCTCTTTTTTGTATTTGGAAAAGAGACAAAAGGTATACCTCAGGAACTTATCGACCGCTATGCGGATCAATGCCTGAAAATACCGCAGAATGATTTGATTCGTTCCCCTGAATCTATCTAACACAGCGGCCATTATTATTTATGAAGTTCTGCGCCAGCGAGAATTTCCAGCAGCTCACATAAAACCACAGGCTCTTCTAAAGAGCCTGTGGTTTTATAAGATACGTTATCATTTTACTTTTTGTGCGCCTTTTCGTCAACGCCGGCAGTGAAAATAGAAGCTAGAAACATGACACAGATGCCAAGCAGCAGCAGAAGTTTCATCTTCATCGTCCTTTCTATGTATCAGTCTATGCTAATAGTATAACCTACTGATACCAGTGTGTGAAATGGTATCTGGATTACAGGTCTTTAAGTTGGTATAATGAATACAGAATCATTCGAAAAAACAGGAGGCATTAAATTATGTATGTAGTAATGAACGAATTAAATGTGCCGGCACCTGCGCGCGGCCAAATGAAAGAACGATTTGGAAAAAGCGCTGGAAATATGAAAGAGGTGGAAGGCTGCCTGGATTTCATGTTTTTAGAACAGGAAAAAGAAGATGCGCCGCTTGTCGTATTCACGAAGTGGGAATCTAAAGAAGCTTACCAGAACTGGCTTCACAGCGACCAGTTTAAGAACGCTCATAAAGAAAAGCGGGAATCCAAAGAGAAGAGCCCGGCTTCTGGAAGCGAATTAAAAGAATTTGAAGTCGTTCATCATTTATAATATAAAAGCCTGCAGCTCTGCTGCGGGCTTTTTAAAAGAAAAGGTTGCACTGCTATGAAAAATACATATTTAACAAGTCATTTTCCATTATTCGCCATTCTGCTTTTCAGTCTGTCTTTCGCTGTGTATACAGAGCGTCAGGTAAGCAGCTTTCTTCAGGATATTGGATTATATCAGGGCATGATGGAAGTTATGTCTGAAGCAGGTATCAAAATAAGTATTCTGCTGTTCTGCATGCTTTTTTATTTTATGCTGTTCGCTGCGTTTAAGCTGATAGCCGGAACCATTCTGGAGCTCTCCCTGCTGTTTTTTTCCAAAGATCAGGAGGGGGAGGCCCTGCAGAAAATCAGGGGAGGCAGCTGGATTTATCTGGGGGCCGGACTGATTTCGCTTCTGCTTGTTTCTTCTGCAGCGGCGCTTGGCGGTCTTTTTTTGACAGCAGCCATTGTTTATTTTACGTATTTTTTATTTCGGACAAAAGATTTCATTTCAGCTTCGGGTTTAATCGGGGTGTTGTTTCTACATGGAAGCTTTTGGACCGCTTTGTTTTTATCGATAGGCTATACCGGACTGCGCCTGTACAAACAGTTTTATAGAAAGTCTGCCTGTCTTGTAATGGATAAAAAATCAGGCGTCTCTGCTGCAGACTGCAGAGAGAGTCTGCCTGAATAACATATAAATCAAAAGATCATTCCATCACCTTTTTCCACCATACCAGGGCAGGCTTTTCGTTTTCGATTGCAGCAAGAGAGGCAGGCTGATCTTCGCCAATCCAGACTGCGGTGGTGTAACGTTCATTATACCCTGCAAACCACAAGTCTTTTTCCTCATTCGTTGTGCCCGTTTTTCCTCCGAACGATTCAGCATCTATTTTTGCTGCGGTTCCTGTACCGGATACTATAACTTCCTCCAGAAGAATCCGCATTTCCTGATTTGTTTCCTCCGACCAGACTATCTTTTCTTTATCTTCCCATTCGTAAAGCACTCTTCCTTCCTCGTCCTGGACGCTTGAAATAGCCCGTGCCGGCGTATAACTTCCATTATTGGAAAACGCAGTGTAGGCGTTCGTTAATTCCAGCGGGCTGACTCCCCGGCTGAATCCTCCCAAAGCAGAAGCGGGAGTATGGTCGGTCGAAGTTACGTTATCAAATGCAAAACCTTCCAAATAGGAAAAGGATTCGCTGATGCCGGTTTGTTCAAACAGGCGGAGGGCGGAGGTGTTGTAGGAAGCGGCAAGCGCTCTTTTCAATGATACCGGCTGGTTAAGGCCGTCTTGAGATACACAATACTCTTTAATACATATATCTTTTGTTTCCACCATTGATATAGAGGAGACGTCAAACGTTTCTATATAGGGCGCATAGACAAGAAGCGGTTTAATCGTGGACCCCGGCTGACGGTATGCCTGAAATGCCCGGTGAAATTCTCCATTTTGATAATTTTTCCCTCCAATGGCTGCAACTATTTCATGATTCAAATGATCAATTGTAACAGAGGCTCCTTCAGCAGCATCATTTGACAGAACAGAAGCGGCCGCCTCATTCTGGGCCGCTTGAAGGCCGCTGTCAAAATGCGTGTAGATATGAAGGCCGCTGTTCATCAGCTCTTCTATCCGCTTATCCAATTCTTCAGACACTGCCTGTTTATCATCTTCCGATGCTGTTTCCGCTTGTTTGGAGTATCCTTCTTTATCCGCAACAAGTTCACGGAATTCGTTTTTTACGAGATCTTCGTAATCCGGCGACAGCGAGGCTCTTGACGTTGGTTCTATTACATTAATAGGAGCATCCAGCGCCGTTTGATAGTCTTCTTCGGTGATCTTCTCTGTATCGAGCAGTTTCTGTAGAATCCAGCCCTGGCGTTCCAGCGTGTGATCCTTATTATCAATTGGATCGTAGTACGTGGGATTAGCGGGAACCGCCGCTAAAAAGGCTGTTTCTGCCAACGTAAGGTCGCTGCTCGATTTAGAGAAGTATGCCTGGCTGGCAGTTTCAAAGCCGTAAATACCACGGTTAAAATAAATAGTATTAATATACATTTCCAGTATTTCCGTTTTGGAATAGGTATTCTCCAATTCAACAGCATAAAGCACTTCTGCTATTTTACGCTCGTAGGTCTGGCCATGGTGAAGAAATAGGTTTCTGGCCAGCTGCTGCGTAATAGTACTGGCCCCTTCTTCAATAGAGCCCGCCTGAGCGTTAGCAAGTACCGCACGAAGGACCGCAGAGGCATCGAGACCTTTGTGTTCAAAAAACTGCTGATCTTCTGTCGAAAGAAATGCCTGCTTAACTACTTCCGGGGTTTTTGTCTGCTTTGTATACAGACGATTCTGTTCGTTATGCCATTCAGCAAGAACGTCATTTTGGGATGTATAAACAAAGCTGTTGGTCGGTATATGAAAAGTTTCTTTATCTATAAGATGATCCAGGGTTTGGGAAGGGGAAGTATAATCGTTACTCCCGCAACAGCTGCTGCCAGAAAAACAGTAAGCGCAAGAAGCATAACGATAAAAAGCGTACCTGCTTTTTTATTCAAAGGAGTTCCTACTTTCTTTCCAGCTTTCTTTATATTTATATCGGCATCAATTCGAAAATAAAAAGCTAAACTCTCCTTTTTTGGAGAGTTTAGCTGTCTGCTGGTGAAAGAGGGGAACGTATAGGAGAAAAAGAAGTGTTTTCTTCAATTCGGCGTATCATAAAGGGCTGGTTATTTTCATCAATTTCAATCGGGAAAACGTTAATTTCTTCTTCCGTTTCCGAGGTTTCTTCCGTACCGGCCCCCTGGAAAGACAGGTCAAGTTCCTGATTGGCAATAACAGGCTGCATAGTCACAGGTGCATCTTTTCTCCACGATACGGATTCTCCGTTATCAATGTAGAAAGATTGTTTATAGCCGCCTAAAAGAGAGTTGCCGGCTGAAGACTGCAGCTCTTTTTCTACATATAAAGTGTAAATGCTGCCCCGCTCCATTTCTTCATCGGGAGGGATGATTTTGATTTCCTGATCGGTCGTGAGCACAAGTACAGAGGTTAATTTTTCATCGTTCTCATCGGTAATATAAATATTTGCGTCTGTTAAAGAATCTGAGTTAACCGCCTGGTTTAGAGTAAGCGTCCATATATCGCCTCTGGCTATTTTTACAGGAGTATTTATATCTTTAAATGTGCTGCTGTTTTTTACTTCATACATTTCTACATTCTCAATTTCGTCGGCGCTTCCATCAATGGAAGCCTGATCTTCCGGATAAACAGGATGGGCGATATTGAATTCCTCCGGATCCGGATAGCGCAGAGAATAGTAAATCTGCAGTGTGTTCTCGCTTATATTCGTTTGTTCAATATTTATTCTATAGCCTGTTGAGTTTTTTTCCCCCCATGCCATAGTCAGCTCCTCATCATGTAAAGAATAAGATAATCCCGGCGGGGAGGTATTTACTTCATCAGCCACGGAGTCCAGGGTAAGCATGGAAGCATGCCCTGGAAAAATAGAGAACGCGAGAACTATGGAAAAGAGAACCCATAGTATCTTCATAAAATATCCCCTTATTGTTACGTGTCCGTTATAGTCTGGAAACCATTCTTTAGTCATTGTTACACATTTGTCACATACTTTTTCATTTTAGGCTATAGTATTGATTTTATCCTATATGACCGCCAACTAGCAACTTCTATTTAACAGAAGACAATGATTGTCCTTGTAAATCAATAATGATACATTATAATAGATATGAAACGGAGGAAAAGAAATGAATAATATCGCCCGTGAAATATGGGATTGGGTCAAAACATTTATTATCGTTATATTGGTCGTACTAATCGTAAGACAATTTTTATTTGCAAACTACATGGTGCACGGTGAATCCATGATGCCTACAATAGAAAATGGAGAGCGTCTGATTATTAATAAAATTGGATATGAATTTGGAGAACCGGATCGTTCGGATATGATCGTTTTTCACGCTGATGAGCAGAGCGACTATATTAAAAGAGTGATCGGAGTACCTGGAGATCATATTGCATTTGAAAATGATGTTTTGTACGTCAACGGAGAAGCGCAGGATGAAGCCTATCTGGAGCCGTTTAAAGAACAGTCATCCGGAACAGGATTGTTTACGCAGGACTTCACGCTGGAGGAAATAACCGGTCAGAGCACTGTGCCGGAAGGCTCGGTATTTGTAATGGGGGACAATCGTTTAAATAGTATGGACAGCCGTCAGCTTGGCTTTATTGAAACAGAACAAATTGTCGGTAAAGCAAACCTGCGCTATTGGCCGATTGAGGAATTCAAGTTAATAGGATAAGCGAAAAAGCATCTTTCTTCCGGGAAGGTGCTTTTTTATTATTCCGACTATGTTAAGAGCCCGTTTTCTATAAGCGGGAGTAATTGACGGGCTGCTGCCAAAAAAGATACAATGGCTACCGTTCGTTAGTTTCGGGAGGCAGATCAAATGATGAAGATAAAAGTAAAACAGGAGGCACTAAAGCTGTTTGCTGATAAGGGATATGATGGAATGAGTTTATCAGCGCTTGCTGAAAAGCTTGGGATGAAAAAGCCCTCCCTTTATAATCACATCGAAAGCAAGGAATCTTTGTTTCTTGAAATTGTGGATGAGGTGTTCTGTTCATACGTGGAGTATGTAAAAGAGTCTATATTGTTAAAAAGTGAAAGCAACGTAGAATACCGTTTAAAGGAAGTATTAACATCAACAGCGCGCTTTTTAAGCTTGAAAGATCAAGGCATGCTCTATATGAGAGTGCTGACATTCCCTCCCAGACACCTGCAGCAGAGTATACTGGGGAAATTCTCAGCCTATGAAGGAGAAACCGACAGCATGCTGGCAGAACTCATGGAAGAGGGGATCGCCCAGCAGGAAATAGAGCCGGGAGATACCACAGTGTATCTGCAGGCGTTTTACGTAATTTTAGACGGAATATCGACAGAAATGCATATTTATGATGCAGCAGCAGTAGAAAAGAAAACAGAAGCGGCATGGTTTGTTTTCTGGAAGGGTATCCGCAGTCGCGGTCAGGTGGAAAAGTAATGGAATGGATTGGATGGTATTTAGGGCTGTTTGTTATGGCTGCAACTCCCTGGCTTGAGCTTGTCATTGTTATTCCAATTGGGATTGGCGCGGGGCTGCATCCGGTTCCTGTAGCTATTGTTTCCTTTATAGGAAACGCGCTGCCCGTACTGCTTATTATTTACGGTATGGACTGGCTAAGGAAAAAACGGTGGTATCAGCGCCTAATACAGAAACGAAAAGAGAAAACCGATACCAAAGAGGAACATGCGGACCCGAAGAAACTGGCTAAAAAAGAAAAACGCCAGCAGAGAATGAAACGTATTTTTGATAAATACGGGATTCCGGGTATTGCCCTCGCCGGGCCGGGCATCACGGGCATACATCTGGCTACTGCTTTAGCCATGGGATTTCAGGGAGAAAGAAAGCAGATCGTTGTATGGATGAACGTTAGTCTGGCAGTGTGGACTATTGCCATGACTATTGCTTCTGTAACAGGAATGGACTGGCTGATGGGCTGGTTTGGATAAAAAGAAAAGCTGTACTGCCTGAGGCAGTATAGCTTTTTGAGCATTTACCGGAAATTACTGCCAGTGGGACTGGATAAATTCATCCCGTCCTGACTGCTTCCGGTCTTCTTTATATTCTTTTTCGTGTGTTTTATAAAAGTTCTGGTGATAATCTTCCGCAGGATAAAACGCGGAGGCGGGTTTAATTTCCGTAACGACAGGCTGTGAAAATTTTCCGCTCTGTTCCATGTCTTTTTTAGACTGCTGTGCAGATGTTTCCTGTTCTGCATTATGATAAAAAACAGCGGTACGGTATTGTGGACCGCGATCCTGAAACTGCCCGCCGTCGTCGGTAGGATCAATCTGCGGCCAGTACAGTCTCAGCAGTTTCTCATAAGGAAATAAAGAAGGGTTAAATTGAATCTGCACGGCTTCGTAGTGGCCGGTTTCTCCTGTTTTTACTTCTTCATAGGACGGATTATCCACGTGACCGCCCGTATAGCCGGAGGTAATGCTGATAATGCCTTCAAGCTCATCAAAAGGCTGTACCATGCACCAGAAGCATCCTCCTGCAAATGTAGCTTTTTCATAATTCCCAGTCTTAGTCATTCGTATCGTCTCCTTTTCAGCCAAATTGTAGCATAGTTGGGAAATAATTTTACAGTAGAAGGCTCGTACCTGCGTTAAAGGGTTGAAGGATAAGCTATAGAGGAGTAAAATGACAAAATATTACTATAATTTTGTACATACTATTGGAGGACGAAAAAATGGATCAGGTAACTTTGTTTGTGAACAAATATTTTGCTGTATTTGTGCTGGCCGCCGCTGGTGCAGCTTTTCTTCTGCCGGATGTATTTGTTGGTATTACAGCTTACATTACATTGCTGCTCGGTATTATTATGTTTGGCATGGGAATGACTCTTAAGGGAGCGGATTTTGGAATTATCGCTAAAAAACCATTTCCGGTAATTGTAGGCGTAATCGCTCAATTTGTTATCATGCCGGCCGCTGCCTTTTTAATTGCGCTGCTTATGCAGCTGCCGCCTGAGATCGCCGCCGGTCTCGTTCTGGTCGGTGCTTCACCGGGAGGAACCGCTTCTAACGTTATGGTTTATTTAGCTAAAGGGGACGTAGCGCTCTCTGTAGCAATGACTTCGGTTTCCACTATACTGGCTGTTGTGATGACGCCGCTGCTTCTCTTACTGTTTGCAAATACGTGGCTTCCTGTGGATGCAGGAGCGATGCTTCTTTCGATTGTACAGGTCATTTTAATTCCGATTACGCTTGGGATTGTGGTAAGAAAACTGCTGCCGGCTGTAGTAGATAAAGGAACAAAGATACTTCCTGTCGTTTCAATGGCAGCAATTGTAGCTATTGTGGCAGGAGTATTAGCTGCCAACAGAGAAAATGTTATAGAGACAGGAGCGCTGGTTATCGCAGCTGTGATTCTTCATAATGGTTTCGGTCTGCTGCTTGGCTATGCGGCAGCAATGTTTATGGGGCTGAACCAGGCACAGCGGCGCGCGGTTTCGCTCGAAGTCGGGATGCAGAATTCCGCATTAGCCAGCCAGCTGGCGACTGTTCATTTCACACCGCTTGCTGCGCTTCCGGCCGCCGTATTTTCCGTTTGGCATAATATATCGGGACCGCTTCTTGTCTCATGGTGGGGAAGAAAAAACCGCGCATAAAAAGAAGGGGGAGGAGCATACTTGTCCGCTAAATTGGGAATACTTTTATTATGGGCTCTCGCCGTCGTGTATTTAATTTTTTATGCACCGGCCGGAGAGCAGTATACAATGGAGCAGATGCAGGCTCTTTTTACATTCGAACAAACCAGTATGAATCCGCTCGTTATCGCTTTATTCAACTCGCTGGGAGTCTGGCCGCTGCTTTTCACTGCTTTCCTATTTACCGATCCGGGCAGGGGACGCCTTAAAGCATGGCCTTTTGTGCTTCTCTCTTTTGGAGCAGGGGCCTTTGCACTGATGCCCTACATCGCTCTTCGAAAAGAATCAACGCACCTTATCAAACCGGGTACAGTTGGGAAAGTAACCGGTTCAAAAGTATTTGCAGGCCTGCTTGTGCTCCTGACAGGAGCACTGATTATTTTTGCCATCGGCAGCTTTCAGCCGGGTGGATTATGGGAAGCCTTCTGGTCTTATCATTTAGTACACACGATGGTCATTGATTTTCTATTATTTGCAGTGCTGGCTGTATACATGATTAAAAAAGATGCTGCAAAACGAAAGCGGACGCTGACTTCTAAACAATGGCTTCTGTTTAGTATTCCGCTGCTCGGAACAGCGCTTTATCTGCTGTATCGTCCGGGCTGGAAAAAAAGCAGATATTCTTATAAAAAGAGATAGGAGAAAAAAATGACAACGTTAAAATGGGGCATTTTAGGACCAGGTACGATATCCATTAATTTTTCCAAAGCGATCAAAGCAGTAAACGGACATGTTCACGCCGTGGCATCGAGAAGTCCGGATCGGGCACAGGCTTTCGCAGATACGTATGGAATAGATCATGCCTACGGAAGTTACGAAGAACTGCTTGAAGACGATGATGTGGACGTGGTTTATATAGCAACCCCGCATTCGCACCACTTTGAATGGGTCATGAAAAGTCTTGAAAAAAACCGCCACGTATTTTGCGAAAAAGCGATCACGGTAAACGACAGGCAGCTGCAGATTCTAAAAGAAGAAGCGGAGAAACGCGAGCTTATTTTAGCGGAGGCAATGACGATTTATCATAATCCTCTTCATAAAAAAGTAAAATCCTTTATTGAAGAAGGCGGCATCGGTAAAGTCAGCATGGTTAACGTCACATTTGGCATGTTTAAAGACTTTGATAAAAACGATCGTTTTTTCAACAAAGACCTGGCTGGTGGAGCCCTGCTTGATATTGGCACCTACGCTTTAACATTCGCCAGATATTATTTAACTGCTGCACCCAATGAAATTGTGACGCTTGGCACTACAGCCTCAACGGGTGTAGACGAACAATCAGGAATTGTATTAAAAAATGAGCATCAGGAAGTAGCCGTGGTATCATTGGCACTGCGGGGGAATATGCCTAAAAAAGGGTTGATTACCGGCTCGCAGGGTTATATTGAAATGGACGATTTTAACCGGGCTTCCCGTGCAGATATTGTTTATAATGATGGCACAGCTGAGACGCTGGAAGCGGGAGAAACAGCCAGAGCCCTCGAATATGAGGTGGAGGCAATGAATCAGATGGTTATCGGCCGCAGCAATGATGGGACCCTGAAGCTTACTTCGGACGTAATGAAGATTATGGATGAAGTACGCAAACAGTGGGGCCTTCAGTTTCCTGGAGAATAAAAAAGATGAGCCAAAAACGGCTCATCTTTTTTTTGGATTTAATATGTGTGTCTGCAGCTTTATTTTTTTGCAGGCGCAGGAATATAAGGAGAGATATTCCAAATTTCAGATGCGTACTGCATAATGGTGCGGTCACTGGAAAACTTGCCGGAATGGGCAATGTTGGTAATACTCATTTCCTGCCATTTATTCCACTGCTGGTATGTCTGATCGATCATTTCCTGTGCTTCCACGTAGCTTTCAAAATCTTTCAAAACGAAATATTCATCATTATCGCGAAGCAGATGGTAGTAAATATCTTTAAAGGCGAGCTCGTCCCGGCCAAAGAAACCATCATGAAGCTGATTAATCATGTGGTGAAGCCGCTTGTCGCTTTGATAAATAGACTTCGCGCTGTAGCCGCCTGTACGGTGGAGTTCTTCAATTTCAGATTCTTCCATACCAAACAGGAACATGTTCTGCGAACCTACCATGTCTTTAATTTCAACATTGGCGCCGTCAAGTGTACCCAGCGTTAGAGCACCATTCATCATGAGCTTCATATTACCGGTACCGGAGGCTTCTTTTCCGGCGGTGGAAATCTGCTGGCTTACTTCAGATGCCGGAATAATCATTTCGGCAAGACTGACGTTGTAATTTTCGAGAAAAACGATTTTAATTTTATCGTTAATCGAAGCATCATTGTTAATCTGATCGGCTGCTGAAACGATCAGCCGGATTACCTGTTTGGCAAAATGATAGCTTGGTGCTGCTTTTGCACCAAAGATAAACGTCCGTGCCGGTATGTCCGCATTCGGATGGTCTTTTAGGTATAAATAGCGGTTAATGACGTAAAGAATATTAAGAAGCTGGCGCTTGTAGCCGTGCAGCCTTTTAATCTGTACATCAAATATCGAACGATCATCAATAATAAGCCCTGTTTTTTCTTTAATATACCGGGCCAGATTTTGCTTGTTAAACTGCTTGACTTCAAACAGCTTCTCCTGAAACGAAGCATCTGTACTATAGCGGAGCAGTTTAATCAGATCTTTCGGGCGTTCCTTCCATTCCTCTCCAATAGATGAGTTAATCAGTGAGGTTAACTCCGGGTTTGCCTGCATCAGCCAGCGCCGGTGGGTAATGCCGTTTGTTTTATTATTGAATTTCCCTGGAAACAGACCGTAGAACTGTTTCATCTCTGATCTTTTGAGGATTTCTGTATGCATTTTAGCGACGCCATTTACGCTGTAGCTGCCTACAACGGCCAAATGCGCCATACGAACCTGGCCGTAGCTGATAACCGCCAGTTCATGAATAACCGACCGGTACTCCGGGTGATCGTGATAAACCATCTGGCAGAAGCGTTCATTTATTTCTTCAGTAATCATGTATACACGCGGCAGCAGCTGGGAAAATAAAGGTACAGGCCACTTTTCGAGCGCTTCGCTTAAAATGGTATGGTTCGTGTAGGCTACCGTATTAGTGGTAACATGCCAGGCTTCATCCCATCCAAGTTCTTCTTCATCCATAAGCAGACGCATTAATTCCGGGACAACTAATGACGGATGAGTATCGTTAATCTGAATGCTGATGTATTCGTGAAGTTTTAAGCAGGAATGACCGGTGCGCTGCTTAAAAAGCTTAACAATTGTCTGAAGTCCGGAGGAAACGAGAAAATACTGCTGCTTCAGACGAAGCATTTTTCCATCCATATTGGAATCATCAGGATATAAAAACTCAGAAATTCTTTCAATGGAGCGCTTGGATTCTAAATGATCATAATAGCTCTGCTTGTCTCCGGCATAGAAACCATCTTCACTCTCAAGAGGCTCTGCGCTCCAGAGCCGGAGCGTATTGATCGTTTCATTGTTATAGCCTTTAATAGGCACATCATAGGGGACAGCGGCAACTTTTTCAGTATCCAGAAGAGAAACCTTCATTTTCCCATTCTCTTCGTATGTTTCTACGCGTCCGCCAAAACAGATCACCGCAGTAAGATCCGGACGTTTTGTTTCCCAGACGTAAGGTTCGCGCAGCCAGTAATCAGGAAGTTCCACCTGGTTGCCGTCTACGATTTTCTGCTCAAACAGACCGTACTTATAGCGGATCCCGTAACCGTGGCCGGGAATCTGCAGCGATGCCATAGAATCCAGAAAGCACGCAGCCAGCCGTCCCAGGCCGCCGTTTCCAAGTCCTGCGTCCTGTTCACACGCGAATATGTCCTCCGGAACAAACCCAAGGTTGGTAAGAGCTGCTTTCATTGGTTCGAGCCAATGCATATTCAAAAGATTGGATTCCAGTAAGCGTCCCATCAAAAATTCCATAGAAAAATAATAAACAGTGCGGGGATTCTGCTCTTTGTAGCGTTTTGTCGTTTGAAGCCATTCGCTGTTAAGATTTTCTTTTACGATAGAACTTACCGCAATATATATTTCTCTGGAAGTAGCTTCGTTGATAGTCGTCCCCAGTTTTTTTTCGAGGGTCTGGCAGATGGAATCCTGAAGCTGTTGTTCATTCATTATGACTCACTTCTCCTTTTATCATGAAAGCTGCTGATACAAATCCTGATAGACACGGGCAGAAGTTTTCCAGTCTACTTCCGCTTTATAAATATTCTCCAGCAGAGCGGACCACTGGCTCTCGTCTGCGTAAACTGTAAGAGCATGATCGATGCAGCCGAGCATTTCGTATGCATCGGACTGATGAAAAGTAAATCCATTTCCCGTGCCGGTTTCGGGATTAAATGGGTGAATAGTATCTTTTAATCCACCGGTTTCTCTTACAATAGAAGCCGTTTCATAACGCAGCGCTATCAGCTGGCTCAGACCGCACGGTTCAAAGCGGGACGGAATAAGTAGAAAATCCGCACCTGCATACATTCTCCGGGCCAGTCCCTCATCAAAATAAGTCCGAATCGAAGCCTGCTCCGGATAATGGGAGGAAATATCCCGGAAATACTGCTCCAGGCCGGGATCTCCGGTACCAAGCAGCACAAATTGAACAGGGCGTTCCATCAATTCAGGAAATACATCAGCTACCAACGGCAGCCCCTTTTGGTCAGCAAGCCTTGTTACCATGGCGATGAGAGGGATATCTCCGTTTACCGGAAGTCCCAATTCAGCCTGCAGGCTTTCTTTGTTGCTGCGCTTTTTTTCCGGTGAGTGGTGATAGGGATGGGGAATATAAGAATCATTTGCCGGATCGTATGACGCTGTATCAATTCCATTTAGAACACCGCGCAGAATGTCGGATTTATCGTTTAGAAGAGAATGCATTCCTTCTCCAAAAAATGGACTTTTAATTTCTTCAGCATAGGTCGGACTGACGGTCGTAATTAAATCGCTGTGATGCACAGCCGCCTTCAGGCAGTTGATAAGTCCGTTCCATTCCATGCCGAAATAATGCTCTCCACCTAAATTAATCAAATCATCAAATGCAGAATTCTGCAGAATACCCTGGTACTGCAGGTTATGAATTGTAAACACGGTTTTGTAATGCAGGCCGTATGCTTTCAAAAAAGCGGGTACGAGGCCGGTCTGCCAGTCATGGCAGTGAATAATATCGGGATCTTCCTCCAGATGGGGAAGAGCAGCAATAACAGCTTTGGAGAAAAAAACAAACCGTTCGCCGTCATCATAGTAGCTGTAAATATTAGCCCGGTCAAAATAGTAATTATTTTTAATGAAATAATACGTAATTCCTTTTTCCTTCAGTTTAAGTAAATCTGCACGCTGCCGGCGCCAGCCTAAATGAATCATTATGTCGGTTTTAACAAGCTCCAGCCTGTCCGCAAAATGGTCTTTCATAAATTGATTGTAATACGGAAGAATAACCTGTATATGATCGTCGCTGGTTTCCTTTAAAGCATGAGGGAGGGCACCCACCACATCGGCGAGGCCCCCTGTTTTAAAAAATGGCTGTGATTCAGATGCGGCAAATAAAAGATTCATTGGACATCTCTCCTTATATAACTGATCGTTTAGCTATGACATACGGACGATCTTCAATGCCCTTTAGTGTCGTCCCACTGGCAATCGTGCTGTCCTTATCAATAATAGAGTAATCTATCGTGGAATCCGCCTTAATATGACAACGCTGTAGAATAATAGAGTCTTTAACCACGGCTCCTTTTTCTACCGTTACGCCCCGGAAAAGAATACTGTTTGATACTTCTCCTTCAATGGTACATCCATTGGCAACCAAAGAGTGGGTAACCTCGGCACTGTCGCCGTATTTGGTAGGCGGCTCATCTTTTACTTTCGTATAAATCCGCTGGTTTTCAAAAAACAAAGTCTGGTAATGATCTGTATTAAGAAGCCGCATGTTCTGCTTGTAGTAGCTTTTCAGTGATTGGATAAACGCCGTATATCCTTCGTGATGATACGTCTGCACAGATAATTTATGCAGGTTATCTTTAATACCGTTTAAGAAAAAGTTTCTTTTTCATTGTTGATACCACTCATCTACCAGTTCCATAAAAGACTTTTCTTGATAATGTACATCCCGGTAAAAATAGAAGGGAGGCTTCTATCATGGGAAAAAGCAGTAACCGCTCCGTTTTCATCCGTCTGTAATTTAAGGTAGCTGTTATCCTCGCGGTCCTCATCGGATAAGCTGGCAGAGATTTAACGTGACATCTGCATTAGATGATATGTGCTTATCAAGTGCCTCAGAAATAGGCAGATTCATGATGCACTGACTTCCGCTGAGAAAAACATATTCCGCTGAGCTTCTTTCAAAAAAATCACGGTTATTATGAAAATGCTGAAGGTCACCGCGCGAAATATCAGACGGGTCGTTCCAGTCCGGCGGCAGAATAAAGAGCCCGCCGCGCTTTCTGTCTAGATCCCAGTCGGAACCTGTGCCTAGATGGTCCATGAGAGAGCGATATTTTTCACGTGCGAAAATTGCAATATCATGAATGTTGGCATTACTCATATTGGAAAGCGTAAAGTCAATCAGCCGGTACCTTCCGGCAAAGGGGACGGCAGCCCCGCTTCTAAAATATGTTAACTCATTAAGGTTGCTGTACTCGGAATCTAAATTTATAACACCCATCATTTTAGCCATAGTCTAGCCTCCTATTATTATCGTTGATTGCTTGGCAGATATTGTTTGAACGAAGTATCGTTGTCGACAACCATGGAGTCTTCTGCCTTGTCGAATGTAATAACGCAGTTGTCGGGTATAACGGTTCCGGCCGGACGATAACTTTTTCAAGCGTGACATTGCTGCCGATTTTTACTTCCGGCATAATAACTGAATCCTTTATAGTAGATCCGGCTTCCACACGTACTCCCTGGAAAAGAACGGAGCGCTTTATATGACCAAGTACATGGCAGCCCTCATTGATAAGGGAATTGGAAACGGTTGCTTCCTGCCCCATATAGTGAGGAGGCTGATTAGGGTTTACGGTATAGATTCTCCAGCTTCTATCATGAAGACGCAGACCTGAATTATGATCCAGCAGGTCCATGTTGGCTTCCCAGTAGCTTTTAATCGTTCCAACGTCCTTCCAGTAGCCGTGGAAGGAGAAAGCTTTTAATTTCCGTTCATCCTCAAGCATCATTGGAATAATATCTTTACCGAAATCATGGCTGGATTCAGAATTTTCTGCGTCTTTAATCAAGTAATCGCGAAGGGAGGCCCAGGTGAATATATAAATACCCATGGAAGCCAGATTGTTTTTAGGTTCACTTGGCTTTTCCTGGAATTCAATAACTTCCATTTGATCATTTGTATTCATAATGCCAAAACGCGAAGCGTCTTCCCATGGAACTTCAAGAACTGAGATGGTAGCATCCGCATTTTCTTTTTGTGCTGTTCGAGCATGGCATCGTAGTTCATTTTATATATATGGTCACCTGAAATGACAAGAATATATTCAGGATCATATTGGTCAATAAACTGCATATTCTGGTAAATAGCGTCAGCTGTCCCTGAGTACCAGCCTCCGCCTTCCTGAACGGTAAAAGGAGGCAGGATGGAAATTCCTCCATATTTTCTATCCAGCTCCCATGGAGTTCCGGAGCCGAGATGACGGTTTAAATCCATTGGCTGATACTGCGTCAGCACCCCGACTGTATCAATGTTGGAGTGTGTGCAGTTGCTTAAAGTGAAATCAATAATTCTATATTTTCCCCCAAATGGGACAGCGGGTTTTGCGGTGTCTTTTGTCAACTGGCCGAGACGCTTTCCTTCGCCGCCTGCAAGCAGCATTCCAATAATTTCTTTACCCATTATGATTCCTCCTTTTAGTTGCCTTTCTTTTCTTAAAGTACAGCGTAGAAAACGGCGGTACTACTGTATCAATAGAGTGGGGCCTGCCGTGAAGAGGGCTTGGGGAAGAGGGGAGGTATAATCTGTTTGTATAACCACTGCCCCCGAACTCCTCTTCATCGCTGTTAAATACTTCCTGGTACAAACCGGGTTCAGAAACGCCTATCCGAAAGTGAGGAAATTTCATTCCGGAGAAATTACACAATATCAGCAGCTCCTCTTCCTCACTCTGACGGGTAAAAAGAAGAATACTCTGCTCGCTGTTATCAGCGTCGACCCAGGTAAATCCTTCAGGCTGATGATCCTGTGCATACAAAGCCGGATGGTTTTTAACAAATTTCTGAAGAGAAGCGACGTAACGCTGAAGAGCATGGTGAATCGGATACGTTAAGAGATTCCATGCCAGTTCTTCTTTATCGCGCCATTCGTCGTAAGCACCGAGCTCGCCTCCCATAAAAAGAAGTGTTTTCCCTGGATGGGATGCCATATAGCCGTAAAGAAGACGAAGCTGTGAAAACTGTTCTTCCTGGCTCCCGGGCATTTTATCAAGAAGGGATTTCTTTTCATGGACGACTTCATCATGGGATAGCGGAAGAATAAAACGTTCGGAAAATGCATACACACCGGAAAATGTCAGCAGGTGATGAAAGTCTTTTCTCTGCGTCCAGTGCATCTTCATATATGTTAATGTATCATTCATCCATCCCATATTCCATTTGAAATCAAATCCCAGGCCGCCGTCCTTCACAGGATGGGTGATCATAGGCCAGGCCGTGCTTTCTTCTGCGATCATCAGGGTGTCGGGCAGTCTATCGGAAACAGCGGTATTAAGCTGCTTCAGGAAATCCACTGCTTCTAAATTTATACCTTCTCCATGTATATTATAAACCTTGGCATCCATTTCCGTTTTTTCGAGATTGTAATAAATCATACTGGCAACCGCATCAACGCGAATACCGTCCAGATGGAGATCCTCCAGCCAGAATACCGCATTGGAGATTAAAAAAGATCTGACTTCAGGTTTGGTATAATCAAATACCAATGTTCCCCAGTTTGTTTTTTCAGCAATCATTGGATCATCATATTCATAAAGTGGTTTTCCGTCGAACTGCCTGAGGCCGTGGGAGTCTTTACAGAAATGTCCCGGCACCCAGTCCATAATAACTCCTATGCCCGATGCATGGCAGGCGTCAACGAAATACTTAAAGTCATCAGGAGTTCCGTAGCGGCTTGTAATAGAGAAATAGCCTGTAACCTGATAACCCCAGGATTGATCAAAGGGATGCTCGGAGATAGGAAGCAGCTCCACATGAGTGTATTCCATTTCCAGAAGGTAAGGTATAATGTGGGTGGCAAGCTCCCGGTAAGAATAAAACGTACCGTCCGGATGCTGCTTCCATGTGCCGGCGTGCATTTCATAAACGGCGATCTTTGATTCATAAAAGTTGGTGCGTGCACGTTCAGCGAGATACTTCTCATCGTTCCAGTGATGGGTTGATTTCAGCATCGAAACGGAAGCCGTATTAGGCCTGATTTCAGAAAAAACAGCATAGGGATCAGCTTTCAAAAGGACGCTGCCTTCTTCTGCTGTAATGGAGTATTTGTATGTAGCCTGTGCTTTCCATTCCGGGAAAAAACCGGTCCATACTCCTAAATCATCAATACGGTGCAGTTCGAAGCCTTCTCCTGTCCAGGCATTATCTTCACATGCGATGTGGATTTTTTCCGCATGGGGGGCCCAGACGGTAAAGCGCCAGCCTTTTTTTCCTTTATAAGTAATGTGGTGGCACCCAAACACGTGATGGCTGTGATAAAATGTTCCTTCATGAAAAAGATAAAGTTGCTCTTCTGTAATCCCGTACATATCCATTTGTATAACTCACCTAAATTCGTTTGACGTAAAAGTTTCGTTCCAGCAGTGCTGTCCTATTAATACTTATTCGCTGCATACAAAGGTATTCCCTTTTTTATAAGAAATTATTTATTTTTTCCCAACTTTAATACAAAAATATAAAATTAATGAAAGAAAGGAGCAGAATATATGTTTTTTGGAAAAGAAACGGTGCTTCCGGCTGCCCGTACAGCAAAAGAATTTGATGGTCTGTTAAAGAAAGAAGGGACTCACATAGTACTGCTCAATACCCACATTGCGCAGCTGAAAAGCATGATCCAGCTGGCCAAATCTGAAAATAAGAAAGTTATCCTGCACGCTGACCTTGTGCAGGGACTTGCCCATGATGAATATGCAGCCCAGTTTCTCTGCCAGCATATTAAGCCATATGGTTTAATTTCGACAAGAAAACAAATGCTTATCACGGCAAAAAAACATAAAGTTTTAGCCATGCAGCGATTGTTTCTGCTGGATTCACTGGCACTCGACACGAGTTTTCGATTAATAGATGACGTCAAACCGGACATTATTGAAGTACTGCCGGGTGTCATCCCGGGTATGATAACAGAAGTACTGGAAAGGTCCGGCATTCCCGTCGTAGCAGGCGGGCTTATCCGCAGCCGGGAAGAAGTAAATAGTGCTCTTCAAGCTGGTGCAACAGCAGTAACAACCAACCGGAAAGAACTCTGGAATCCTGATTTATAAAAAGAAAAGCTTTTCTCTTTACAATAATTCCACACGGGGTGTACAATAGCTGTAAGTTAAAATCAGGTCGGAGCCGCAGGAGAGACCGCAATATTTCTATACAGGACAACTGTATGGTCATATTGCGGTTTTTTTTACCTGATAAAATGGCGGTCCGACACTACAGGAGGGCGTAACTTTGAATAATCAAGCATTTTCAGCTGTATCCAGAGAGAGCAGATTAGAACAAATGAGCCGGGAAACGCTGGACGTTCTAGTAATCGGCGGAGGTATCACAGGAGCAGGAATTTCCCTGGATGCTGCCGCAAGAGGTATGAAAACAGGACTGGTGGAAATGCAGGATTTTGCAGCAGGAACTTCCAGTCGTTCAACCAAGCTTGTCCACGGTGGATTAAGATACCTTAAGCAGTACGAAGTAGGACTTGTAGCTGAGGTTGGAACGGAAAGAGCAATCGTATATGAAAATGCTCCACACGTGACGGAACCACAGTGGATGCTTCTTCCTTTAGTGGAAAACGGTTCTTTCGGTAAAACTTCAATGTCCTTTGGACTTAAAGTGTACGACAGGCTTGCTAAAGTAAAAAAAGAAGAACAGCGCTTTATGCTGAATAAAGAAAAAACGCTGGAAAAAGAACCGCTTCTTAGAAATGAAGGGCTCAAAGGCGGCGGTGTATACGTAGAATACCGGACAGATGATGCCAGACTGACCCTGGAAACAATAAAGCGTTCCATAGAGTTTGGAGCAAATCCGGTTAACTATGCCAGAGTGGAAGATTTTGTGTATGAAAATGGAAAAGCCGTGGCAGTAAAAGTAAAAGATACAGTAAACAATAAAGAGTATACCATTTATGCCAATCATATTATTAATGCTGCAGGACCGTGGGTTGATACGCTGCGTAAAAAAGACGGCTCCAACTTCGGCAAGCATCTTCGTCTGACTAAGGGAATTCACTTAGTATTCGATAGAACACGCTTCCCGCTGCGCCAGGCAACTTATTTTGATACGCCGGACGGCCGCATGGCTTTCGCTATCCCAAGGGACAACAAAACGTATGTTGGAACAACAGACACCGTTTATGAAGCAGATATCGCTTCCCCGAGAATGACGGAAGAAGACAGAAGCTATGTTCTTGAAATCTCCAACTACATGTTTCCTGAGCTCAAGCTCACCAAAGAGGACGTGGAATCAAGCTGGGCCGGACTGCGTCCGCTTATCTACGAAGAAGGAAAATCAGCTTCCGAGATTTCCAGAAAAGATGAAGTATTTCTTTCTGAAACCGGTCTAATCTCCATTGCAGGAGGCAAGCTGACAGGGTATCGCAAAATGGCTGAAAAAGCCGTTGATATTGTGGCAGAACGAATGAATATCCATGCTCCATGTCCGACTGAGCACATTCATCTTTCCGGCGGAGCAGTAGATGGATCTTCCGGATTTGATACGTACGTAAAAACACAGGCGTACCTCGGCGAGCAGGCAGGTCTGTCCAAAGATGAAGCCGAGCAGGTTATTGAATTCTACGGATCTAACGCACCGAACGTATTTGCTCATATTAAGAAACAGAAAAAAGACATTGAACAGGCAGGTCTTCCGTTAAAACTAGGCGGTCAGATTCTTTACGCGCTTGAAGAAGAAATGGCAGTTACACCGCTTGACTTCTTTAATAGACGTGCCGCTCTTCTGTTTTTCGGAATGAACGAAGTAGATAAATGGAAAGAGCCGGTCCTTGCTTTTATGAAGAAAAAAGCAGGCTGGAATGAAACACAGGCAGCTTCATTTGTGGAAGAGCTGGAAACGGAAATCCGTTATGCCAAGCATACAGAAGAAGAAGTAGAAACAGAAAGCGCCGTGCTTTCCTAATAATTTATGAACAGCAGAAGCGATCCGGCTTCTGCTGTTTTTTTATGGGATAAATGAGAGGAAATAAGGGTATACATACAACAACGCCGTCGGCAGAAAAGCCATTTTTTAATAATCATGGTAGAACGTGTATATGTTTACTATAATAAGAATATACAAACAGAAAAGAGGTCATGCGTAATGGACTGGAAAAAGAATTGGGAAAGATGGACATCTTTTTCATCTCTGGAAAAAGAACTTGATGAGGAGCTGAACGTTCTTTCCGAAGAAGAAACGCAGCTTGAGGACAGTTTTTACAAGTATCTGGAGTTTGGCACAGGCGGTATGCGCGGTGAAATGGGACCGGGTACAAATAGAATGAATATATATACGATCCGCCGTGCAGCAGAAGGACTGGCACGGTTTATAGAAAGCAGGGGAGAGGAAGCAAAAGCACGAGGAGTCGCGATAGCTTATGATTCCAGGCACCGATCCGGCTTATTTGCGATGGAAACGGCACGCACGCTGGGTGCACACGGCATTCAGGCATACATATTTGAGAACCTGAGGCCGACACCGGAGCTTTCCTTTGCGGTTAGGTATCTGCATGCTTTGCGGGCGTTGTCATTACGGCAAGCCACAATCCTCCTATATATAACGGGTTTAAAGTGTACGGCAAAGACGGCGGCCAGTTTCCTCCGGAGCCGGCAGAAGAGCTGGTAGACTTTGTAAACAGTGTCGAAAATGAACTGGAAATTGAAACAGCGGAGCAGAGTACATTGGAACAGGAAGGCCTGCTGAAAGTAATCGGGGAAGAAATAGATCTTCCGTACAATCAGCATTTAGAAACCATCCTGCTGGATCCGGAAACCGTAAAAAAGAGGGCGGAGATCTTTCCATCGTTTTCTCGCCGCTTCACGGAACCGCTCACCTGCCGGTAACGCGTATTTTTGAATCGAGCGGCTTCTCCAATGTGCATGTCGTAGCCGAGCAGGCAGAGCCTGACCCGGAGTTTTCCACGGTGAAAAGCCCGAATCCTGAAGAAAAAGCAGCTTTTGAGCTGGCTATTGAGCAGGGAGATAACTGGGAGCCGATCTGCTGGTAGCAACAGATCCGGATGCGGACCGGATTGGTATTGCAGTTAAAGCTAAAGACAACCATTACCAGGTTCTGTCCGGAAATCAGACAGGAGCGCTTATTCTGGATTTTCTTCTTTCCCAGCGTAAAGAAAAAGGGATCCTTCCTGAAAATGGAATCGTCATGAAAACAATTGTGACGTCGGAACTAGGACGCGTCATTGCTTCCCACTACGGTCTGGAAACGATGGACACGCTGACCGGATTTAAATTTATCGGGGAGAAAATCAAAGAATTTGAAGAAAGCGGCGAATACGTGTTTCAGTTTGGCTATGAAGAATCCTTTGGTTACTTGATTGCCGATTTTGTCAGAGACAAGGATGCCGTACAGTCTGCTTTGATTATTGCAGAAATGGCGCTTTGGCATAAAAAGAATGGCCGTACAATCTATGAAGCTCTTCAGGAGCTTTACGAAAAATACGGATGCTATCTCGAAGACCTGGATTCACTGACTTTAAAAGGAAAAGCAGGGGTCGAAAAAATCGAGGAAATTATGCATCATTTCCGCTCCAATCCGCCGGAAATCATCAGCGGTCAGAAAGTAACCTCGATGGAAGATTATCATACCGGGGAAAGAACATTTTTAACAGATGGTAAAAAGAAAAAATCGAGCTTCCGGTGTCCAATGTGCTTAAATTCAAGTTTGAAGACGACTCCTGGTTTTGTGCCAGGCCGTCCGGAACAGAACCAAAAGTTAAATTTTATTTCGGCGTAGTAAAAGACGATGTTAAAGAAGCAGAAGAGTCTCTGCTGCAGCGTAAAATGGACGTTATGTCCATCGTTCACCAGATGATTCAATAATATAAAAAAGAGCTGCCCCAAATAGCATTTGGGTCAGCTCTTTTATTTTACTTTAAAGCTTTGTTTATGATCAACTTCATCGATTGGGTTGACCTCGATTTTATCCACTTTCGAAAAACGCGGCCCTTTTTCCACAGAAGTCAAAAAAGACCTCATCGCTTTGTCATCGCCTTCCGCTGCGATTTCCACGGTATTGTCTGTTTTGTTATGAACCCATCCGTAAATGGAAAGTTTATCTGCTTCCATTTTTGTGAACTGCCGGAAACCAACGCCCTGAACGAGGCCATGTACGATTATATGCTGTTTCACTGCCGCATTCCTCCTTTATCCATTTCTATACCTTAATGAAATGAACTTCAAACCATGGGTCTGACTCCAGGGACTCTTCTGTTTCTGAAATAACATGAGGGACCCCTTCTTCGTCTGTAGACAGCCAGGTGCCGGAACTGTCCTGAAAAACCGGATATACGTAACCTTCCTGAAACAGGATAGTTCCGTTCTGAGGTTCTATATAATCATGGTGCAGTGCTTTCCATACGGTACGTCTGCATTTTACTAATTCCATCTTTTTCTCCTTTGTATCTTTATATCTTTAGCATTATAGCATGAGTGAGCCGGCAGAAGAAAATATTCAGGCAGCTTCATTAATAACAACGAAAGAAATCCCCCTCATCAAAACCGTGTGGCTTTGACGGGGGGAGGGGATGTTTATAATTTATTATTTTTTTGCCGAATGGTGGCGGTAGGCCGTGTGGTTAACGGGGCCGATATAGCTGTTGAGAGGAAATGAATCTGTAATGGCTGCATGAACAAACTGTTTTGCCAGAGCGATTGCCTCTCTAACCGGTACTCCTTTTGCAATTTCGGCTGTAATGGCTGCGGAAAAAGTGCAGCCGGCTCCATGGGTATACGCGGTATCTACTTTAGGCGATTCCAGCAGTTCAAATGTTTTTCCATCATAAAAAACATCCGTAGAACTGTTTCCGCCAATTTCACCACCGCCTTTGATGATAACAAAAGCCGGGCCTTTTTCATGAATAAGTGCTGCTGCCTGTTTCATATCGTCAATAGTTTTCAACGGGACGGTTCCGGCAATCGAAGACGCTTCAAATAAGTTAGGCGTCACGACAAGAGCCTTAGGAACAAGTGTGTCGCGCAAGTACTGATCCAGTTCAGGATTCAGCGCTTCATCGGTGCCTTTGCATACCATCACCGGATCAACTACTAATTTTTCTACTTTAAATTCTTCTACCTTTTCTGCAACCAGTTCAATTACTTCTTTTGATCCGAGCATTCCCGTTTTGGCTGCGTCTACGCCTATTCCTTTGAGTACGGTCTGCAGCTGGGCTTCCAGGGCGCGGATATCCTGAGGATAAACGGCGTGGAACCAGTCCCGGTCGGGGTCCTGTGCCACAATGGTTGTCAGTGCAGTCATTCCGTATACTTCAAGCTCCTGAAATGTTTTCAGGTCCGCCTGAATGCCGGCACCGCCGCTCGTGTCAGAGCCTGCGATACTGAGTACTTTATTTAAGCTCATATCTATCATCCTTTCTTATATGGCCCATTCGCCATTTTGAAATACAGATTCTTTTGTACCGTCCGGCAGAATGCCTTCAATATTCATTTTATTGCTTCCTACCATGAAGTCAACATGGGTCAGGCTGGTGTTTAAACCGGCCTCCTGCTTTTCCTGTTCGTTCATTGTAGTGCCGCCTTCTACACAGAAAGCATAGGCGCTTCCTATTGCTAAATGATTCGAAGCGTTCTCATCGAAAAGCGTATTGTAAAAAAGGATGCCGCTTTGGGAAATAGGGGAGCTGTGGGGAACCAAAGCCACTTCTCCGAGCCGGTGGGACCCTTCATCGGTATCGATAAGATTGCGGAGAGTGGATTCTCCTTCACCGGCAGAAAAATCAACAATTTTTCCATCTTTAAAATGAATAGTAAAATCATCAATGACATTGCCGCTGTAATTTAAAGGCTTTGTGTTTTTAACATAGCCGTTTACGCCGTCTTTATGCGGAACGGTAAACACTTCCTCGGTAGGCATATTGGCGATAAAATGAACACCTTCCGTATTCGGTCCGCCGCCGCCTGCCCAAATATGATGATCCGGCAGGTCAATTTTTAAATCCGTGCCGGGAGCTGTATAATGCAGCTGCTTGTATTTTTTGCTGTTAAGAATAGCAGATTTGGCCTGAAGCTTTTTGTCATGCTCTTCCCAGGCAAGCACGGGATTCTCAAGGTCGGCGCGGACGGCTTTGAAAATAGCTTCCCACAGCTGCTGCACGGCCTCTGTTTCAGATGCTTCCGGGAAGACTTTTTTAGCCCATCCGGCGGAGGGGGCAGCCGTAACGAGCCAGCTTACTTTATCAGACTGAATAT
Organism: Sinobaca sp. H24; assembly: GCF_023845525.1. Lineage (NCBI taxonomy): Bacteria > Bacillati > Bacillota > Bacilli > Caryophanales > Sporolactobacillaceae > Sinobaca > Sinobaca sp. H24. The sequence continues at coordinate 112,012 of NZ_JALBWT010000016.1, forward strand.
AATTACGGAAATTCTTCATAGCTTCTCCGGCGGCTTTATTGGCAGCGGCCACTTTTCCTGCGTCTGCATCTTTCAGCAGATCCGGATCGGATGATTTCACAGTAATAAAGCGGCGCCTCTTTCTGCCAGCTCTTCGCGTGCTTTGGAATGCCACCACGGATATTCCTGAATAGCCTCCATCGGCGCGTGATCGAGCTTCAGCTTGGCAAGTTGTTCATCGGACCACTCCACGTGGACATTGTGAGCTCCTGCTTCATACGCTTTTTCAGCAAGCACTCTTACAAACTCATATGAATGAATGGGAGCGGCGATGACCAGAATCTGCCCCTTTTGAAGATTGACTCCCTTTTTAATGGACAACGATGCATAATTTTCTAGTTTTGTATTAAAATCTGTCATGATGCTGTCTCCTTTGCGGCTGGATTGGTTGTAATGAAAGTCTGTCAAAATTGTATCATAATATGGACAAAAAAAAGAACGATTGGAACAGCTCCAATCGCTAAAAGGTATTGTACGTATTTAAAAACAAAGAAAACCGGGAGCGGATAGACGAAAACCGGTCCCTTCCCAATGCAGGTACTATCGTATCAAAAGGTAAAATAATACGTAAACCGGGTATGAGTGATGAGCCGTATTCTACTGATATATGCTTGCTCCAGCGGCTGTTTTTATTAAAAATATAACACTAGGAATATTTTGTTCGTTTTATAGAATTAAATGACAAAAAAAGAGCACTGCGGACAGTGTCTTTTTAATGGATATGCACGGTTTCCCTGGAATGGAAATTATGTGCGTCCGCTACAAACCGGGTAGGAACGGACTGGATTTTACTGTTGTATTTTGTAACGGTATTATTATACACACGCTTTGCTTTATCAAGCTTTGCTTCCGATTCTATAAAGAGAGCTTCCAGTCTTTCAAAATCTTTATTTCCCTGTAAGCCTTCATTTTCCTGTTTTTTATCAAATACACTGCGCAGGGATGCAGATAGTGCTTCGTCAGCTCCACAAGCTCTGCTCTTGACTGTTTTCTGGAATCAAGTCCGCTGCGGAGTTCCAGAAGCTTTTCAAGAAGCGCCTGTTCATGACGCATATAGGGCTGGGCAGTGTCTACAAGCTCAGGAATGAGATCGAATTGGCGCTTGACCTGCACTTCCACCTGTTCCCATGACTCTTCCACCAGTTTAAGTATTTGATTAACGCATTAATATCCAATTATCCAGCTTGCTAAAGCAATAACGATAACTATTCCGAGAACGGTCCAAAAAAGGTCACATTCCATCAACCTCCTTTATAGCATGCGGCAGTATTCTGCCTGCAAAAGCATTAGTCTATTATACCACGAGTGCCGGGTGAAAAACACACCTGCCATATAATAGAAAATGCTTTTCCTTTTTAATACGTAATGCCTACCCGTTTTTCTTTCATAGGCGGGATGAAGGAAAGGTGAACGGTGAAAAGCAGCTGTATCGGCTGTAGTGATTTTATAGCCATCTTTAGGAAAAATCTTCTTCGGCACGGATTTTTTCCGTGCTCTTCGCCATCAGGCAGGTAAGTAGGACAGATAATCGTCCAGACGAGGCCGGTTGCTTGCAGCATTTCATATACTTTGGCATGATCCTCTGCGGCCGTCGTACTGCGGCGCTTTGATTCAGAGGAAGCGAAGCGGTACGTTCCCGGTTCTGAGCGTGCATCGAGTATACCTGCTGTACCTATTGTCAGAAGCCTGTTTATATTGTGCGTTTCCATAGCCTCAATAATATGAGGCATACTCTGCTGAAGCGTATTCTGTTTATCGGTGCCAAGGGCGCTGATAACTGCATCCGCTCCTTGAATCGTCTGTTCGACATCTTCTTTATGAAGAGCGTCCCCTTTTATGACCTTTAATAGAGGAGAGGCTGATGTTAATTTCTCAGGAGAACGTGCGAGCGCAGCAACTTCGATGTTTTCTTCCAGCAGCATATCCAAAATGTAGCGCCCGACTCTGCCGGTTCCTCCAAAAAGAGCAATTTTCATACTATACCTACTTTCTCAAAGCTTAATACTACTGTATTTTCCCCTGTTCGCAGCAGAAGAAACATAAAAGCCTGGAAAGATAAGGAAATAAAGCATTCATTATTTCCTGCACCGTATTTGAAAACGTTACCAAATTAAATGGATATCAAATGATAAAATAGAAGTAATCAATGAAAAAATTTCTCCATCCAATCTGAACAAAAGGGTGATGCAGTGTGGATAAGCAGGACTGGTGGTTTCCGACAGATATTCAAATAAAAGCGACAAGGCTGCACAAGTGGATGAGAAAACTTGGCTATACCGACTACGATGCTTTTTATAAAGCCTCGATACTGGATATAAGCTGGTTTTGGAGCCAGGCGGAAAAGGAGCTGGATATTGAATGGTTCCACCATTACAGGTATGCGCTTGATCTTTCTGACGGCTGGAAATGGCCGCACTGGTATGTAAAAGGAAAACTGAATGCTTCTCACAATGCCGTATTTAAATGGGCGGAAAAGGAGGATACCAAACAGGGCACGGCTCTGAAGTGGGAAGGGGAAGACGGAGAGCAGGAACAGTATACATTTGAGGAGCTCACAGCTGCCGTTAAACGGGCAGCCAATGGATTGAAGCATTCAGGAATAAGCAAAGGCGATGTAGTTACGCTGTATATGCCGATGATTCCGGAAACCGTTATTTCCATGATGGCTCTCTCACAGATCGGTGCCGTTTTCTCGCCCGTTTTTTCAGGGTACGGGGCGGAAGCCGTAGCGGCAAGAATGGATGCTGCTGGTTCTTCTGTTTTGATTGCGGCCTCCGGCTATACGAGAAAAGGCCGTCCGGTTTTAATGAAGAAAGAGGCGGACCGGGCGGTCGATTTATCCGAATCCGGAAAAACGTTGATCATTGTAGAGCGGGAGGATGACGTAGAAATCCGGGATAAGATAGATATAACCTGGAAAGACATTATAAATCATTCCCCGCTTGATAAGGTTCATAAAGCGAAAAGCGACGAACCGTTTATGCTGCTCTATACATCAGGTACCACCGGAAAACCTAAAGGAACGGTTCATACACATGGCGGTTTTCCTATAAAGGCGGCATTTGACGCAGGTCTGTGCATGGATGTGAAAAAAGGGGATACGTTCTGCTGGTATACAGATATGGGATGGATGATGGGGCCGTTTCTTGTGTACGGAGCTCTGATAAACGGCGCCTGTTTAATGATGTATGAAGGCGCACCTGATTATCCGGAACCGGATCGACTGTGGAAGCTGACAGAATCAGCAGGTATTACCCACTTGGGAGTCTCTCCGACTCTCATCCGTTCTCTAATGCAGCATGGTAAAGAATGGACAGAAAGAAAAGACCTGTCCTCTCTTAGAGTGATAGGATCCACCGGAGAGCCATGGAACCCGGAACCGTGGAAATGGCTGTTCCGGACAGCCGGCAGAAGCAGAATTCCTATCATTAATTACTCGGGAGGCACAGAAACATCCGGCGGCATTTTAGGAAATCTCCTATTAAAGCCAATCGGTCCGGCTACTTTTAACAGTGCCATTCCGGGTATGGCGGCGGACGTATTCAATGATGACGGCCAGTCGGTAACAGATGAAGTGGGAGAACTGGTAGTGAAAAAGCCGTGGGTCGGCATGACATCCGGTTTTTGGAAAGAGCCTCAAAGGTATGAAGAAGCTTATTGGAAAAGATGGAAGGATATCTGGGTCCATGGGGACTGGGCAATAAAGACAAAAGAAGGCTACTGGACCATTACAGGAAGATCGGACGATGTGATGACTATTGCCGGCAAGCGGGTGGGGCCCGGCGAAATCGAATCGATTCTGGTGGAACATTATGCAGTAAAAGAAGCGGCTGCCATCGGGATCCCTGATGAGAAAAAAGGGGAGGCTCTTGTATGTTTTATTGTATTAAATGAAGGAAACCAGCCGGATAAAAAAATCATTGAAGAAGCAGGAAGACGCTGTGAGAGCAGTATGGGAAGGTCACTTGTTTCGGACGATCTTCCAAAGACAAGAAACGGTAAAATTATGAGACGAGCGGTTCGCTCTGCTTTTCTAAATGAAGAAACAGGTGATTTATCGGCTCTTGAAAACCCGCAGACTCTTGAGGATATTAAAGAAAAAGCAGGGAAGATGTAGATTTTCACGACGGCAGTTTCCTTATAAAGAAGCTGTCGTTTTTATCATGCCAAAAGTGAGAGTTTCGCATTTTCGTCTTATAAACTTTCTTTCAAGACCTTGAATTTTCCGTACTATTTAGTATAATTATCTTAATTCCGATATAACCAATGTGTTTTATTAGAAAAACAGTTTGCTGATAAATAAAGAGAATAGATGCCTGCGTAAGAAGGCTCTTTCCAAGCAAAGAGTCTTTATTTTTTTCTGGAAGCCGCTTTTTATAAGCAGAGACTCCGGTGGAAAAATAGATACTTTACCCGTTGTTTATTGAAAATTGTTATAATGAGTGTCGCTGCTGTTTATCGTAAATAAAGCAGTTAACATATAAAAATATCTTTGTGAGGTGGATCTCTTTGCAGCTTCAGGTAATAAATAGTCCTTTTAACCAAGAACAAACAGAGCTTTTAAACAAAGTTCTTCCATCGCTTACGGAAGAACAGAAAACGTGGCTGAGCGGATATCTGGCAGCGTCCCAGGCAGCATCTGCAGGAACCACAGCAGTAGCAGAAGCGCCGCAGACATCCCAGGCCCCTGCAGCAGAGCCGGTCTCCAAAGAAGTAACCATCTTATTTGGTTCCCAGACTGGAAATGGACAGTCGATAGCAGAAGAAATGTCTAAAAAGTTAGAAAATCAGCAATATGAAGTAACCCTCTCTTCTATGAATGATTTTAAAGCGAATACGTTGAAAAAAGTAAAAAATCTACTCGTTATTGTGAGTACCCACGGGGAAGGCGACCCGCCCGACAACGCTGTGTCCTTCTACGAGTTTTTAAATGGAAGAAAAGCGCCTCAGCTTCAGGAACTGCAGTATTCAGTATTATCCCTCGGAGACAGTTCATATGAATTTTTCTGTCAGACGGGTAAAGAATTTGATACGAAGCTTGCTGAACTTGGTGGAAAGCAGCTTACGGAACGTGTCGACTGCGATGTTGATTTTGATGAAGATGCCGCAGAATGGATGGAAGGCGTCATTACTGCCCTGAATGAAAACCAGGCTGCTGCTTCTGCACCTTCTGCTTCCCAAACGCCGGACAGTGCAGTAGAAACAGAGCAGACGGCATACTCCCGTACGAATCCGTTTAAAGCAGAGCTTCTGGAAAGCCTGAATTTAAATGGCCGTGGATCAAATAAAGAAACCCTTCATCTCGAGTTGTCGCTTGAAGGATCCAATCTTGAATATGAACCCGGCGACAGTCTGGGCATTTTCCCTGAAAATGATCCAGTGCTGGCTGACCAGGTTATTGAGGAAATGGGATGGGATCCGGATGAAACCATACAGCTGAACAAGCAGGGTAAAGTAAGCTCCCTCCGTGATGCGCTTATTACTTATTACGAAATTACAGTGCTTACCAAGCCGATGATGGAAAAAATTGCCGGCCTTTCCGAAAATCCTGAGCTTCTAAAGCTTACACAGGAAGGAAATGAGAGTAAGCTTAAAGAGTATATTTACGGCAGGGATCTTCTGGATCTGCTCAGGGACTTCGCGCCATGGAAGGCATCAGCTTCCGAGTTTACAGCGATTCTTCGTAAAATTCCGCCGCGTTTGTATTCCATCGCAAGCAGTCCTTCGGCAAATCCGGAAGAAGTGCATTTGACGATTGGTAAAGTCTGCTATGATTCTCATGGAAGAGAACGTACCGGTGTCTGCTCCGGCCAGACGGCAGAGCGCTCGGAGCCGGGCGATGAATTTTCTGTTTATGTGCAGCACAATCCCAACTTCAAACTGCCGGAAAGTGCGGATACCCCTATCATTATGGTAGGACCGGGTACTGGAGCTGCACCGTTCCGTTCCTTTATGGAAGAGCGGGAAGAGCAGAATATTGAAGGCAACAGCTGGATGTTTTTCGGCGAACAGTATTTTGTCAGTGATTTCCTCTACCAGACAGACTGGCAGAAATGGCTGAAAAACGGAACGCTTGCTAAAATGGATGTGGCTTTCTCGCGTGATACAGAAGAGAAAATCTATGTGCAGCACCGCATGCTTGAAAAAAGTAAAGAGTTTCTATGAGTGGATAGAACAGGGTGCAGTGTTATATATTTGTGGAGACGAAAAGAACATGGCGCACGACGTTCATCAGACCCTTCTGCAGATTCTGAAAGAAGAAGGCGGCATGAGTGAAATGCAGGCCGATGAATACGTTGCAGAGATGCAGCAGCAGAAAAGATATCAGCGTGACGTGTATTAAGGCATATAAAGGAGAGTTATAATTCATGGCTAACAATAAATTAGCTCCGGTTGATGGTCCGCCGAGTGACGTAGAACGAATAAAAACGGAAAGTAATTACCTGCGTGGAACGCTCGTAGAAACACTGGAGGACAGAATCAGTGCCGGCATCCCGGACGATGATAACCGCCTGATGAAATTCCACGGCAGCTATCTTCAGGATGACCGGGACCTCCGTAAAGAACGCCAGCGCTCAAAGCTGGAAGCGGCATATCAATTCATGCTGCGTGTCCGTCTGCCGGGAGGAGTAGCTACTCCTGATCAATGGCTGATGATGGATAAGCTTGCCTATCAATATGGGAATGAAACCCTCAAGCTGACGACACGCCAGACGTTTCAGATCCACGGCATATTAAAATGGAATATGAAAAAAACCATCCAGTCTATCAATGAATCTTTGATGGACACGGTGGCCGCCTGTGGAGATGTAAACAGAAACGTAATGTGTACCCCAAATCCATACCAGTCGCAGATTCACGAGGAAGTATATGAATGGTCCAAGCGCCTGAGTGATGATCTGCTTCCGAAAACAAGAGCGTATTATGAAATGTGGCTGGACGAAGAAAAAATCATGGACAGCGATTCAGAAGATAATGCAGAGCCTATGTACGGCGAAACCTATCTTCCCCGTAAGTTTAAAATTGGTATTGCTGTTCCGCCATCAAACGATGTGGATGTCTTTTCACAGGATATCGGCCTGATAGCGGTAATTGAAGACGGAAAGCTGGCCGGCTTTAATGTTTCTCTGGGCGGCGGCATGGGCATGACCCACGGCGATACGGCGACGTATCCGCAGCTTGGCAGAATCGTTGGTTTCTGTACGCCTGAAAAAATTGTTGATTTAGCTGAAAAAGTAATTACGATCCAAAGAGACTACGGTGACAGAAGCGTAAGAAAATACGCCCGTTTTAAGTACACCATTGACCGTCTCGGCCTGGAGAATATCGTAGAAGAGCTTCACAGCCGGCTCGGCTGGGAACTCGAAGAAGCACGCTCGTATGAATTCGAAAGCAGCGGAGACCGCTATGGATGGAGCAAGGGCCATAATGGAAGATGGCACTTGAATTTGTTTATCCAGAACGGCCGTATTAAAGATACCGAAGACTATAAGCTTATGACAGGACTTCGTGAAATTGCTGAACTTCATACAGGAGAGTTCCGGCTGAGCGCGAATCAAAATCTAATCATCAGCAATATTACGACCCAGAAGAAAAAGAAAGTAATGGAAATCGTAGAAAAATACGGTTTGACAGACGGTGAGAATCAGTCTGCTCTTCGCAGAAACTCTATGGCCTGTGTAGCCTTTCCGACGTGCGGACTGGCAATGGCTGAATCAGAGCGCTATCTGCCGTCATTAGTCGACAAGCTTGAAGAACTGCTCGATCAGTCCGGACTCAGCGATAAAGAAATTATTATCCGCATGGCGGGCTGTCCCAACGGCTGTTCCCGGGCAGCACTCGGAGAAATCGGCTTTATCGGAAAAGCACCCGGTAAATACAATATGTATCTTGGAGCCGGCTTTTCGGGAGAACGACTCAGCAAAATGTACAAGGAAAATATCGGCGAGGAAGAAATATTGGAAAGCCTCCGTCCCTTATTCGATCAATATGCTAAAGAGCGTGAAGAAAATGAGCATTTCGGTGATTTCGTTATCCGTGCCGGTTATGTAGAAGAAGTAACTTCCGGTACTAATTTCCACCGCTGAACTATGAATTTTAATCATGCAGCAAATAAAAAAGCCTTCACCTGAAAATGGTGGAGGCTTTTTTATGGATCGGTTCAGGTGATGAAAAGGGATTGAGTTTCCTTTTAAAGGGTATAGGTAAACGGCAGCTAAATGACAAAGGAGTTTTTATTAATGAAGCAATTGAAACTTGGTACGAGCAGTCTGGAAGTGCCCAACATTGGTTTAGGATGCATGCGCATAAAAGACCTGTCCAAAACAGAAGCAGAAAAAGTGATTAGAAACGCCATGGATGCAGGAATTAATTTTTTGATCACGCGGATATATACGCAGATGAAAACGTACAGGCAGATACTGTATTTGCAGAAGCGGCAGGAATGAATGACGATCTGCGGGAAAAGATGATTATCCAGACAAAATGCGGCATCCGCAGCCGATCATTTGATTTTTCCAAAGAACATATTATTGAATCCGTAGAACAAAGCTTAAAGCGGCTGAAGACCGATTATATAGACGTCCTGCTGCTGCACAGGCCGGATGCTTTAGTGGAGCCTGAGGAGGTAGCAGAAGCCTTCAATGAATTGGAAGAGAGCGGAAAAGTAAAGCATTTCGGAGTCAGCAACCAGAACCCAATGCAGATTGAATTGTTGAAAAAACATGTAAAGCAGGATTTAATCGCAAATCAGCTTCAGTTCAGCATTATGCATTCAGGGATGATTGATGCAGGGCTTAACGTAAACATGAAGAATACACCTTCCATTTCCCACGATGACAGCATTCTTGATTACAGCAGGCTTCATGATATGACGATTCAGGCCTGGTCTCCGTTTCAATACGGAATGATGGAAGGCGTATTTGTCGATAACGACAAGTTTCCTGAGCTGAACAAACAGCTCCGCGAAATAGGGGACCGTTACAACATCACTCCATCAGCAGCAGCTGTGGCATGGATTTTAAGGCATCCAGCCGGTATCCAGACCATAGCAGGCACAATGAACACAGAACGCCTCACAGGCATAGCAAAAGCCTCAGACGTGATGCTTACAAGACAGGAATGGTATGACATCTACCTTGCAGCCGGAAATGAGCTGCCAAAACAAAAAAAGCACCAGCCTCTCGGGAGGCTGGTGCTTTTTAAATGACGCTTTATTAGTTCAATACTGTTACCTTAACGCTCTGGCGGCCGAATGAGAATGCATCGGACTTAGTAGGTACGTGAAGGTCAATGCGGTTGCCTTTGATAGCTCCGCCAGTGTCAGCTGCGATAGCTGTTCCGTAGCCTTCAACGTGTACTTTAGAACCAAGTGGGATAACGCTAGGGTCTACAGCGATAACTTTTTTGTTAGGGCTGTTACGAAGGTCTGTGCCGTTAGCAGTAATACCGGAGCATCCTGCGCAGCCTGCAGTGTATGCAGTAGCTTCCATAGTCATAGACTGTCCTTCAGGCGAAGAAGTCTGTTCTGAAGAAGTGTTAGCAGATGCTACAGCTTCTTTTTCTTTTGGAGCAGATTCACTTGAAGTAGACTCGGAAGGTGCTTTTTCTTCAGCTGGTGCTTCTTCTTTAGAAGACTCTGATTCGCTGGATTTAGTTGTGCTTGCGGGAGCGACATCAGATCCAGAATCAAGGGAGTTTTCTAAAGCAGAGCGTGTGTTAGGTCCAACTACTCCGTCAACGTTAATGTCGGCGCTTGCTTGAAGTTCTTTAACTCCAGAAGCTGTAATAGAACCGAAAATGCCGTCAATTTTGTAATCATATAGTCCAAGGCTCTGAAGATCTTCCTGAAGCTCTACAACGGCTTCGTTGGACTGACCTTGCTGAATGTAAGAATCTGTTGAAGCTGCATCACTATCTGCGGGAGAAGCAATAAATAATAGAGTACCTACTGCTGCTGTTACTATACCTGTTTTTAAACGGGGACTTGAAAATTTCATCGAAACACTCCTTATGTTTTGTTTGGGTTACTTGCCGAGTACGAATATATCTAAAAAAAGAACAGGTTACAATACGTTTTTTGATAATGAAATACAACTGAAATAAATGTTAAGTTTCTGTCATCATCCGAAACTACTCATACTTTTCTCCCTATATGCTCAAGAATAGGGGTTTTGAAAGTTGGTGGGAAATATTTTAAAAATCTTTGTAATCGTAATGATATATTTAGAAAAATCAATATTATAAATGGATGCATTGATTATCCAAATGCTGAGAATAATAGGAGGCAGCCTGTTATTTTCGACTCAGGTGAAAGCAGTAAACGCCCAGCCATTTTGCAGGCACAACGACTCTTTGGACCGGGACTTCGTCTCGATATACATTATTTATAAATAATATGAAAAATAATGAAAAAGAGGGATGTAAAAGCATGCAAAACGGGGTACAATAATAGAGAACACGCTGCAGTGAATATTTCACGTGCCTGATGAAGTATATCAGTATACTTTCAAGCCGGAAAATATTTTGGAAGCTGCTGCAAGGTTGCGGGACCATGCACAGTTCTCATTATCCGCAGCGTACCAATTACTATATCTGTGAAAATGAAATCATCTTTTCCCGGGTTGCGGGACCTGAAAAAAGGTGAAATGACCACTCTTTATGTTCCGTGCTGAGCAGTCGGGGGACTTCTGCACACGGACAGGTTACATCAGTGAACGGAAGCTTTTCTTCCTATAAGAAAAGCAGAGCATTACTAAACAGCTTTGTTTCAGCGGATCAGCCGCTGCAGCAGAGCTGTTTTTTTTCTTTATGAAGGGATCCGGACATATTAGTGTTTTACCTAACCCTGTTTGGTGGTACATATAAAGGAGTGTATGATAAATACATAAAGGAGGAGTGAACGATGAATATAGCTGGAATTATTGTATTAATAGTTGGAATTGTCTTTGCCATATTAGTACTGGTGCTTATGAAGGTACTGCTTAACGTAGCTTCAACGCTCAAGGGCATTAACGAAACGGTAAATAAACTGCCTGAACAGGTTGAACAGGGCGGTGCCCAGGTTAATGATATGTTCAGTAAAGCAAACAGCGCACTGACAGAAGTAAACAAGCAGATTGCTTCGTATGCACCAATTGTGTACATTGTGGCAAATGCAGGAGAAAGAGCGAGAAACGAATCCTCTTCTCTGGTTGATATGACCATGTCCTTAAAAGGCGGAAGTGCCCAGGGAACAGATGTAGAAGGCCGCAACAATCTCGGTACTGTTTATGAATCAGCACTGGCAGGCTACTATTTGTTTCAAAAACGAAATGCCGTAAAAGCAGGTCTAGCCAATACAGCAGAATAATTATCCTGCTTATGCTGCCTATTAAAAAAAGACAGGAAGCCTGCTTCCTGTCTTTTTTTAGATGAGGCTGGTTATAATAAGTAAGTCCTAACAATTTGAAGGAGGATTTTATGAATAACTTTTCGTTTTACAACCCAACCAAATTAATTTTCGGTAAAGATCAGCTGGAGAAGCTCCAGACTGAGCTGCCTAAGCACGGAAAGAAAGTGCTGCTCGTTTATGGCGGCGGCAGTATAAAGAAAAGCGGATTATATGATGATATTATCCAGGAACTTCATCAAATGAGCGCAGAAATTTTCGAATTATCCGGCGTGGAGCCAAACCCGAAGCTTACTACCGCTGAAAAAGGTATTGAAATCTGCAAACGGGAAGGGATAGATGTTCTGCTTGCAGCCGGCGGAGGAAGCGTTATTGACTGCACGAAGCTGATTGCAGCCGGCGCAAAATACGACGGCCCGGCCTGGGATCTTGTAACAAAAAAAGCTTCTGCAAAAGAAGCTCTTCCTTTCGGAACAGTGTTAACACTGGCGGCAACAGGCTCTGAAATGAATGCCGGCTCCGTTATTACAAACTGGGAAACCCAGGAAAAGTACGGATGGGGCAGCCCGGCTGTATTTCCTGATTTCTCCATACTTGATCCGGAATATACGAAAAGCGTACCTGAAGACCAGACGGTGTACGGTATTGTAGATATGATGACGCACGTGATGGAGCAGTACTTTAATAATGCGTCCCACACGCCTCTTCAGGACAGAATGTGCGAATCGGTTCTGCTGACTGTAAAAGAAGCAGCACCGAAATTAATGCAGGATCTGCAGAGCTATGAGCACCGCCGATTCTTTATTCCGGTACCATAGCGCTTAACGGTATGCTGCAGATGGGATACAACGGAGACTGGGCATCGCATAATATAGAGCACGCCGTATCGGCGGTTTATGACATCCCGCATGCAGGCGGCCTGGCTATTTTATTCCCAAACTGGATGAAGCATAATGTCCAAGTCAATCCTGCCCGCTTCCGCCAGCTCGCTGTCCGTGTATTTGGCGTAGATCCATCCGGCAAAACGGATGAAGAAGCTGCGATGGAAGGCATTCAGAAGCTCCGTGAATTCTGGAGCAGTATTGGAGCGCCGGAGCAGTTATCCTATTACGATATTGATGACTCCAAGCTGGACGTTATCACGGGTAAGGCGATGATTAACGGCGAATTCGGTAACTTCAACTCTCTTCAGCAGGATGATGTAAAAGCGATTCTGCAGGCTTCTTTGTAGGAAATACGAAAGCCCTCTAAACGGTGAAGCCGTTCAGAGGGCTTTTTTTATGTTTCCGGATGATGGTCTTCGTATACGTGATAAAGCATCAGATCATGAATCTGCGCTTTTATCTTTTCCTGTTCTTCCTGCGTGAAAGAATCGATGGGAAGCTCCATGCTGCCATCTTTAAAGTAACTTCCATTAATGTGTTCTCCTTTATAATAGAAGGAGACAGCCCATTCACGGTTAATCCAGTTGTTTTTTATTTCTTTCCATTGAAAGTGGCTGATCATTCGTATCTCTCCTTTACTGCGTTATACTAATATCGTAGCATATTCCTTTTCCACGCCATAATTCACTGCAATTGCTTGCCTGAAAAGCAGTGGATTGGTAAAGTATGATTGACCCGTAAGCGAGTGAAACAAAGGAGATACAAATTATGAATGCCATACTGTTAATACTAATCATGATAGCAATGGGAGCAATTATTGGAGGCGCAACCAACTCCCTGGCCATTAAGATGCTGTTTCGGCCTTATCAGGCTGTATATATAAAAAATTGGAGAGTTCCATTTACGCCGGGTCTGATTCCAAAACGAAGAAAAGATATGGCAGAGCAGATGGGGCGGATGGTCGTTGATCATCTGCTGACCCCGGAAGGAATGCAGGAGAAATTCAATGAAAGAGGATTTCAAAAGCAGGTCATACAAATTCTGCAGCGGGAAGCAAAAGGATGGATGCATTCAGAACGCTCCGTGGCGGACCTGCTAAAGCAGTATGCAGGCGTCACCGATGCCCGCGGAAAGATGACAGCTTATTCGGAAGAATGGATAGATAAAAAACTGCAGATGTTTATTTATCATAACCAGGAAAAATCCATTGATGACATGCTGCCGCCGGAGTGGAAAATTTCAGCAGAATCATATTTTGATTCCTTTGCAGCAAGAATAGCGGACAAAGGAGCCCGTTACTTTGAAAGCGATGCAGGAAGAGTTCAGCTGGAAACGCTGCTGGAGAAATTTCTGCAGGGGAAAGGGTCCGTATTTAACTTTCTCAGCTCCATGTTCGGCAATGATAAAATCCTCGATAAGCTCCAGCCTGAACTGGTCCGGTTTTTCAGGGATCCTTCCTCGGCCATGTTTTTCAAAGGATTTATTATTAAAGAATGGGAAAAGCTGCTCGACCAGCCGGTATGGAAAGCCGGTGCCCAGTTAAATACGAAATCAGTGGCGCGGTATTCCGTGAAAGCATTGAATCGGGAGCTGACGGTACTCGATCGTCTGGATATGCCGATTGCAGAGTGGGCGCCTTCCTATGAAGAGCACATTATTAATAAATGGATCCCCGAGCTGTGGATCAGGTGCAGCCGGCATTGTCTGCAAAGCTGTTGAGCGTATTTGATTATCTGGAGCTTGAAGATGTTATCCGGGAGCGGGTCGATACATTCTCGTGGGACGTCTGGAAGCGATGGTGCTCGCGATATCAGGAAAAGAATTTAAAATGATTACGTATCTAGGAGCCCTGCTTGGCGGGTTTATCGGCGCGTTTCAAGGATTGTTTGCGTTATTTTTTTCATAAATGTAGTCGAAATACGTGAATTTCCCAGGTGAGTCTGTTATGATCGTACAAGATTGTTTTAAAGGAGGTCATTAGTTATGTCAAATGTTTATGATAAAGCACACGAACTATCCCGTTCTTTGCGTGATAGCGATGAATTTCAACAGCTTAAAAATCTTCATGTTCAGGTAGAAGAAGATGAAGTGGCTAAGCGTATGCTCGATAACTTCAGAAACGTGCAGCTTGAACTGCAGCAAAAGCAGATGCAGGGCCAGCAGCCAACTGAAGAAGAGATCACGCAGGCTCAACAGCAGTTTGAAATGGTTCAGCAGCATGAGGTTATCTCATTGTTGATGGAGCAGGAGCAGAAAGTAAGCACAGTCATCGGAGATGTAAACAAAATTATTACAGAGCCGTTGGAAGAGCTTTACGGAAACCCGGACGATCCAGAAAACGTTCAATAGTATGAAAGAAAAACCCCTTTTCGGAGGGGTTTTTTTCAAATAAAAAATCAAACAATCCAACCATGCCGGGCAAATTGATGAACAAAGGAGCAGAACAGTATGGTGCACTATATATTAAAGGTGTGGAGGAAAAAGAAAAGCAGAACTTCCAGCACACCGTCGATCTTTACGGCAGACAGCTCAAGTGACCGAAGAGCAGAATGAAGATACGGAAATGACGCTGTCCTTTTCTTCGAGCCGCGATCAGACGAGAGGAACCCTGCACGGAGAAGAGGCGGAGCTTTCCTATACTTATTATCCATCAGCTGCGTTTACGCAGGAGGCTCCCGACAGTAAAGAAATCAAAAGAAGAAAACTCCACGTAACGGTTCAGCTGTTAAACAAATGGTTTCATACCGAACAGCCGTGGGGCTGTTAACAGGGATGCGTCCGACGAAGCTCTGGCATCAATGGCACCAGGGCGGAGCGGGACCGGAAGATATTAAACACTGGCTGCTGGAAGACTATATTGTGACTCCGGAAAAGGCAGAGCTTTTAACGAGTATTGCCCTTAAGCAGCAGGAAGTGCTTCCGGATATTTACGAGCTTTCCAAAGGTGTCAGCATTTATATAGGGATTCCGTTCTGTCCGACCAAATGCGCGTACTGTACGTTTCCTGCCTATGCGATGAATGGCCGGAACGGATCGGTCGTAACGTTTCTGGAAGGCCTCCATTATGAGATGGAAGAAACGGGCCGCTGGCTTAAGGAGAACAATGTACCGGTCGACACGATTTATTTCGGAGGCGGCACGCCGACGAGCATCACTGCCGAAGAGATGGATGCCTTATATAGTCATATGTATGAGGTGATTCCCGATATAGAAAACATCAGGGAGATTACCGTAGAGGCCGGACGGCCGGATACGATTACTCCGGAAAAGCTGGACGTATTAAAAAAGTGGAATATTGACCGGATCAGCATTAATCCACAGTCCTTTACGAATGAAACGCTGAAAGCGATCGGACGTCATCATTCGGTGGAAGAGACGATTGATAAGTATAAGCTGGCCAAAGTCCACGGCATGAATAATATTAATATGGACTTAATTATCGGTCTGCCGAACGAAGGCATGGAAGAGATGGCCCACAGCCTCGCAGAAACAGAAAAGCTGCTGCCGGAGTCTGTAACCGTTCATACGCTGTCGTTTAAAAAAGCATCGGAAATGACGCGCCAGAAAAACAAATACAAAGTAGCGGAGCCGGCGGAAGTGGAACAGATGATGAATCTGTCCTCGCAGTGGATGGCCGATCACAGCTATGAGCCTTATTATTTGTACCGGCAGAAAAATATACTCGGCAACCTGGAAAACGTCGGGTATTCCTTTAAAGGCAAAGAGAGCCTCTATAATATTATTATTATGGAAGAGCTGCAGACGATTATCGGACTTGGCTGCGGCGCGGCAAGCAAGTGGGTGGATCCGGAAACGGGCCGCATCACACGGTTTGCCAATCCGAAAGACCCGATCTCCTATATTCAGTCGTACGGTGAATATACGGTGAAAAAATTAGATACCCTTTCCGGGCTGTTTCCAGCTTCCCAGAAAGCATAAAAAAAGACTGTTCCTTAAGAGGAGGAACAGTCTTTTTCTATGAATATTATTTTATATAACGATGTTCTCTTAAACTATTCAAGCTGTTGATTTCCTGTAATAGTTTTTCGCCGATATTCGTTTCTCTTACTTTTTTACGTTCCAGTTCTTCATCAACCAGTCTTTTTACAGAAAAGACATCTGTTTCTTTTGTTAACACGTCTTCTTTTGAGTTAAACAGTTGATGAGCGACGAGCTGCATGCCATAGGAGTTGTATAAAAAGGGTGTATCCGGCTATTCCTGTGGTGGACTGGTACGCTTTCGAGAATCCGCCATCAATAACAATCATCTTTCCATTCGCTTTGATTGGATCTTCTCCATCAATTTCCTTTACCGGCGTATGTCCGTTGATAATACGTCCCTGATCGGGATTGAGATCAAACTCAGCCAGCATCCTTCGGCACATTTCCTCATCTTCACGCAGGTAATAGTAAGGATTTTTCGCTCTTTGTGTGTTTCTTTTTCTTTAATGAAATACCGTTCAAAGGTAGTCATTTCTCTTTTACCAAATAGAGAGGAATTTTCTCCTGTCCACAAGTACCAGATCATATCGGTTGCAAAGTCATCTGTATCTTCCGGGTGGGCAAAGGCATTCCGCACATAGCGTTCGAAAACATCGAGCAGTTCACGGCCGGCATAGGTGGTGCCTTCAATTTCCATTTCTTTCATGCTTCCGTCTTCATCTAAAGGAATACATCCATGGATCAGCAGATTTCCGTTATATTTTAAATACAGGCCGCCTTTCTTCATGAGAAAGTCCATATGTCTGGTCAGTTTTTCGGAATGCTGAATAGAGAAGAGCAGTTTATCAATAACCTGTTGTTCTTCCTCTAATAATTCTTCAGGCCGTTCCGGATTAATAGTCGCAAAACAAGGTTTTTCCAACGAGTACGTTTTGCCATGAAGGGTCACTTCATTGTTTTCATAATCGACTTTCTCAAGCAAGAGCCGATCTTCCATATTTAAGCAGGGGCGTCTTTTAATAATGGGACTTTCGAGTTTAAACTGAATGATAGAAATGGCCTGATGAATCTTAGTAATCTGAAGCTGTTCCTGCTCGGTCAGTTGTTCCCCTGCATTACGCTTCGGACGAAACGCCGGATTATCATCATAATATTTCTCCGCTAGGTTCAAAAGAGGCGCAGATTAATGCCGTACACATCTTCAATAATATCGAGATTGTTATAACGCGCGCAGATCCGGATAATATTTGCCAGGCAGACTTTAGAGCCGGCAAAAGCGCCTAACCATAAAACATCATGGTTTCCCCACTGAATGTCTACAGAATGATGATGAATGAGCGTATCCATAATTTTATGCGGATCCGGCCCCCGGTCATAAATATCTCCTACTACATGAAGATGGTCCACTACCAATCGCTGCGTCGTGTAGGCGAGTCCAATAATCAATTTGTCGGCCTGGCCCAAGGAAATAATACGTTCAAGCATTTTCCCGTAGTATTCTTTCTTGTTTTTGAACTCATCGGTTTTATATAATAATTCTTCAATAATATACACAAACTGATTGGGAAGCGCTTTACGTAACTTTGAACGAGTATATTTGGAAGACGCATAGGAAACAAGCTTCAGCATGTGTGCGATGCTGTCTATGTACCAATCCCGCAGTTCCTGTTTGCTGCTGAAATTACTTTTTACTAACTGCAGCTTCTCTTCCGGGTAATAAATCAATGTCGCAAATTCATTGATCTCCCAATCGGCCAGTTCTCCTTTGAAAAGATCGATAATTTTCATTTTTACATTTCCGGAGCCGTTACGCAGTACATGCTGAAACGCGTGGTACTCCCCGTGTAAATCACTTACAAAATGTTCCGTCCCCTTTGGAAGGTCAAGTATGGCTTCAAGATTAATAATTTCAGTGACGACTTTTTCTTCACTTTCATATTTCTGGGCAAGCAGATCTAAATACTTTAAATTTTCCATTAGGCCACCCCTCTCAACATTCGTACTCCCATTTCCAGTAAAGATAAGTCCATCCTTAATGAATGCAATATCCCCATTTTATTAGTAGCAATTTTCTGTATATCTTTAGTTTATAGCAGATATTCTACAAGGGCTAGTGAAATAACAAGAATATTTTTACAGTTCATCAAGAAAGGAGGGGAAGCATAAGTAAAAAAAACAATATGGCTGAAAAATGGAATAAATTTCTTTTTTTCTTTAAATGGATTTCCTCTCTTGATAAAGTAAAGAGGAGTATATCCATGCATAAGAGGTTTTACGGTGAATACAAAATCAGGGAGGAAAAAAATGTACTATTTTAAGGATTGGATCATATCCAATTAGCGGCGCCAAAAGCTGCAGAAGAAGAAGCGAGAGAATTCTTTGCAGGAATATTAGGAATGGAAGAGAGACCTAAGCCTGAAAACTTAGCGAAACGAGGCGGGGTTTGGTTTCAATGCGGCAGCCATCAGCTGCACATTGGTATACAGGATGAATTCAGCCCTGCCAAAAAGGCCCATCCAGCTTTGAAGTGGACCATCTGGAAGAATTAAAAAAACGAATACAGGAAAAAATATAGAAGTAATAGAAGATGAACCATTACAAGGGGCAAACCGATTTTACATACACGATCCTTTCGGAAACCGCCTCGAGTTCCTGGAATGGGTGTAAATTAATTCGGTTTAATAGCTTTTGCTGTAAAGATGATATAAGCAGGGAAAACAAATATCTATTAGATAGAGATTTCTTAGAAAAAATGAAGGCCATAGTGAAGAGGTGTTAAAATGCTTTCCATTTATTTCTATACCATAGTCATTTCTTTTATTGCGGCAGGCGTTGTTTTCTTTATTAAAAATGCTGCAAAAATGAACGGGAAATATCGTCTGCTGACGCTCACAATAGGAATAATATCATTAGGTTTATTCTCAGCTGGTTTTATAACTCCCGGGCTCGGTTTACCGGTATATTCTTAGCGCAAATAGCTATTATTTCTATGCGATTTTCTTTTTAATGTCTGTTCTTTATCCAGAGAATAAAAAAGACAGTGGTTAAAGAGCAAGAGGTACTAATAGAGAGAGTAATATACAATCTAACTTTTAATAAGTTTATTATTATACAATTAGTGGAAAACAAAAAATGGTACAATATACTATTTTTTTGGGGTTTTTCTTTTGAAGAAATTTGCAATGGTAAGTTTAGCAGGTGCAGTAGCATTAGGCATGGCGGCTGGTCCAGCTACCTCATTAGCTTCTACACACGAAGATCCAAGCACAACAGATTATTCTGATGTAGATACCGGACATGAAGAATTTAATGAAGGTTTTAATATTTATTTAGCGTTAACTAATGGAGATGTTATCCTCCGGCAAGGAGATCAAAGAAGCGAATATGTTTCTGATGTTCAGCGGTTATTGGATACTCGAGGATTTTCAACGAATGTGGATGGCATTTTCGGACCAAACACAGCGGATAGTGTGAGAAGTTATCAGGATACTTATGGATTAACTGTTGATGGTGTCGTTGGTCCAAATACGTATCAAAGTTTATCCGAGCTTCATCCATACCCTAATGAAATATTCCGATACGGAGACAGGGGCGAGTATGTCATGGAGATTCAGCGATTTCTAACGGAAGAAAGAGGAATGGAAATGGCTGTTGATGGCATTATGGAATAAACCGAAAGAAACATTCGTGTGTACCAGGAACACTCCGGCTTGCAGGTCGATGGAGTGGTAGGACCAGAAACCTGGGATTCCATATTCACTTACGTACGATAAACTATTTATCTGAAAAAAAAGCTGTCCTTTAAGGGCAGCTTTTTTTTAATCGCAGATGGTGAAATTAAGCTAGACAACATAAAAAGGTGCGCGTGGGACACTCAACATGAATTTCCAATTAAAGAAATTATAGGAGTGATCACAAGTGACCTATATGGAGGAAGCCTATATATCCCATGTAGCCTCCAAACGAAATCATATCCCCAAGAAAGTTATTAGCCAATCACACACCGTTGGAAATAGTTATGATTACTTTAGGATTTAAATTGATTATATAGTTTCTTTGACATTCTTTTTGAAATCTTATAGAATTCGATATAAGATATGTTAATAATACTAATGTAAAAAATAAAAGTAAGTTAATATGACTAATGAGGTTTTTATTTTTTAGAATTAGTAATAGAGAAGAGGGATGTTTTTTGGGAAAAGAAAAAATAGTTAGGAAAGAAAATAATCATGAAAAACTTACTCGCAACAACCAAATGGATAAGTATTCTTTAATTGATACAGAAAGTTTCAATCCAGAATTTCATATATAAATCCAAAATGAAGCATTTGAGGTATTTGAAATGTTTTTTTAATAACAAATGTAAGCGGTTAATTGAACTGGAGAATTATATGACTGGTTTTATTAAAGATTAACTCAAACTTCAATTCAGAGAATAAACTCAATTAATTTTTCCCAAAAAAAGTGCTGTCCCCACAAGTTAAAATTTGCGATGTATCGAGTTGGCTGATCGATGTTCGGTAATTAACCGTGCTTCGGCCAGTCAGTTTTAATTTGATACAGTCTTGATTGTAATAATAAATAAAGACCACCAGCCTGCTTATGAGCTTTTTACAAGAAACATGGGCTTTTCCATCGCGGGCAGCTTTCCTAGACCTAATAGGGAAGATATGATTTGGCTTGTTCTGGCATCAATTCTCCAACAACGTTTCGTATAGAAACTTCATAAAACATAAGTGCAATAATTTTATATGATAAATAAGGGAGTGTTTTTTTATGAAAAAAGCAGCAGTAATTGGAGCGGGCACTATGGTAGAGGAATTGCTTATTCATTGTCGTTAAACGGCTATCAAGTGAATCTTAATGACGTAAGTGTTGATACTCTAAAAGACGCTGAACTAAAGATTGAACAGGACTTAAAGAAAAGTTTAGAGAGAGGATATATTACTGCAAGTGATATTGAAAGCAGCTTGAAAAATATTTCATTCAGCACAAATTTAAAAGATAGTGTAGAAAACGCTGATTTTGTTATAGAAGCAGTTTTAGAAGAAATAAACTTAAAAATTAGTATTTTTCAAAATCTAGATAAGTATTGCAAGCCAGAGGCCATTCTGGCTACCAATACATCCACGATGAGTCCAACAGAAATAGGAGCTGCTACTTCCAGGCCTGATAAAGTAGTGGCCATGCATTTTTTTAATCCGGTGCACAAGATGAAATTGATTGAAGTCGTCAGAGGGTTGGATACCTCGGATGAGACGGTGGAAGCAGTGAAAAAGATAGCTTTTAATATGAACAAAGAAGTCGCGGAAGTAAACGAATTTCCTGGTTTTGTTACTTCCAGAATGAACTGTTTAATTGGAAATGAAGCAATGAATATGCTTATGGAAGGGGTGGCTTCAGCAGAGGACATTGATAAAGCCATGAAGCTTGGATTAAACCATCCTATGGGACCGTTGGAACTGGCTGACCTTGTTGGTCTAGATTCAAGATTAAGAAATATGGAATATTTATACCGGACGTTGGGAGAAAAACCGGCCCTCGCCACTTCTTATTAAATATGTTAAATCAGGAAGACTTGGAAAGAAAAATAAAGCCGGATTCTATAACTATGAGTAATAGGAGAGGAGTGTATGTCTAGTAATATTTTAACTACAATCAAATTTTGACTTGAAGTATTTTGGTGAAGGGTGTCTGAAAATCTTTCTTCAAGCTTTGTCTTGATATATGCCTGTGTACAGAACTTATACTATTACTGCTTCATTCTTAAACTACAAATTAAAATTTTACAAGGAGGACATTCATTTGAAAAATGCAGTTATTGTTGATTCCGTGCGTATACCTATAGGTAAATTAGGCGGTACCCTTGGAGGGGGACCGTAGATAAACTAGGGGAACATGTTATTCGATCTCTTATTTCCAAAACGCGGAATTTCAAAAGATGTAATTGAAGAAGTAATTATTGGTCAGGCGAAGCAAAGCGCAGATGTTTCCAATGTTGCACGTGTTTCCTCGCTTCGGGCAGATCTACCTGCAACCATTCCGGGATATACAATACACCGGCAGTGCGGTTCTGGAGTGCAGGCTGTGAATTCGGCTGCTCAACAGATCTATTCTCATTTAAGTGATGTTATTATTGCAGGCGGGGCAGAATCTATGAGCACTGCGCCTTATTATGTCAATGGTGTGAGATTTGGAGTGAAAGCAGGAAATGTAGAGCTGAAAGATCCTAATACAGCCAGTCAGCCGGGATCTCAGCCAATGGAACAGTATGGAGATCTGAATATGGGAATTACTGCTGAAAATGTAGCTGATAAATATAATATTACAAGAGAAGAGCAAGATGAATTTGCTCTAATGAGCCAGGATAGAGCAAAAAAAGCTATTAAAAATGGTTATTTTGATAAGGAAATTATTCCGTATTCAGTGAAATCAAAAAAAGGGGATATAGAATTTAAAGTAGATGAGCATCCAAGAGATACAACGCTTGAAAAACTAAAAAAATTAAAGCCTGCTTTTAAACAGAATGGATCAGTGACAGCGGGTAATGCCAGTGGTCGTAATGATGGAGCAGCTGCATTGCTGGTTATGTCAGAAGAAGCAGCTGAAAAGAATGGTCTTCAGCCTAAAGTGCGTATAG
>NZ_JALBWT010000017.1:0-102911 GCF_023845525.1 Sinobaca sp. H24
TTAATTTTATTAATGGAAGCTGGAAAGAAGCTTTGAATGGAAACACTATTGAAAGTAGAAATCCGGCTGCCCCATTAGAAGCAGTTGGAAACTTTCAAAGCTCTTCAAAAGAAGATCTTTCAGAAGCGATAATAGCTGCAGATCAATCTTTTGAAGCATGGTCTTCTTTATCTTATATAGAGAGAGGCAGCTATTTATACAGAGCAGCTGAAGAAATGGAGAAAATGGTTGAAGAAATTGCCGAGACAGCTACTAAAGAAATGGGTAAAACATTTATTGAAACAAAAGGAGAAGTGAAAAGAAGCATAGCTATTCTGAAATATTATGCCGGAGAAGGCATGCAGCAAATAGGAGAGGTTATTCCATCAGCGGATAGTGAAACTATGCTTTACACGAAAAGAGTTCCTCTAGGAGCGGTAGGAATAATAGCTCCATGGAATTTTCCTATTGCTATACCAATATGGAAAATAGCGCCTGCTTTAATTTATGGAAATACAGTTGTCTTCAAACCGGCTTCGGAATCAGCGATTACTGGATTAAAAATTGTGGAAGTGTTCGAAAAAGCAGGCCTGCCAGCTGGTGTATTAAATGCTGTAACAGGAAAAGGCTCCATTATAGGAGAGGGTTTAGTCGAAAACGATCATATCAAGGGAATTTCTTTTACAGGATCTAATCCAACAGGGAAAAGAATTGCGATAGGAGCAGTTGAAAGAGGAATTAAATATCAACTGGAAATGGGCGGGAAAAACCCCTCAGTTATATTGGAAGATGCTGATTTAGATCAAGCTTCAAAAATGACAGTAGATGCAGCGATGAAACATACAGGTCAAAAATGCACTGCCACTAGTCGTGTGTATATTCAAGAATCAATTTATGAAAAAACAAAAGAAAAAATAATTAAACACATTGAAGCGATAAAAGTAGGAAATGGAATGGATGAGGACACATACATGGGTCCGGTCGCTACAAAAAGTCAATATGATTCCGTTCTTGCCTATATTGAAAAAGGAAAAAAAGAAGGGGCGAAATTAATATATGAAGGAAAATCTTTAACTAATGAATTACGAGAAGAAGGATTTTATATCGAGCCAACTTTTTGAAGATGGAAAAGAAGGTATGGCAATTGTTGAAGAGGAGATTTTTGGACCGGTAATTGTACTAATGAAAACATCTGGATTACAAGACGCAATCACTAAGGCTAAAGTTCACGATTTGGATTGAGTGCAGCAGTGTTTACAAATAATATTAAAAATTCAGTTATTTTTTCTGATAAAGTAGATGCTGGAATGATAAAAGTAAATGGTGAAACAACAGGATCTGAACCTCATGTTCCGTTTGGAGGAATGAAAGACTCCAGTTCCCATTCAAGAGAGCAGGGGAAAGCAGCGAAAGAATTTTTTACTTCAATTAAAACTATTTCTACTACAATATAACTAGAAATTAATTGCTGAATTTGCTGAATAATGTGATAAACTTGTCATACAACATGACAAGTTTATTTCATTTTAAAAGAAAGGAAGGTACCCAATGGATTCCATTATCGATCGCAAAAAGGTATCCAGCCAAGTGCTGGAGCGGATTAAAGACAACATCAAAAGCGGAGAATTTCCGGCAGGGGAAAAGCTGCCGTCCGAAATGGAGCTTGCCCGCCAATTCGGTGTGAGCCGGGCGCCGATCCGGGAGGCTCTAAGTATTTTGTCAGCAAGCGGTATTGTCGAATCAAGACAGGGCGGCGGGAGCCGCGTGAATGCCGTGCCGCTCGTTGATATGCTTGAGCAGATTCCGTATGACGTCGTAAAAGTTGAAGAAGTCCATGATCTTCTGGAAATGCGGAGCGTCATTGAAGTGGAGGCAGCGGCTTTTGCTGCTGTCCGCCACACGTCGGCAGAAGAAGAAGAGCTGAAAGAGGCGCTTGAGGAATTTTCCAAAACGGTAGCCGATCAGAAGGAAGTAGGAGCACAGGCCGACTTTTCCTTTCACCGCGTGATCTTAAAAGCGGCCCGCAATCCGTTTTTGGAACAGACGATGAACAACGTCAGCGGCCTTCTGCAGAAGGCGCTCGACTATTCGCTTTCGCAGAACGTTGGCAGGCAGGAGAAACGCGAGGAAGTATACGAAGAGCATCAGGTTATTTATGAGGCGTTCTGCAGGCGCGATCCGGAAGCGGCCCGCACGGCGATGCGGACCCATCTTGAGAATGCCCGGCGCAAACTGGGAGACACGAGAGTAGACCATTAAAGGAGGAAACAGTATGGCAGATTATATTATTATCGGCGGAGGCATTGTCGGATTATCGACCGCCTACGCGTTAACGAAGCAGAAACCGGAAGCCTCGATCATTATTTTGGAAAAGGAGCAGCAGGTCGCCTCGCACCAGACCGGAAATAACAGCGGGGTGATTCACTCCGGCATCTACTACAAGCCGGGCAGTTTAAAAGCAAGGCTCGCTAAATCGGGTAATGAATCGATGCGTATCTTCGCTGAAGAGCACGGTATTGATGTCGATATCTGCGGCAAAGTCATCGTCGCATCGGAAGAAAAGGAGCTGCCGTTCCTAAACGATCTATACGAGCGCGGCCTCGAAAACGGACTGAATATCAGCAGACTTAATAAGGAAGAGCTTCATGAAAAAGAACCCCACGTCAACGGGATTGCCGCCATTCACGTGCCGACCGCCGGTATCATTAACTACAAGCAGGTATCAAACAAGCTTGCGGAACTCGTTCAGGCAGCAGGAGCCGAAGTGAAAAGCGGAACGGCGGTAACGGGAATCAAGGAGCATGATGCAGGCGTTACCGTTGATACTGACAAAGGGCGGGTCGAAGGGAAGTACTTAATCAACTGCGCCGGCCTGCAGAGCGACCGTATGGCTAAGCTTGCGGGCTATCATCTGGATGTGAAAATTGTGCCGTTCCGCGGAGAGTACTACAAGTTTGTGGAATCGAGCCGCCATCTGGTGCGCAATTTGATCTACCCGGTGCCTAATCCGGATTTTCCATTTCTGGGAGCTCACTTTACCCGCATGATTGACGGCAATGTTGAT
The DNA here is from genome assembly GCF_023845525.1 of Sinobaca sp. H24. Lineage (NCBI taxonomy): Bacteria > Bacillati > Bacillota > Bacilli > Caryophanales > Sporolactobacillaceae > Sinobaca > Sinobaca sp. H24. Next base: position 3,044 of record NZ_JALBWT010000017.1, read on the forward strand.
GCCGGACCGAACGCGGTGCTCGGATTTAAGCGTGAGGGCTACAAGAAAAGCGACATTAACTGGAAGGACTTGTCCGAAGTACTGCTCTATAAAGGCTTCTGGAAGCTGGCGCGTCCGTATTTGAAAGAAGGGACCGGAGAAATGATCCGTTCGGTGAACAAGAAGAGATTTGTGAAGAACCTGCAGAAGCTTCTGCCCGAAGTACGGGCCGAGGATTTAGTGCCGGGGCCAAGAGGAGTCCGTGCACAGGCGTTGAGCGTAGACGGAAAAATGGTCGATGATTTCTACATTGTGCCGGGCCGCAACAGTCTGCACGTCTGCAACGCCCCGTCGCCGGCCGCAACCGCAAGTCTGGAAATTGGTAAAGAAATCGTGAGACGACTTGACGAAGAACGAAGGAGGACAGGCTATGGAAGCGCAATGGATCACAGCGCTGCAGCAGCGGATTGATAAGAATCGTGTTCAGACCGGCACGGCCGATCGGCACAGCTACAGCTACGACGGTTCGTTCGGGGAATTTCTGCCGGAGGCGGTCGTACAGGTACGCAGTACCGAAGAAGTAGTCGCGGTTTTGGAGACGGCGAATTCGTATCGTGTCCCGGTCACGCCGCGCGGACAGGGAACGTGTCTGAGCGGCGGGCCGCTTCCGGTAAAGGGAGGCATTGTGCTTGATATGAGCCAGTGGCCGTCTTCTGTCGAAGTGACACCTGGCGACCTAACGGCCCGTGTCTCGCCGGGAACCCTTACCTCGGCTATTCATGCGGCAGCTGAAAAACACGGGCTGATGTATCCCCCTGATCCAAGCAGTGCGCATGTCTCCACGATCGGCGGCAACCTGGCCGAGAATTCAGGAGGTCCGCGCGGCTTGAAGTACGGGGTAACAAAAGATTATGTTATTGGGCTCGAAGTCGTGACCCCGGAAGGGAAAGTCATGCAGACCGGCGGCAGTACGATCAAAAATGTCACCGGTTTTGACCTGACTAAGCTGATTGTCGGATCGGAAGGTCTGCTCGGGGTGATTACAGCAGCAACGCTTAAGCTGATTCCAAAGCCGCCGGCCGTACAGACAATTATGGCATCGTTTGCCTCAATGGAAACGGCCGGAGAAGCGATCTCCAAAACGCTCACCTCCGGCATTCTGCCTGCAAAAATGGAATTTATCGATCAGGCCTGTGCGCAGGCGGTGGAAGCCTATCAGCCGTCCGGTCTGCCGACAGATGCAGCGGCGATTGTCATGATTGAGCTGGACGGAAATGAGCCTTCTATTCAGGTGGAAGCCAGGCAGGTGAGTGCGATTATGAAAGAGCTTGATGCCCTGCAGGTGATTGAGCCGGAAACTCCGGCCGCTGCGGCCGCCATCTGGAAAGCAAGAAAAATGGTGTCGCCGGCGATTGCCAAAATTAAGCCGACGAAAGTATCGGAGGATGCAACGGTCCCAAGAAGCCGGATCCCCGAAATGACCGCGCGTCTTGCCGAAATCAAGGAGAAATATAACGTGTCGCTCGTCGTCTTCGGTCATGCCGGTGACGGCAACCTGCATCCGAATATTCTCTGTGATAAACGTGATCAGGAAGAAATGAAGCGGGTGGAGCAGGCGGTCGGGGAGATTTTCGAAGCGGCGATAGCTCTCGGGGGGACGCTCTCCGGGGAGCATGGCATCGGCACGATGAAATCTTCGTTTATGGAACAAGAGCTCGGGGCGGTCGGTGTTGACATGATGCGGCGCATTAAAGACGCCTGGGATCCGAACGGGATTATGAATCCGGGCAAAATATTCGCCGAACCCGGGCAGAGGCTGGTGTTAACGGATGAGTAACCCAGGTACGCTGAAAGAGAGAATGAACTACGAGAAGTCCTTTGACTGCGTGCAGTGCGGCTACTGCCTGCCTGCGTGTCCGACGTACGAAACGATGGAAACGGAAAAGCATTCGCCGCGCGGCCGGATCCAGCTCATGAAGCTGGCGGCAGAAGGGAAGATCGGTCTCGAGGAGCTCGAGGAACCGGTCGGCAAGTGCCTCGGCTGTATGGCGTGCATGCCCGTCTGCCCGACCAACGTGCAGTATGACCAGATGCTGGAAGGCGCAAAACGGGTGATTGAAGACAATAAACAAAAGCCCGTGCTGCAGCGGACACTGGAGCATTCTCTGCTCGATACGCTGATCCCTTCAACAGGCGGAATGAATACAGTTGGCAACCTGACCTGGCTGTACCAGAAAACCGGTCTGCAGAAGGCAGCGCAGAAGCTGCGGCTCTCCACGCTGGCGCCGCTTGCGATGGGAGAATTTGAAAAGGTACTGCCGCCCCAGCCGTCTCCGAAAGAGCGCAGCGCGCGTCCGGTTTACCGTCCGGCGCAGCAGCCCGAAAAAGCACGGGTTGCGTTTTTTACCGGCTGTGTAATGGACAGCATGTTCTTTACCATCAACGAGCAGTCGATGGAGCTGCTGGCGATAGCCGGAGCCGGTGTTGTCGTGCCGGAAGAGCAGACGTGCTGCGGTGCGCTCCATGCGCATTCAGGCAGGCATGATAAAGCGGTGGAACTGGCGAAACAGAACATTCAAATGCTTGAGGAGCTGGAGGTAGATTACATTGTAAACAACGCCGGCGGCTGCGGCGCACAGATGGTCCGCTACGATCATCTCTTTGAAGAGGGAACCGTATGGCATGAACGTGCCACAGCATTCAAGGAAAAGGTAAAAGACATTACCCAGGTGCTGGCGGAGCTCGACAGCCTTCGTTTTACGAAACCGGTAGAAGAACGTGTGACCTACCAGCCGTCCTGCCATATGACGAACGTGCAGCGTGTCACCGCCGCGCCGCGTTCGCTCATGCAGGCGATTCCCGGCGTTGAGCTGGAGGAGATGAACGATCCCAACTTCTGCTGCGGATCGGCAGGTGTCTATAATCTTGTGCAGCATGAATCATCCATGAAGATTCTTGACATGAAAATGAAAGATGCCGGCAGCACAAAGACGTCCACGATTGTCACGACCAATCCCGGCTGCCTGCTGCAGATGAAGTACGGAGCCGAGCGGGCAGGCACGACAGCGGGCTGTGCATTTAGTGGAACTTCTCATGGAAGCCGGACCGGTGCCAAAAGACGCCTAATGGCTGGATTGGATCCAATGTGTGATTTAAAAAAGAAAGAGTATTCAAATTCAATTGACATGTAAAGCTGTATTGACTATCATTATAACTATTAAAGATGATTATGGATTGTTAAGTTTCGACTCGCTTCTTTTGCCGGAAGTGAATCTCGGATCCAAACGCCAGTCCGCTCTGTCTTCCTGCACGATTTTTCTGCATGGAGTAACCAGGAGAGGACCGGCGTTTTCTTTTTACCTAAAATATGTAAGCGCTTTACTAATACGATTACGGGGAGCGATTTGATGGATTTTAACTACTCAGACGAACAGGTAATGGTAAACATGCTTCGGGATATTTTGTCTATATCCAGCAGTGGGATGAAAAAGGGGAATTCCAGCCGGCAATTCTGGAAAAGCTTTCCGGACTCGGGATGATGGGCATCTGCATCCCGGAAAAATACGGCGGCAGCGGCATGGACTACAATACGCTTGCCATTGCCTGTGAAGAGCTGGAACGCGGAGATACCGCCTATCGGACCGCTGTTTCTGTGCATACCGGATTAAACAGCATGACCCTTCTCCAATGGGGAACAGAAGAACAAAAGGAACGAATACTTACACCGCAGGCCAAAGGCGAAAAAATCGCAGCATTCGGCTTAACGGAACCCAATGCCGGCTCAGACGTAGCGGCGATGAACTCCACTGCCGTGAAAGACGGCGATTCCTACATTTTAAACGGATCGAAAACATGGATTTCTTTATGTGATTACGCCGATCATTTTCTCGTATTTGCCTACACGGATAAGAGCGCCGGCCACAAAGGATTATCGGCATTTGTTATCGATCGGAACATGGATGGTTTTTCTTCCAAAGCGATTAAAGGAAAGCTCGGTATCCGTGCCGGAAACACCGGTGAAATATTCTTTGAGGATATTAAAGTACCGAAAGAAAACCTGATCGGAGAAGAAGGCGAAGGATTCAAAATAGCGATGAGCGCTCTCGACAACGGCCGATTCACTGTAGCGGCAGGTGCATGCGGTCTTCTTATGGCGTCACTTGAAGCAAGCGTAAACTACTGCCATGAACGAAAAACGTTCGGCAAAGAAATCGGAAAACATCAGCTCGTTCAGCAGATGATTGCGAATATGGAAGCCGGCCTGCAGATGAGCCGCGCACTCGTATTTAAAGCAGGCAGCCTGAAAAACGAAGGGAAGCGGAATACAAGGGAAACCTCGATGGCCAAATGGCAGTCCTGTAATTTTGCCAACGAAGCCGCAAATGACGCGGTTCAGATTTTCGGAGCCTACGGCTATTCCAACGAATATCCGGTGGAGCGGTACCTGCGGAATTCCAAAGCTCCTGTGATTTATGAAGGTACACGGGAAATTCATACAGTGATGCAGGCACGCTACGCCTTAGGGTACAACGAAGACAAACCGTTACGTAAAACACTGCCCGCATGGCCGTTCGAATAAAATAAATCACAATCGAAAGGGGGACATGAACATGAGTGATAAAAGTACAGCAGCAATGGAAGAGGAGCAGCATAAGCAGAAGGAAATTCTGGATGAAGAAGGCAAGATGAGAAGCTATACCGGCTTTATGAAGTGGGTGATTACCGCCATTTGTATCGCCTGGGCATTCATGCTCGTATATTTCAACAGCTTCGGAGCCATGGAGGCTCTTATTCTTAGAGCCTATACGCTTGGCTTTCTTTTCCTAATGGCTTTTCTGCTGTTTCCCGCCTCAAAGAAAAGCAGGGGAGCGCGAAGGCTGCCCACGGTCTGGGACTTCATTTGTATTATTGGTTCTGTAACCGCCGTCATTTATTTCGTCTCTATTTATGAAACGTTTGCCAGAGAATGGGGAGGCTTCCACCGGACAGACTGGAACTTTATTATGGGAGCCGTTGGAACACTGTTTCTATTCGAAGCCAGCAGACGTGTTGTTGGAAACACGCTCTCCATCATCGCAGCGGTTTTCCTCACATATATCTTCGCAGGACCGTACATGCCGGGGACATTCAGCCACGGCGGCTTTACGATCACAAGAACAATTGACACCATGTTCTGGGGCGCCCAGGGAATCTTCGGTATTGCACTCGGCGTGTTCACCACCTTTGTGTTTATGTTCGTACTGTTTGGAGCCTTTTTGAAAAACAGCGGCTTTACCGATTTCGTTAACAATCTGGCCCTTACTATAGCGGGGAGTACCGCCGGCGGCCCGGCAAAAGTAGCCGTCCTCGGAAGCGGTCTGATGGGCATGGTAAACGGAAGTGCGATTGGAAACGTCGTAACGACCGGTACCGTCACCATTCCGCTGATGAAAAAAACAGGCTACAAAAAACATTTCGCCGGCGCGGTGGAAGCTGTTGCTTCCACCGGTGGATTGTTCGCACCGCCTGTTATGGGGGCAGCCGGCTTTATTATGGCAGAGTTTATTGGTGTACCTTATACAACGATTATGCTCGCCGCTGTCATTCCGGCCCTGCTGTATTTCGTCACCGTATTTATGGTCGTTCACTTTGAAGCGAAAAACCTGGGATTGTCCGGGATAAGCAAAGAAAATATTCCTTCCGCCATAGGCGTATTGAAAAGCAAAGGACACTTAATTGTACCGCTGGCTGTTTTAGTCTACTTACTGGTTATTGGTACAACGCCAACGTATGCCGCGGTATTTGCACTGTTTGCCACTGTTCTGGTCAGTGCGTTTAGAAAATCGACCAGAATGAGTTTTAAATTAATTATCCAATCGATTGAAGATGGCTGTAAGGCGGCTGTAGCAGTAGGTGTCGCAACGGCGATTGTTGGTATTATTGTAGGAACGGTAACTCTTACAAGTCTCGGCCTGGTGGTTGGAAATAACATACTGAATCTCGCAGGAGACAGCCTGTTGATCGCCGGTATTTTCACGATGGTGATCAGCATTATTATGGGAATGGGCGTGCCCGCCACAGCGGCGTACATTATCGTAGCGACCGTGTCAGCACCGCTTCTTGTGGAACTGGGTGCTTCGGTACTTGTTGCGCATATGTTTGCTTTCTTCTTCGCAGCATTATCAAATATCACACCGCCTGTGGCGCTTGCTTCCTATGCGGCTGCAGGTATAGCCAACGCTTCACCGAACAAAGTATCGCTCACGGCAGTCAGAATCGGAATAACCGGCTTTATCATTCCGTTCTTCTTCCTATTCAATCCGGTGCTGCTGTTTGACGGCGCCAGCTACTCGGCAAGTATTCTCGCCGCAGTTACAGCAACGATTGGTGTTATCGCTTTGGCGGCAGGCCTGCAGGGCTGGTTGCTGACCAGAGCTGGTGTCATACAGCGTCTCATTCTTTTTGTCAGCGCTTTCCTTCTTGTGGAGCCAACGTTTATATGGGACCTGGTAGGTATTGCCCTGCTTATTGGTATTATGGTTTGGCAGAAAGTGAAGCCGATCCAGGCGAAACAGCCGAAAGAGTCAGCAGATCCTGTGTCAGGCAGTGAAAGAGTAAATCTTTAAGTTTCACAACATTATAAAGAAAAAGGGGAGTTTTATGATGAAAAAGATGTCTACGAAGAGAGTATTTCCAGCAGTAACCATGGCAGTAGGACTGGCGTTAATAGCAGGCTGCGGAGGCGGCGGAGGAGAAGAGTCCGGCAACGGCGGCGGGGAAGAAGAAGCGGGCGGAAACGACGCGTCCGGTGAAGGCGGTCTCGATGGCGGAGACGGGGAAGCAAACAATGAAGGCGAAGAAGGAGATACGCACATCAACCTGGCGACAGCCAGTGAGACCGGTCTGTATTACCCGCTTGGAGCAACGCTTGCTAATTTCTGGTCCAATGAAGTGGACGGCGTATCCTCATCGTCACAGTCTTCCAATGGAAGCGTGCAGAATATGATTTTTATGGCGCAGGGGGAAGCAGATGCCGGATTTGTAATGGGTAACATCCTCCAGGATGCCTATGAGGGCGAAAATGGATTTGAAGGAGAGCAGTACGAAGATGTACGCATTCTTGCCGGTGTCTACCCGAACTACAATCATGTCGTAATGCGTGAAAATGCAGGGATTGAATCGATCGCTGATATTGAAGGCGAAAACTTTGCACCGGGAGCAACAGGCAGTGGAACGGAAATTGCGTCCCAGCATATTCTCGGGGCGTATGATCTGACGTTTGATGATATTAATGCCAACTTCGGTGCGTTCCCGGAAGCCACGGATTTGATGAGAAACAATCAGGTGGTCGGGGCTAACATTAACGGTGGTGTGCCGACTTCGGCTGTAAGCGAAATGATCAGCACAGCTAACGGTGTGTTGACAAGCATTGACGATGAACAGCGTCAGGAAATGCTGGATGAGTATGACTTCTATATTGATGAAACCATTCCAGCCGGAACCTATGAAGGCCAGGAAGAAGACGTGCATACCACAGCGATGCAGAACTTTATTGTAGCGGATGCTTCCATGTCCGATGAAGTAGCCTACGATATTACGAAAGCTATGTGGGAAAACATTGAAGACCTGCATTCCAGCCACGAGACGTTCCAGCAGTTTGAAATAGAAAATTTTGACGAAGGATCCGGGGACATTCCATTCCATCCGGGTGCAGAACAATATTATGAGGAAGAAGGTCTTCTTGACTAATACAGGACATTTGTTCCAATGAAGTGAAGGCTGTTGCTGCTGACAGCCTTTTCCTTTTTTTATACGGCAGAAAGGATGAAGCTCGTCATGTATTGGGAAGATTTTCTGAACGTACCCTCAACAATAGTTGAAAATAAGGTGTCTAATGAAAAAGTAGAACAATTTAAGCAGGCCCTTGGTTTTTACGACAAAGCAGCAGGTCATGTCCCGCCGACATTTGTGCGTTCGTTTTTCATTTGGGGAAATTCAGGGGCTGACCTGGCCGGATGCCGGCATGATTCACGCCGAGCAGGAATACGAATACCGCAGGCCGCTCGCAGTGGACGAAATACTGCAGTGTTCGCAGCAAATAGAAAAGGTCGTCCGTAAAAATGGAAAAAGCGGGAAAATGGCATTCATTTACCTGACACAGATCGGGAAAGACAGCGCCGCTGATACCGTGTTTATTTCAAAACGTGTCCTCGTCTGGAAAACAGCCGGGCGTCACGTGGAAGGAGTGCCGGAATGAATAGTACGAGCATCGATGAGCATTGTATGAAAGTGCCCGGCTTTACTAAGAAACAGGTACAGGCCTATGCCCGGGCTTCCGGTGATTTAAATGGAATCCACATAGATGAGGAGCAGGCCAGAGCAAACGGCCTGCCCGGCGTCATCGTGCATGGTCTCCTGACGATGGCGTGCACGTCTATTCCTTTTATTCCGCTCCTGGAGAACGGCTGGCACGTGTCGTATTTTCAAACGCGGTTCACCGGCAAAGTATTCCTTGAGGAAGCATTATTTATAGAATGGATGCCGGCAGAAACAGAAGAAGAGAAATTATTTACGTTGAAAGTATCGAAGGAAGACGGAACGAAGGTAACCGAAGGAATCATCGAGCTGTCACGCAGCAAGTCAATGTAACAGAGAGGATGCACGCTTATGGCAAAAGACAGAAAACAAACCGCTTCATATGGAGATGAAGGATTCAGCGTATTTCTAAGGCAGGCGTTCGCCCGCCATATGGGCCATACGAAAAAAGACTGGGAAAAGCCGACGATCGGCATCTGCAACACACAGAGCGAGGTGAATCGATGCCATACCCATTTTGGTCCCATTATCGAAGCCGTAAAGCGGGGAGTATTGATGGGCGGCGGCATTCCGCTGGAGTTTCCAACGATCTCGCTTGGCGAGAGCTTTACGAGTCCGACTACGATGATGTTTCGGAACCTGGCTGCGATGGACACAGAGGAAATGATCAGCGCCCAGCCGTTGGACGGTGTCATATTAATCGGAGGCTGCGACAAAATGACGCCCGCCCAGCTGATGGGAGCGGCAAGTGCTGATATCCCTTCCATTATGATTACCGGCGGCGGAATGGATAACGGAGAATACGAAGGAAAGACGCTCGGCGCCTGTTCGGACTGCCGTTATTTCTGGCAGGAGTATCGAAGCGGAAGCGTCTCGGAAGAAGAGCTCGATGACATTAATCAGGCACTGGCTCCTTCCGCCGGTCACTGTATGGTAATGGGAAGTGCGAGTACGATGGCAGTCGTCTCCGAAGCGCTCGGCATGATGCTGCCCGGCGGCGCGGCGACGCTTGCAACCGACAATAGAAAGCTGGCGGAGGCGCAGGAAGCGGGTAAGCAGATCGTGAAACTGGTAGAAGAGGATATTGTCCCATCCGACATTATGACGGAAAAAGCGTTCGACAACGCAATTCGGATGATTATGGCCGTCGGCGGGTCGACAAATGCAGTGATCCATCTGACTGCGATTGCCGGCAGGCTCGGCATCAAACTGCCGCTCTCCCGGTTTGATACACTTGGAAAAGATACGCCGTTTATCGCGAACCTCCGTCCGGCAGGCGAATACCAGATGAAGGAATTCAGCCACGCCGGCGGTGCCCGGGCGGTGATGAAAGAGCTGGAAACCTATCTGCATACGGATGTGCTCACGGTTACCGGCCGGACGCTGAAGGAAAACCTTGCAGATATAACGGTATCTCCGAATTACCGCCACGTAATAAGCCCGCTCTCCGATCCTCTTCATGAAGGAGATGGAATCGCTGTGCTGACGGGAAATATTGCCCCTAACGGCGCGCTGATCAAGCCCAAAGCCGCTTCGGCATCGCTTTTCAAGCATGAAGGCCGGGCGGTTGTATTTGAATCGACGGCGGATATGGAACAGAAAGTAAATGATCCAGATCTGGATGTTGAAGCAGAAGATATTCTCGTATTGAAAAATACCGGTCCGCGCGGAGCCCCGGGCATGCCGGAAGCGGGCATGCTGCCAATTCCGAAAAAGCTGCTTGAGCAGGGCGTGCGGGACATGGTCCGCATCTCGGACTGCCGGATGAGCGGAACTGCCTTTGGAACGATTGTACTGCATGTGTCACCGGAATCAGCCGTCGGCGGTCCATTTGCGCTCGTAGAAAACGGTGATACGATCCGGCTTGATGTGGAAGCGCGCGAGCTTGAGCTTCTCGTAGACGAAGCCGAGCTGAGCCGGAGACGTGAGCAGTTCGTCCCTCCGCAGGTCGGGGCAGAGCGGGGCTACAAAAAGCTGTTTCAGGAGCACGTGCTCCAGGCCGATCAAGGCTGCGACTTTGATTTTTTAATGCCTCCGGCCCTGCGTTCCACGGCTGAAACCGAGAATGGCAGAGTCATACAGGAGGAGAAAACGAGGGGAGGCTGATGGAAACAGTAAACAAGTGGCCGGCACGGGTATCGATTTCCAGAGGATATCTGCTGCTGACGCTGACTATACTTTTTATTGTTTTCAGCTTCACCGGCTGGCCGGGAGAACAGGTGCTGATGATTTTGACCGGAGGGCTGATCCTTTATTCACTGCCCTTTATGGCATTTTTTCCTAAAATCATGACGAGCATTCTGCTTATCACGGGCCACATTGTATTTTTCGCTCAGGATCTCGGATTCACGTACTGGCGGGAATCGCTGATCGAGAATCTGCCGTTGGTGGCGCTGTTTGTATCTGTGCCTTTATTTGCCTATCCGTTAAAAAACGGCGGCTATGTAGAATACATTTCGCTTATCGTTCATCGGTTTTTAAAAACGCCGGTGAAAATATTTTCGAACATTGTTATTTTAACAAGCGTGCTTTCCTCTTTTATGAATCTGGGCTCGGTGCGTATCTCCTTCGAATTGTTTCACAGTGAAATTGAAAAGGATCCTAAATTTTATACAAAAGCGGTATCGCAGGGATTTACGCTTGCGATGTGCTGGTCGCCTTACTTTGCCGGCGTGGCCATCGTGCTGAGCATGCTCGGGCTGCCTATCTTTCCCTTTATTTTCTGGGGGCTGCTGCTTGTATTCATTGGTACCGCCGTTTCGATTTTGATGATTATCAAACAGCCGCCGAAACCGGAAGAAACGGCGGCAGCGGTGGACAAAGAACTCGAAGCCAAGGCCTATCCGGTTACCGCCGGTAAAGGGCTGGAGCTTTTAGTTGTATTCGCCGGAATGTTTGCCGGTATTTTCATTCTCGAGCGGCTGCTGGATATTAATCTGGTCGTTTTGATCAGCGTGATTGCGATTGCGTACCCGATCATGTGGTCTATATGCATTAACAGAGTAAAAGCATTCGGCCATTCGCTGCAGCATTATAAAAACACGATACTTCCGAATATTCATAATGAAGCGGTGCTCTTCATCGCGGCGGCTTTTTTCGCCAAAATGGTGGAAACCACGCCGGTCTCGCCGTTTATCGCATCATTTTTTGCGTCACTCAACCAGCTGTCTCCGCTGCTCGTCATTGTCGTGACGATTGGAGTGATTGTGCTGCTCGGTGCGGGCGGTATTCACCAGATTCTGACCGTTTCCTTAATCGGAGCCAGCGTGTCGACGGCTGATCTGATGATAAGCGTAGAAGCCTTTGCGCTCGCTTTAATGGCCGGCTGGTCATTATCAACCGTTGTATCGCCGGTGGCAGCGCTGAATTTAACGCTTGGCACGCTGCTGCACCGCTCACCGTTCAAAGTCGGGATGTGGAACGCGCCTTATGTACTCGTCACCGGCGCACTCGTCTCCGTTGTTATTTATGGAATCAGCTATCTGACTATGTAACCGAAAGGGGGGTGCCCCATGAAAGTCGTATGCGTGCATGCGCTGAAATCGTCGCTGCAGCCTATTGAAGACGCCTTTCAGGCAGTGCCGGAGGAAGTGGAGCTTCATCATATGATGGATACAACATTGTTATCACTGTTAAAAAAACAGCAGACGCTCTCTTCTTCTATTTTGTTCCGGTTTGTGGAGTTCTGCCGCCGCGCGGAAGAAGAAGAGGCGGATGTGATTCTGCTGACGTGCTCGGCGTTTAACGAAGCACGCGACCTGATTCAGCCGCTTACTACGGTTCCGGTGCTGCGCTCTGATGAGGGCGTCATGAAACAGGCGGCAGCGTACCCGCGGGTAGGATTAATTTCCACCGTCGCAGAAACACCGCCGCCGCTGGAACGTTACTTAAAAAGCCTCGCTCCGGACGTGGTGATTCACACAAAGCTTGATACCGAAGCGATGGACTGTCTCGCCCGCGGAGACAAGGCAGGACATGACGCGCGCATTTATCAAATGGTGCAGGATGTGCAGGGAGAGGTCGATGTGATCGTTCTTTCTCAATACAGCATGACGCATACTGCCCGGCACATACCTGCCGGAAATACGCCGGTGCTGACGGCAGCGGATGCGAGCGTTCAGCATATTCTCGGGCTGCAGGCAGAAAGGGAGGCGGCAGGCTATGGAACTAATTGAAATCACCCAGCAGTTTCCGGAGCAGCGCCTCGAGGATATCGAAGCAGCTGTAAAAGAAGAAGTCGGCGTTCACCTGCAGGAACAGCAGTTTCCGGCCGGAAGCCGGATTGCTATTACGGCGGGAAGCCGGGGGATATATGGAATCGACCGAATGCTGGCGTACACGGTTGAAACAGTAAAGCAGTTTGGCTGTGTGCCGTTTCTGGTGCCGGCGATGGGAAGCCACGGCGGCGCCACCGCGGAAGGGCAGCGGAGCGTGCTCGAGCATTTAGGCATCACCGAAGAAACGTCCGGCGCGGAGATTCTCTCTTCAATGGAAGTGGCACATGTGGCGGATACCGCAAACGGCATTCCCGCCTATATGGACAAAAACGCCTATCAGGCTGATGGCATTATTGCTATCAACCGAATTAAGGCCCACACCGCGTTCCGCGGCAGCGTGGAAAGCGGACTAAGCAAAATGGTGGCCATCGGCCTGGGGAAAATAAAAGGGGCTGCCTTTATCCACAGCCACGGCTCTCTGCAGATGGAAGGAAATATAAAAGATATCTGCCGGACATGCCTGGAGAAGGCGCCGCCGATCATGGGCATCGGCATTGTGGAAAATGCGTTTGACCAGACAGCCATCATTGAAGCGGTGCGAAAGGAACAGTGGTTTGAGGAAGAAGCGGAGCTGCTGAAACTGTCGAAACAGCTGATGCCTTCGCTTCCGGTCAAAGAGCTGGACGTGCTGATCGTGGAGGAAATGGGCAAAAACTACAGCGGTACCGGAATGGATCCCAATATTATCGGACGCTGGCGGATTGATGGAGTACCGGAACCGGTATCGCCTGTTATCAGGCGGATCGCCGCGCTCGAGCTTTCAAAGGAATCCTTCGGCAACGCCCAGGGCGTCGGACTCGTCGATTTTATTACTCAGGCGCTGTTTGACACGATCGACCGGCACACCACCTACACGAACGCATTGACGAGCACCTATCTGCGCCGGGCGATGATTCCATTTATTTATGAGACGGAACAGAAAGCCGTTGAAACCGCCCTGAACAGCCTGAGCGCAGAAGATACCGATACACTAAAATACATTCAAGTCCCGAATACGCTTCACCTGCACCGGCTGTATGTCAGCCCGGCCGTGCTTCAGGAAATGGAGAGCCAGCGGTTAAGCTTTGATACAGGAGAGCACTTTACGCTTAGTTTTACAGACGAAGGCAGGCTCTCCCGCCGCCTGCTTCGGCCATAAGGAAATGAGAAAGGACGTGACCGCTGTAATGAGAACCGCTTCGATTCGCGAAAATGATACCGACAAAGGCGTTATCGTATTAAAAGAAGGCAAGCAGGTCAAAATAGAGGACATTAACGAGACACACCAGACGTTCTTTCCAACCAGGGTGGAAGATCTGATTGTTTCCGAAAAAATGACGGAACTCCGCGACTGGGTGCAGTCGAATCCACAGGAGCTGGAGGCATTAGCGCAGCCGGCGTCCGATACGTACAGCCCGCTGCTCCGAACACCCGGTAAAATCTGGGGCATTGGCCTGAACTATCAGGACCACGCCGCGGATTTAAAAGAAAAAGCCCCGAGCACGGAGCCGGCAAGCTTTATGAAGCCGATCACCTCAATTATCGGTCCGGGCGACACGATAGAAATCCCGCATCAGTCCGAACGGACGACCGCGGAATCAGAGCTCGGCATCGTTATAGGAAAGACGTGCAAAGACGTATCCGAAGCCGAGGCGATCGATTACGTAGCCGGCTATACGATGATTATTGATATGACGGCAGAAGACATTCTGGAGAAAAACCCGCGCTACTTAACCCGCTCCAAAAGCTTTGATACGTTTTTCAGCGTTGGACCGGAGCTGGTGACGGTCGATGAAGTGGACAACGTCGACGACCTGAAAGTAGCAACCGTTATTAACGGCAGCGTTCACCGTGAGAACGTCGTCTCCAACATGACGTTTACCCCCTGGAATCTGGTGTCATTTCATTCCAAAGTCATGACACTCAAGCCGGGCGACATTATTTCCACCGGTACACCCGGAGCGATTCATATTCAGGACGGCGATGAAGTGGAGTGCCGGATCGAAGGATTTACGTCGCTTACGAATAAAGTTAAAGATTTAAAAAAACAGTAATCATCATACTAGAGGAGAGATGTTTCTATGGATCTGCATTTACAAAACAAATCAGTTGTTGTTACCGCTTCAAGCAAAGGGCTCGGCAAAGCATCGGCATTGGAATTCGCGCGCGAAGGCGCAAACGTACTGATATCAAGCCGGAATGAAGAACAGCTTCAGAAAGCGGTCGAAGAAATCAAAAAGGAAACAAATAACCAGAACGTTCATTATCAGGTGTGCGATATTACCGATGCCGCTTCGATTAAAGCACTCGTAGAAAAAGCAGTGGAGCTGCATGGCACGGTGGACGTACTTGTGAACAATGCAGGCGGGCCGCCGGCCGGCACGTTTGAAGCATTCGAAGATGAGGCGTGGGAGGCGGCTTTTCATTTAAATCTGCTGAGCTTTGTCCGCCTGATCCGCGAAGTACTGCCGCATATGCGCAGCCAGAAGAGCGGCCGGATTATTAATTTTGCCTCCTCCTCCATTAAACAGACGCTCGACAATCTCGTTCTCTCCAACACGTTCCGCGCCGGTATTGTCGGTCTGGCGAAGAGCCTGTCTCAGGAAGTAGCGGACGATAATATTCTCATTAATACCATCGGTCCGGGACGTATCGACACTGAGCGCGTAGCGCAGCTTGATACTATCCGTGCGGACAAGCAGGGAAAAACGTACGATGACGTACGCAAAGCGACGGAAAAGTCGATTCCGATCGGACGCTACGGGCAGCCGGAAGAATTCGCCAAGCAGGTGGTCTTCCTCTGCTCCGGCGCGAATACGTATGTTACCGGCCAGACCTTCGTCGTCGATGGCGGACTCGTAAAGGCACTATAGTCTATTTTAGTGGAGTGATGCGGAAATGAATAAGCCATTGAAAGGTATAAAAGTTCTCGATTTATCGAGGGTGCTGGCAGGTCCTTTAGGTTCCATGCAGCTTGCTGACCTGGGTGCGGAAGTCATTCGGGTCGAAGCACCGAACGGGTCGGATGACATCAGGCACTGGTGGCCGTTTATCGAAGAGGAAAGCACGTATTATCTGGCGGCCAACCGTAATAAGAAATCAATGACGATTGATTTAAAAAATACAGAAGGCGTCGCGCTTTTCAAGCAGCTCGTGAAAGAGTCGGACGTCGTAATCGAGAATTTCAAAACGGGGACGCTCGAGCGCCTCGGCCTCGACTACGAAACGCTGAAAAGCGTGAAAGAGGATATTATACTATGCTCGGTCACCGGCTACGGCCAGACGGGCCCTTATAAGGATCTGCCCGGCTATGATCCGGTCATTCAGGCCGTCGGTGGTTTAATGGATATCACCGGGCATCCCGGCGCAGAGGCAACGAGAGTCGGAACGCCGGTCGTAGATATTATGACGTCCCACTATGTAGCGATCGGGGTGCTGGCTGCGCTCCGCCACCGCGATAACGAAGGAGAAGGCGAGCACATTGATCTGTCTCTGCTGGACGTACAGGTAAGCTCGCTCGGCAACATTGCAAGCAGCTATCTGTTGAATGAACACGTCTCCGAGCGGGTCGGCAACGCGCACGGTAACATTACTCCGTACGAAACGTTCCCATGCAAAGACAAGCCAATTATGGTAGCGGCGGGCAATGACCGTCTGTTTTACCGGATGGCTGACGCAATGGGACATCCGGAATGGAAAGACAATGCCAAATTTGCCACTAACGGGGACCGGGTTGCCAACCGGGCAGAGCTCCGCGGCCTTCTCGAAGATGTATTTACCGAAAAGGGAGCGGACGAATGGGAGGAGCTGTTGTCCTCGCATGCGATTCCCTGCGGCCCGGTAAATAACGTCGAGCAGGTCTTTGACCATCCGCAGGTAAAGGCCCGGGAAATGACGCAGGAAGCGGATCATCCTGTTGTCGGGCGGATGAAGGTCGTCCGCAACCCGATTAAATACAAGAACATTAATGTGAAGATGGAAACCGCACCGCCGCAGCTGGGAGAGCACACCTCGGAAGTGCTGCAGGATTATGGACTCTCAGAAAAGGAAATTACGGCACTGCGTGACATAGGAGCCATTTAACAAAATTTACGCTGAAGAGGGATACAATGACAAACGTGAAAAATATTTACTGCGTCGGACGCAATTATACCGAGCACGTGTCCGAATTAAATAATGCAATGCCGGAAGCACCAATGCTTTTCCTGAAGCCGACGCATTCCTGGGTGGAAGCGGACGGCCGGGAGATTCAGCTGCCGGGAAACCAAGGAGCCGTGCATTTTGAAGCGGAGCTGGTGATTCGCATCGGCAGAACCTACGAAAAAGGTATGAGTGCCGACGAGCTGATTGACGGACTTGGGCTCGGGCTCGACTTTACGCTGCGCGACGTCCAGTCCACCTTGAAAGAAAAGGCCATCCGTGGCTGCGGGCGAAAGGATTTCCTGCGTCCGCTCCCGTGACTCCTTTTATTGACTTTCCCGGAGTAGAAGCATTGAAAGATATGGAATTTACGCTGATTAAAAATGGGACGGAAGTCCAGCGCGGCAGCAGCCGGCAGATGATATTTGATCTGCAGCATATTATCGACTACACGGCAGCTTCCTTCGGACTCGGAGAAGGAGATTTGATTTTTACAGGCACGCCAAAAGGCGTTGGTCCTGTCGCTGACGGGGATACATTTTCCCTGCGTCTCGCAGACGAGGTGCTGGGCGGCTGCCGCACCATATTGAAATAAAACAGAACGAAAAGAGGAGGAGTAAAGATGGCGGATTTTACACTGCAGGGGGTTATTCCTCCGGTTATTACCCCGTTTAAAGAAAACGGAGACGTGGATCTGGAAAGCTACCGGGAGAATATTCAAAAATGGAACGAAGACAATCTGTCCGGGTACCTGGCACTCGGCTCCAACAGTGAAACGATTTATCTGACGGAAGACGAAAAGCTGGCGCTCATTAAAGAAACCGTCGAGCACGCCAAACCGGGACGTACGGTATTGGCCGGCACCGGTATGGAATCCACGCGCGAGACGATCGCGCTTACGAACAAAGCCGCGAAAATCGGTGCCCACGCCGCGCTGATCCTGACACCGTTCTACTATGGAAAAGCAATGTCAGACGAAGCGCTGGCCGCCTATTTCACCGAAGTAGCCGACCAAAGCGAGATTCCGATTCTCGTGTACAACGTACCGAAGTTTACGCATATAAACGTCAGCGTGTCGCTGCTGAAGCGATTAAGCAGTCATCCGAACATTATCGGCATGAAAGACAGCAGCGGGAATGTGCCGCAGTTAGCCACGTTCAAGCGCGAGCTGCCGGAGGATTTCACGATCATGGTCGGCACCGCCTCTGCTTTGTTTCCAGCGCTTGCGCTTGGCATTGATACAGCCATAATGGCGCTTGCGAACAGCCATCCGAACGAATGCACGCGGATCATTACTTTATTTAAAGAAGGACGGGTGGAGGAAGCGCGCGACCTGTACCAGGCCGTATTCCCAATCAATACAGCGGTAACGGACACGTATGGAATTGCGGGACTGAAGCATACAACCACCCTGCAGGGCTACAAAGGCGGATATGTACGCAGGCCGCTCCTCGACAGCACGAAGCAGCAGAAGCAGGAAATCGAGGATCTGTTGAAGAAGCAGAGTCTGCCGGTGCATTAACGCAGGCAGAGAGGCTTATCTCGAGGGAAAAAACATAACCGGTCGTACGCTTTCGGCAGGCCATGCCTGAGTCAACGTCCGGTTATTTTCATGCCTTCATCCGTACTCTGTACTAAAAATAACCTCGTCTGTTTTGTACAAAACAGACGAGGTTATTTATTGCTTTTATAAAAGTAAAACAAGATGATGTGATTGGAGCGCAGGGCAGCGACTCTAGTGGGAATAGCGTCAGTTGAAGATCACAGGGTGATTTCCCCTGGGAGCTGAGGCGGCGCCCACAGAAAGCGCCTGCCCGAAGCGAATATTGAGAACAGCCCCGGACAGCTGAGCTTAGACGCTGGTGCTCATGGCGTGCTCGATCGTTGCTTCATCCACGAGATATTCACGGATCGCTTCTTCGTTCCATTCGATGCCAAGGCCGTCGCCTTCCGGCGGTACGAGCGTGCCGTGCGGCGTCACTTCTCTCGGGTTGTTAATAATGAGGTCGAAGTTTTTCACGTTCGTGCCGATAAACTTCTCGAGAATCGTTACTTCTCTAGTTGCGCAGGCGAGATGAATGTGAATATCCCAGTGATAGTGGGGCGCAATCGATGCGCCCTGTGCGCCGGCGAGAGCTGCAATTTTCAGCCATTCCGATACGCCGCCGCACTGGGTGGCATCCGGCTGTACATAATCAAGCGTCCCGCGGCGCATGAACTCCTGGAACTCCCAGCGGGTGGCGCCGACTTCGCCGGAGGCGAGCGGAATTGAGGTCTGGCGCTTTAAGCGGGCAAAGCCTTCCATCATATCGATCGGAAGCGGTTCTTCAAAGAAAGCAATGTCGTACTGCTCCACCTTGCGGCAGAAGCTCAGGCATTCATTCACATCAAGAAACGAGGCGTTGGCGTCAATCATCAGCTTTACGTCCGGACCGATAATGTTACGGACGACCTTCACCCGTTCGGCTTCTTCCTCAGAGGAGAGACGGCCGACTTTCATTTTCATCGCTTTAAATCCCTGCTTCACGTAGCCGCGGACTTCCTCTTCGAGCTTAGAGAAGACCTCAAGCCCATCGTAGTAGTAGCCGCCGGAAGCATAGCACGGCACTTCTTCGCGGTAGGCCCCAAGCAGCTTGTACAGCGGCATGCCGGCAAGCTTGGCCTGGTGATCCCAGAGCGCAATGTCTACAGCTGACAGGGCATGCATGAGGCTGCCCCGTCGTCCGGCGCGCACCGTCTGCCAGTACAGCTTTTCCCAGATTTTAGCGATATCACGGGGATCCTCGCCGATAATCATTGGTGCCAGCAGCTCATCAACCGCGGCTTTGGCGGCTTTTCCGCTTACATCCTGCAGGCAGA
Organism: Sinobaca sp. H24; assembly: GCF_023845525.1. Taxonomy (NCBI): domain Bacteria; kingdom Bacillati; phylum Bacillota; class Bacilli; order Caryophanales; family Sporolactobacillaceae; genus Sinobaca; species Sinobaca sp. H24. The sequence continues at coordinate 22,573 of NZ_JALBWT010000017.1, forward strand.
AACCGATTCCCTCCACGCCGGCATCGGAATGAACGCGGACGAGCAGGTGGTCGCGGTGCGTCAGCGTTTTGATGGAAAAGCCTACCGGACGTTCGAGTGGAATTTGTACCCATTGTGTCACGACTTTTGTTATTTTCATTTGTTCTCTCCTTTTTGATAGCGCTATCATTTTTAAGTAAAAAAATAGGGATTTCGGATCGGACGCTGCTTTTCATTCACCTCCTGGATTTAATCAAGTGGTTCGACACCAAGTTCTAGTGCCAGTTCTTTCAGCTCGTCAGCGAGAGCGGGAGAAAGCTCAACGCCTTCTGCTCTATGTCTCTGCAGCTTGGCGTACTCGAGTTCGCCGGGGAGAAGCACGCGCTCAATGCCTTCCTGAGTGGAAACGTTCTGGACTTCGGAAGCGAGCTGGTCCATGCGGGCGTGGAACACGTCCATATCCTCAAAAAGGTCGGGACGGAACGCCAGAAAGAAGTGGCCGTTGTTCTGTTTTTTCTCAAAATCATGGTACAGGTCGCCCATATGCGGGCCGGTGGCAGCACCGCTCAGCGCCGTAGAGAGCATCTCCACAAGAAACGCGATGCCGTATCCTTTCGGGCCTCCAACCGGAAGCAGCAGTCCGTCCAGCGCTTCGGAAGGATCCGTAGTCGGTTCTCCGTCTTTTGCGATCGCCCAGCCGAGCGGGATGGATTCGCCGTTGTTTTTGGCAGCGATAATTTTGCCCTTGGCTACTGCGCTTGTGGCCATATCAAAGACAATGTTCGGTTTGTCTTTACGGGGGACGGCATAGGAAAATGGATTGGTGCCGAAATATTTCTCCAGCCCGCCCCACGGCGCAACGGCGGAAGGGGAGTTTGTAAAGGCAAGAGCAATAGAGCCCTGATCGGCGGCGTAGTTCGTATAATCTGCCAGCATCCCGCAGTGATTGGAGTTTGTGACAGCTACCATGCCGACGCCGGACTGCTTCGCTTTTTGTACGGCAAGTTCAATGCTTGCAGAGGCAATAGGAATGCCTAAGCCGTTTTCTCCGTTCACGGTGGCGCTCACGGGTGTTTCCCTTTCTATCGTAAATCCGGCTTTTTTCTCGACGACGCCCTCAAGTAAGCGCTTAATATAAATGCCGGTGCGAATCACACCATGGGACGTAACGCCCCGCATCTGTGCGGTAACCAAATGACGGGATACGAGGGATGCAGATTCTGCCTCAACCCCGGCAGAAGTGAACAGCTGCTGCAGAAATGGCTGGAGCTGCTGCTCGGTATAGCGGACCTGTACGGTTTCCAATATGATCGGCTCCTTCCTGATTTACAGCTGGATGTTGGCAATAAGGTCATTCTTATTTCGTTCAATATGGTACTCTACTATTTTTTTGAGAAGCGTAACTTCACCGGAACGGGCGGCGGCCAGAATCTGGCGGTGTTCCATCTTTGCTTTGTCGGTGTAGCGGGTCAAAATCATCGGACTTTTGATGGCCAGGTAGTGATTCCGCAGTATTTCCGTGTTGTGCAGCACCCGCTTCCACGGGCATTTCTCCATCAGCTTCTTGTGAAACAGCTGGTTGAGGGAAGAATAATGATCAAACGACTCTTTTGTTAAAGCCATGTCCTCCATTTCCGTAAGAATATCCTCCATAGCATCGAAGTCCTCATCTGTCAGATAAGGAAGGGCTTTTTCCACCGCCAGGCTCTCATTCATCGAGCGCAGAGCGTAAATCTCTTCAATGTCGTTAATGGAGATAGGATACACGATCGCACCGCGCCGGGGTTCGTTTTTGACGAGCCCTTCAAACTCGAGACGCTTTAATGCTTCGCGGATCGGCATCCGGCTTACCTGCAGACGGTTGGCCCAGTCTTCCTGAACGATCCGGTCGCCGCGCTGAAATTCCCCGTCCAGAATTGCAGCACGAAGTGTTTCGGTTACCAGATCTTCACTCGTCTTGTTCGCATTTTTCATGTCAGTTCGTTCCATAGCTTCCTCTTCTTTCTCTAAAAAATCTGTAAATAGGATCCAATATATGATTGTATAATATCACAAAATAATCCAATTAGTAAGTATAATATTGATAAATAAAGTATTTTTTCTGTTTTGCATGAATGAACTTTGTTATAATTTGTTTGTATTGGATCCAAAATAACGAAAGAGCTCGATTTTTGAAAAAATACATTGCCCTGCCGCTGGAATAGACATACGATAAAAAAGAACACCTTAGACTGGCACAGCCAGCCTAAATAACAGCTGGAAGGATGAAACATATGAACGGACAAAACATTATCTTTATCGCAGGACACTCCAGACTTCCGGAGGGAATGGCCGCCCAGAGCATGTTCCAGACGCTGACCGTTACCGCTGAAATTGACAGGCAGTACGGCGTGATTCTGCAGTGCTCCTGCACGCTTGCCACCGAGCACGGAAGAGCGTTTATTAACCAGCTGTTCCGGGGCTACAGCTTAAAGAACGGGATCGAAGAGCCGATTAAAGCCATTCAGTACAGCTATTCGGGCAAAGCCAAAAATGCGATTATCGCTGCGTTAAAAGATTTATATACCCAGTTCAATGAGTTTCAGAAAAGAGAAGCCAAGTAACGATCAACGACACCGAGTTGACAGAAAACCAAATATCATATATATTATTGGTAACGCTTACCTTGCTTCGGAGCAATCCTCTGCAAATCGTAAGTGCACGATGAAAACCAATAATGCTGTTTAATAAGGCGTGGACTCCTCCTTTAAGGGAAGAGCCGGTCCGCCTGTTAGAGCCAGCCGTTCACATGAGCTTCTTTACGTGTGCACCGGCTGGCTTTTTGTGTGTTTTGGAACATGTCAGGCTTGTATCACCCAATTTAAAGGAGGAATTTATAATGAGTATTACCGAAAAGAACGTTGTCGATTTTTCACAGGAAACGAAGCACCTGAGTATTAAGAAGCATCCCCAGAATGACCGGATGTATCATATTGATATTAAAGAAGAAGCCCTGGATGCGTTCTTTGATAAAGTGAAGCAGGTGGAAGTGCAGGAGCTCGAATACGTACCTTACATGCGTTTCATCGCTGCCAATGCTCTGCAGGAAGTGCTCGGCGAAGCGTTCACGAAAACGGTGCAGTCGATTCTGATGGATCGCAGAACGGGTGGATTTACAATCGGATTGAACGAAGAACGTAAGAATACGGATGAGTTTGTACTGTTCTCGACAGCGCTCACGCATCTGGTCGGAGAGTGCAACTTCGATGCGATGTCCGGTAAATACTATGCCCGCTTCACCGTGAAGCATACCGATGCGAGTGACTCCTATCTGCGTCAAGCCTACCGCCTGTTTACCATGCATACGGACGGCACGTTTGTCGGAGATCAGACCGACTGGCTGCTGATGATGAAGATGCATGAAGAAAATGCCGTCGGCGGCGAATCCCGTCTGCTTCACCTCGACGACTGGGCAGAGCTGGATCATTACGCGAATCACCCGTTCGCTCAAAAAGAGATTCTCTACAAATCACCAGCCAGCAAAAACGTGAGCGAGGAAATTAACCGCAAGACGTTCTTCCTGCATAACGGCGAGCCGTGCATCTGCTTTATTGATCAGTTTGCCAATCCGGCTTCGATCGCAGAAGCCCAATATCTGCGCGACATGTCTGCTTCCCTTGAAGCGGATAAAAGCGTAACCGAGCTGAACCTGCCGGTCGGCCATCTGGTGATGGTGAACAACCTGTTCTGGCTGCATGGACGCGCCGCGTTTGAAGAAAACAAAGACCTTGACCGTGAGCTTCTCCGCCAGAGAGGAAGATTTCAGGAGTAACAGCTGTCGGAGTCGCCGTCTGATAGTTTATTAAAATGGAATCACAAACGCAAAAAGCCGTTCCCAAGGGAGCGGCTTTTGTGTTGTTCGATTATCTGTACACTGCCGGCACCTCGTCCGGCATCTGATAATGCTGGACAGCATCTTTGAGTGCATCAGCGGGTAAAGGGCGGGAGAAATAATAACCCTGGTAATACGTGCAGTTGAGCTCTTTAAGTATGTGTACCTGCTCGAGCGTTTCGACTCCCTCTGCGAGCACCTCAAGGCCCGTCTGGTCGGCCAGGTAAATAATCGTATTAACGATGTTAAGGGCAGAAGGGCTGACGGCAATATCATCAATAAATGACTTATCGATTTTCAGGCGGTCAAGCGGCAGAGAGTACAGCCGGCTTAAAGAGGAATAGCCGGTGCCGAAATCATCAAGGGCAATAGTGACACCGATTTTCTGCAGCTTCTTCAGCACACCGGCAAGGCGGTGGCTTTCCTGCATAACGGATTCGGTGAGCTCAAGCTCAAGGCAGCCTGCATCCACTTGATACTGATGCAGAAGAGCTTTGAGATGATCCGGGAAATCCGTATGCTTCAGCTGAACAAGCGAAACGTTCACTGCAATCAGCTGGAGAGGCGTTCCTGCTTGCTTGAGTTCATTGAACTGCCGGAGAACTTCCTCAATCACCCACCAGCCAATCGGCACAATGGCTTCTGATTCTTCTGCAATAGGGATGAACTCGATCGGTGATACCGGTCCAAGTGTGGGATGATTCCAGCGGAGAAGAGCCTCCGCACTGACAATTTTCCGATCTGTCAGATTGATCTGCGGCTGATAATGGATTTCCAGTTCCTTTTTCTTCATAGCGAGAGGCAGGTCGGCCTCCAATTTAAATAACCGTTCAATCTGACTCATCATCGTTGCGTCGAAATAGGATACGGATGTGTCTTTTATCCGCTGTGCCTGGCGCTTTGCTACATAGGCATGCTGTAGAAGCGTTCCCGTGCTTTCGCCATCCGCCGGGGAGAAACAGACCCCGATAGAAAGGGGCGCGAAGAGCTGCAGGCCCTGCAGCGAAAAAGGCTGCTGCAGCTTTCGTCGCAGCTGGTCCCAAATGCTGGATAGATTCGTATCCTGTTCCGGCAGAACCAAAATAAAATCACAGTCGTTCCAGCGTGCAAGAAAGCCGCCGGCTGGGATGACGGTCAGAAGGCGGTTCATCATATCAACAAGAAGCGTTTCGGACGGTTTCTGCCCGAGCGCTGCGGTAAGGCGGGGAAACGAATCGATCGATAGATAAGAAACAGAAAAAGAGAAGCCGGCAGCTGTCTGCTTTTCAAGGTAAGTAAGAAGTGCGGTTCGATTGGGCAGACCGGTAAGGGCATCTTTATCTTCCGGCTGGACTACTGTTGTGGAAATCGATGCCGTGTGATCCTGCCGGAGGATAACGGTATAGAAATGCTCCCGCGGCTGAAGGGAAATGAGTATATCAATCAGGCGGCCGTCCTTGTGCCTGGCCTGCAGAGGAAGCAGCGTCTCCTGTTTAAATGCTGTTAAAGCATTCGAAATAACGCGCCGGTTCCCGGGGACAATTAAAGCGGCATTCTGATGAAGCGCTTCTTCTTTAGAATATCCAAAAAGCGCTTCCGCAGCCCGGTTCCACGTAATAATCGTACCATTTCGATTAAGTACTGCGGCCGCATCCGACGTCCAGTCCAGTGACTGTTCGTACAGATCGTGAAACGACACCAGCCATTTTTTATGGCGTTCCTGAAACCATTCCCGGCTGAGCAGGATGGTCATGGTAATGATTAAAGCAGTCAGGAAGAGTACAACTGCAAGAGACAGCCATGGTCGCGTCAGCACCTGCTGCATCATTCCTGTTCCTGTAGAATACACCCATTCCATTGTCATATGCTTCGCCCCATATCCTATACGTCAAATAAATCTTATTTAATTATATCGACAAAAATGATCGGAATTCTAGTCTGGATAATTATTCCTTTTGTTATAAAAAGAGGAGTCTACATATTTCCAAACTAGTTTCTTCTATTATATAGCGCGTTATTTTAGAAAGCGCTCTCTTGCCGGGTGCCCTATTCGTCCAGTATAGTACAGGGGGAAATAGGGGAGGGAGCTCATGAAACGAACGATAGAACGCACGCTTATTATTATAGCTATAGTTCTGCACGGACTGGCCGTGCTTTCCTTAGGCTTTCAATGGATGCTGGCGGAGGTGGAGGCAGACCTTCCGGAGGAGCTTACGTTTGGCCCGCAGATGATAGTGGCGCTTGCCGCCAACATTGTCGCCATACTGCTGGCAGTGATGGTGCTTACCATGCTCGGTTCCGGTGCAAAAAAATCCGGTTACTGGCTCATCGGTATGGCTGCTGGGCTTCTGCTCGCTACATTAGGCGGATCAATCATTGCCTCCGTGCTTTATGTAATAGCCGGAATCATGTGTCTTAAACGCCGTCCCGACGCTTAACAGAGGGCTCATTCGGGTACTGATACAAAAACAGGAAAAAAGGAGAATGCCATTTATGCAGACCATGGAAACAAACGATGTTCAGGCGATTCTGGATGCGCAGCAGGCTTACTTTTACACAGGGGAAACGAAAAGCACCGCGTTCCGCCTGAAGCAGCTTAATCGTCTCGAACAGGCGATCCACGCCTATGAGGACCAGATCATTGAGGCAATGAAAGCAGATCTTGGCAAGCCTGCATTTGAGGCATACCTGACCGAAATCGGCGTGCTGTTGATGAGCTTAAAAGACATGAAGAAGAAAATGCCAAAATGGGCGGAGCCAAAAAAGGTAAAGGGGACGATTATGCAGACCGGCTCGAAAAGCATGATCTATCCGGAGCCGTACGGTACCGTACTCGTGATTGGTCCGTTTAACTATCCATTTCAGCTGCTGATCGAGCCTCTTCTCGGCGCGATGGCCGCCGGCAACACTGCCGTGCTGAAGCCGTCTGAGTTTACGCCGCACGTAGCCGAAGTTGTTAGAAAGATGATCGCCGAATATTTCGACCCGGCGTACATTACCGTGGTGGAAGGCGAGAAAGAGACGACCTCTGCGCTGATCCACGCGCCGTTTGACTATATGTTCTTTACCGGAAGCACCCCGGTCGGCAAAATTATCATGGAAGCCGCTGCAAAAAATCTCACGCCGGTAACACTTGAGCTCGGCGGCAAGAGTCCGGCCATTGTCGATGAAGACGCGGACTTAAATAAAGCAGCCGAGAAAATTATCTGGGGCAAATGCATGAACAACGGTCAGACGTGTATCGCGCCGGACTACGTTCTCGTCTCCGAAGAGATGCAGACCGCGCTCGTTGCCCGTCTTAAATCGAAGATCCGCGATTTCTATGGAGAGAACCCGCAGGCAAGCCCGGACCTGGGACGTGTCGTTAATGACAAGCACTGGCAGCGCCTCGAGAAGCTGCTGGATCCAGAGAAGGTCGTGTACGGCGGACGCAGCGATCAAACGGATCTATATATCGAGCCGACGCTCATGACCGGCGTAACAATGGATGACGCGGTCATGCAGGAGGAAGTGTTCGGTCCGATTTTGCCGATCATCACATACCGCAACCTTCATGACGCGGTGAATATTGTCCGCTCCTTCGATAAGCCGCTTGCGCTGTATTTGTTTACGAACAATCCGACCGTAGAGGAGCATATTCTACACACGCTCTCCTTTGGCGGCGGCAGCGTAAACGATACGATTCTGCACCTGGCGAATCCTAACCTCCCGTTCGGGGGCGTAGGAAACTCCGGCATCGGTGCCTACCACGGCAAAGCAAGCTTTGATACGTTTACCCACTATAAGAGCATACTGAAAAACAAAAGCTCGTTTTCTCCTTCGGTCATGTACCCGCCTTATAAAGAAAGTAGACTGAATGCCGTAAGGAAATGGTTTTCGAAATAAGAGTTCCACCGCCTTTTTAAAAGGCGGTTTTTCTTATCCAATAATCCTTATCCATCGGGACATAGGGCACTTCATTTCTGAATATTCTATTATATTTGTGAAAAAAAAGAAGGTATTAAGTAACTGGTATTCGTGATAAAAAGTTACTGGATAGTGCAAGAGACACTTCAAAATAGGTAAAAAGTAGACTATAGTGAATAGTAAGCATTTTTCATGCATATTATAAAACATAGATACAGAACGTAATCGGACACGATCATCATGACATAGCACATCTATACTATACTTTAGAGGGGGTCATACGCATGATTGATATTCACACACACGTACTGGCCGGGCTGGATAATGGACCGGAGACGATCGAAGAGAGTGTGGCACTGATTCAGCAGGCAGAAGCGTCAGGTATTCATACAATCATAGCGACCCCTCACCACAACGACGGAAGAAGCTACCATACTGGCGACGAAATTAAACAGCAGGTGAAAGAGCTGAACCGGCGCCTGAAGCAGGAGAATATTCACGTGGACGTTAAAGCCGGCCATGAAATCCGTCTAAACGGAGACACGATGGCGGAACTGTCGGAAAGCAACGCTATTCCGTTATGCGATAGCCGCTATGTGCTTTTGGAATTTCCGGAGCATTCCGTACCGCTGCTTAGTAAAAATGTGTTCTATGACCTGCAGGTGAAGGGATTTCGTCCAATCATTGCCAATCCGGAGAAAGTCGTGGAGTTTATCAGCGATCCGGAACAGCTGTACACGCTTGCGACCAAGGGAGCGCTCATTCAGCTGAATGCAGGGTCCGTTACAGGTGAACATGGGAAAGTCGTCCAGCAGTTCTGCTTTTCATTACTGCAGGCAAACCTGGTCCACTTCATTGCGACAAGTGCGAGCCACATCCAAAACAATCCATTCGTGCTTAAAGAAGCATATGATATGATAGAAGAAGAATTCGGCCGCAGTGCGGTAGATACGTTTAAAGCTAACGCCGGAGCCGTGATTGAAAACGAAACGGTTCTTGTTGATAAGCCGGAACACGTCGGCAGGAAGAAGCGCAGAAGATTCGGCCTGATTTAATAAAAAGACGCAGCCTGGACAGGAGAACAGTTCGTTCTATCCTGACCGGGTTGTCTCTGCGTGAAAAAGTCCAGCCTATTTTCATATACGTCTTGAATAAATAGGAAGTAAATGGGACAATAGCTTGGTGTTTAGATACAATAAAAGGAAAATAATAGAAGTATGATAGAAGGTAAAAATACTTACATAAAATCACCAAGGAGTGGGATACCCCGATGTACGTTAAAATAAAAAGGCTGATTGATGTCAGCCTCTCTTTCTGTGCGCTGGCCGTGCTGTGGCCATATATAGTACTGCTTGCCGTTATGATTAAGAAAGATTCCAAAGGACCTGTGTTTTTTAAACAAAAGCGGGTCGGCCTCCACAAAGAGCACTTCTACATACTCAAATTCAGAACGATGCGTTCAGACACCCCTAAAGACATGCCAACCCATATGCTCCAGGACCCGGAAGCGTTCATTACGAAGAGCGGGAAATTTCTCCGTAAAACAAGCCTGGACGAACTCCCGCAGATCATTAACATCCTCAAAGGCGACATGAGTATCATCGGTCCCCGCCCGGCGCTCTGGAATCAGTATGACCTAATTGAAGAGCGGGATAAATACGGTGCCAACGATGTACCGCCGGGACTGACCGGCTGGGCACAGATCAACGGACGCGATGAGTTGCCGATTGATATTAAAGCCGGCCTGGACGGCGAATATGTGAAGAAAATGGGGCCTTTCATGGACATTCGCTGTTTTCTGGGGACGATTAACAGCGTATTAAAAAGTGACGGTGTTGTCGAAGGCAAAGTGAAAGTATCGGAAGAAGAAAACACGAGTAAGGAGAGCCTGACAAAATGAAGAATATTCTCATAACAGGGTCCAACAGCTATATAGGAAACAGCCTGAAAGAATGGCTCGCGAAATATCCGGATGATTATAAAGTAGAAGCCATAAGTGTTAGAGGCGAGCAGTGGAAGAATGAAGATTTTTCTAAGTATGATGTTGTTTTTCATGCGGCAGGAATTGCGCATCAAAAAGAAACAGATAGAAACGCCGGCGCGTATTACCTTGTAAATCGGGACATAGCTTATAACGTCGCAAAGAAAGCAATAGCAGAGAAGGTAGGACAGTTTATCTTCTTAAGCTCCATGAGTGTATATGGCATGGATACAGGAGTGATTGATGAAACTACAAAACCCAATCCGAAAAGCCATTACGGGAAATCAAAGCTGGAAGCAGAACAGTTAATTCAGCCTTTAGAAGATAAAGATTTTAAAGTAGCCGTTATTCGACCGCCGATGATTTACGGAAAAGGCTGTAAAGGGAATTATCAAAGCTTATCCAAATTAGCTAAAATTACGCCTATCTTTCCCAAAGTAGAAAATCAAAGAAGTATGATTTATATAGACAACTTAAGTGAATTTGTTAGATTGCTTATTGATAATAAAGAGACAGGAACGTTCCATCCTCAGAATGAAGAATATGTATGTACTTCTAATATAGTAAATCAAATAGCTGAAAGTCGTAATGAAAAAATGTTATTGACAAAATTATTTAATTTTGGAATCGATAAAATGAACTTTAATCTTACTAATAAGCTTTTTGGTAACTTGATTTATAAAAAGAACATATCTTCACTTGAAAGAAAATATAATGAATTTAATTTTGTTACTTCAATTAAAAATACCGAAACTGACTAGGGAATGAGGTTAATTAAATGCAAACTAAGAAAAAGGTATGGATATTTCACCATTACGCTACTCCGCCATCAATGGGTGGATTAACAAGACCATTTGATTTTGCAAAAAATTTCGACTCTGAGAAGTTTACTTTTACAATATTTTCATCATCTCATTTACATTATTCCGGGATTAATATAATAAAAGAGGGAAATACATATTACAAAGAAGTACTAGAGTCTGAAATACCATTTATATTTGTCAAAACAACTAATTATAATAAAAGTAAAGTACTTCGATTAAAAAATATGATTGATTTTTATAAAAATTTATTTAAAGTTACTAGCTATTATGCGAAAGAAAAAGGAGAGCCTGATGTAATCATTGCTTCAAGTGCCCACCCTTTAACAGTTATAGCAGGTCAAAAAATAGCCAAAAAGTTCAAAGTTCCATCTATTTGTGAAGTAAGAGATCTATGGCCAGAGAGTTTTGTAGCATACGATATTATAGACTATAAAAATCCTCTTTTGAAATTTCTGTATATGGGTGAGAAGTGGATGTATAAAAATTCTGATAAAATAATATTCACTATGGAAGGAGGAAAAGATTATATAATAGATAAAAAATGGAATAAAGAGAACAATGGACCAATAGATGTTGATAATGTTTATCATATTAACAATGGAGTAGACTTAGAGTTTTTGAATACAATAAAAAAAATCACTCTATAGAAGATATAGATTTAAATAATGATCAAACATTTAAAGTGATATATACAGGTTCTATTAGACTTGCTAATAATATAAAAAGCATAGTTGATGCTGCTTTTTTTATACAGCGAGATTACAACAGCTCAATTGAATTTTTAATATATGGAGACGGTAACGATAGAAAGACTTTAGAACATTACTGCGAGATTCATAATATAAAAAATGTTAAATTTAAAGGTTTTGTAGAAAAGAAAAAAATACCTTACGTTTTAAGTAAATCTAATTTGAATATTTTGCATTTTGAACAAAACAATTTAAAGAAATATGGTGCTAGTTTGAATAAAATGTTTGAATACTTTGCTAGCGGAAAACCAACTTTATCAGACTGTGAATTCAGTTACGATTTAATAAAGAAGTACAAATGTGGAATTGTAGTGGATAAAGCAGAAGCAGAACAATTAGCAGAAGCGGTCATACAATTTTATAATATGCCTTTAGAAGAATATCAATTATATTCAAAAAATGCAAAAAAAGCAGCAAAAGAGTATAGTTTTAAAGTATTATCAGAAAAGCTAGAAAAATTAATTTAGAATTATAAATGAGGAGAAAACAATTATGAGTATAAAAGAAAAATTGGCAAATAAAACCGCGACTTTAGGGGTCGTTGGCTTAGGATACGTAGGTCTTCCTTTAGCTGTAGAGAAGGCTAAAGCTGGTTATAAAACAATAGGTTTTGATGTACAAGATTCGAAAGTTGACATGGTTAATAGAGGAGAAAATTACATAGGGGATGTAGTTAATGAAGATTTAGAATCTATAGTGAAGTCAGGGCTGTTAGGAGCTACAAATGATTTTTCACAAGTTGCAAAAGCTGATTGTATAGGGATATGTGTTCCTACTCCTTTAGATGAGCATCAACAACCAGATACTAAATATATAGAAGAGTCTGCTAGAAGCATTGTTCCATATATGCATAAAGACATGCTAATAGTTTTAGAATCTACAACTTATCCTGGAACTACTGAAGAACTTTTAAAACCAATTCTAGAAACTTCAGGTTTAAAGTGTGGTGTGGATTTTTTTCTTGCCTTTTCACCTGAACGGGTTGATCCAGGTAATTTAATTTATAAAACTAAAAATACTCCTAAAGTTGTTGGAGGCATTACAGAACAATGTACTGAAGTAGCATCAGCACTATATGAAAATATTCTTGAAGCATCCATTCACAAAGTATCTTCTCCTGCAATTGCAGAAATGGAGAAAATTTTAGAAAACACTTATAGAAATATTAATATTGGTCTAGTAAATGAATTAGCAATTCTAAGCAATAAAATGGGCATAAATTTGTGGGAAGTAATTGATGCTGCAAAATCAAAACCCTATGGTTTTCAAGCATTTTATCCAGGACCAGGATTGGGAGGTCATTGCATTCCTTTAGATCCTTACTATTTATCTTGGAAAGCGAGAGAATATGGATTTCATACTTCAATGATAGAGGCATCAATGATGATTAACGATAGGATGCCGGAATATTGCGCAGAAAGAGCAAGTAAAATATTAAATAAATATAAAAAATCTGTTAATGGCTCTAAAGTCTTAATTTTAGGAGTAACTTATAAGCAAGATATGAGTGATTATAGGGAAAGTCCGGCAATAAAGGTAATTAATGAGTTAGAGCATGAAGGTGCTAATGTGGTTTATTATGATTCATTTGTCCCTGAGTATACTGTTGGGGGTAAAACAAAGAAAGGTGAAGAATCATTAACAGCCTCTTTGGTTGAAAATGTCGATTTGGTTATCATAACTACAGCGCATAAAGATGTAGATTATTCATTCGTTCAACAAAATGCAAAATTTATATTTGATACTAAAAATGCAACAAAAGATGTTATATCTAAAGAAAATATCGAATTATTATAAGGAGTGGGATTATGACTTTAAAATATGCATTGATAGGTTGTGGAAGGATTTCGCCAAATCATATAGCAGCAGCACTTAAAAATGATTTAAAAATCGTAGGAATATGTGATGTTGATGCAGAAAAAATGAATAAGTTAACAATTGATTTTAATATAGAAAATACGGCAACTAAATACAATGATTATGAGAAAATGATAAATGAACAAGCACCAGATTTAATAGCTATTTGTACCGAAAGTGGGAATCACGGTAAGATTGCTATTCGATGTATTGAGCTTGGGTGTAACCTCATTATAGAAAAACCTATTTCTTTATCATTAAAAGAAGCAGATGAAATTATAAAAAAAAGCAAAGAATATAATGTGAAAGTAAGTGCTTGTCACCAAAATCGCTTTAATAAATCTGTAAAAAAAATTCGAGAAGCGGTAGTGCAAGGCAGATTTGGGAAATTGCTCCATGGAACCGCGCATATTCGTTGGAATAGAGATGAAAGTTATTATACACAAGCTCCTTGGCGTGGGACATGGGAACACGATGGTGGTGCATTGATGAATCAGTGTATCCATAATATTGATTTACTTCGTTGGATGATGGGCAGTGAAATTGAAGAAGTGGTAGGTATGACAGATAATCTGATGCACGACTTTATAGAAGCAGAAGACTTTGGAATGGCACTTATTAAATTTAAAAACGGCAGTTATGGACTTATAGAAGGAAGTAATAACGTTTACCCTAAAAACTTAGAAGAAACGCTATATATCTTTGGATCTTCCGGTACAGTTAAAGCTGGTGGGAAATCCGTCAATTTAATTGAGGAATGGCTTTTTGCTGATAATTTAGACGATCCAGATGAAGTAAAAGAGGAATATAGAGAAGATCCACCGACCGTCTATGGATTTGGACATACACCTCTTTATTCGGATGTAATAGAAGCGATTGTTAACGATCGTGCCCCATATGTAACTGCTGAAGATGGTAGGGAAGCACTTGAACTAATTCTCGCTATTTATAAATCTTCTGCAGAGAATAAAAGTATTAAACTCCCTATGAAAGAGTGCAATTCGTCAGATTTTATGGGGAGGTTTAATGATGGGATTTTATCTACACGAAAGTAGTTATGTTGATACTAATGTAAAAATTGGAGAAGGAACTAAGATTTGGTTTTTTAGTCATATTCAAAATGGTGCAGAATTAGGAAATAATTGTTCTATCGGACAAAATGTTAATATTGGACAAAATGTAAAAATTGGAAATGGAGTAAAGGTTCAAATAATGTTTCCATATATGAGGGAGTTATATTGGAAGATTATGTTTTTTGTGGGCCTTCTATGGTATTTACAAATGACTTAACTCCTAGAAGTAAATTCCCAAAAGAAAAAAAAGCTATAAAAAAACAATTGTTGGATATGGGGCTTCTATTGGTGCAAATGCTACGATAGTTTGTGGAAACCATATAGGGAAATGGGCGATGATTGGATCAGGTGCTGTAGTTACTAAAAATGTTCCTAATTATGCTGTAATGTTAGGGGTTCCGGCTAAGCATAGAGGATGGGCCTGTGAATGTGGAGAAATTCTTAATGAGAACCTTGTATGTAGTAATTGTTTTAATGAATTTAAATTAATATCTAATGATAGTTTAGAAATTATAGAACGTAATGGTAGGAGGTAATCTATATGGAATTTAGAGACTTGAAAACTCAATATAAAACATATGAATCCGAAATTAACAATGCTATTCAAACGGTTATTAATAAAACCAATTTTATTGGAGGCGAAGAAGTAAAAGACCTTGAGATAGAGTTAAGTAAGTTTGTGGGAGTAGAACATTGTATAACATGTGCTAACGGTACAGAAGCTATGACACTATTAATGATGGCTTGGGAAATACAGCCGGGAGATGCGATCTTCATTCCGATTTTACGTTCTTTTCCACTGGAGAAATAGTTTCTTTTAGAGGAGCCACACCTATATTTGTCGATGTCGACGAGAGTACATTCAATATTGATACTGTAAAACTTGAAAAGGCAATAAAAAATGTAATTAAAGAAGGATTATTGACCCCAAAATTAATCATTCCAGTAGACCTTTTTGGACTTCCAGCTGATCATGAAAAGATAGAAAAAATAGCAGAAAAATACAATCTTTACGTATTAGAAGATGGTGCTCAAGGGTTTGGAGGGGAAATAAAAGGTAGAAAAGCTTGTAGTTTCGGTCAAGCAGCAACTACGTCTTTTTTTCCAGCGAAACCCTTAGGTGCATATGGCGATGGGGAGCTATCTTTACTAATGATAGCAAATTAGCTGAGTTGTTGAATTCATTAAAAATACATGGAAAAGGTCAAAGTAAATATGACAACGTTAGAATAGGTTTAAATTCAAGATTAGATACAATTCAAGCAGCATTATTAAAAATAAAATTGGCAGCTTTCAAAAATTATGAATTAAAAAATATTAATAAAGTAGCAAGTATGTATAACGAAAAACTTAATAATTTAGTCGAAAAACCGCAAATTCCAAAAGGTTTTTATTCTAGTTATGCTCAATATACTATTAAACTAAAAAATAAAAGAGATAGAGAAGCGTTAAACAACTGTTAAGTGAAAACAACATTCCAAGTATGATTTATATATGCTAAGCCATGCATGCTCAAGATGCATTTAATTATTTGGAATCAAATAATGATAATTTAGAAGTTACATCATCTTTATGTGATAGAGTTTTGTCATTACCCATTGATCCTTACAAAACAGAAAGCGAATAAACTTAGTAAGTAATATTATTAATAGTTATACAGAAAAAGTGACTGATAAATGAGAGTTTTACATATAAACTCATATTATGGCGGCGGTATGTTATACAAAAATCTATACGATAAACAACTAGCAAGCGGATTAAATATTACCGTGTATTTACCGACATCTGAACCAGAGAAACTTCAAAATTTAAACTTGGGTGATTACACTAAGTTAGTGTGAATCATAACAAATATGATAGGTTTATTTTTCATTTAAAACATCACAAAATTAGTAATGACTTGATAAAAAAATTATGATCTAGATAATTTTAACATTGTTCATGCTCATTCATTATTTTCAAATGGTTATATTGCTATGAAATTTAAAAAATGTATAAAATTCCCTATATAGTCGCAGTAAGAGATACTGATGTTAATGTGTTTTTTAAAAGAATGGTTCATTTAAGAAGTTTAGGAGTCGATATCTTAAAAAGAAGCAGAATAATATTTTTATCAATTTCATATAGAGATTTAATATTAGAAAAGTACGTTCCTGAAGATTTAAAAGAAAAAGTTTTTAGTAAGTCAAGAATTATCCCAATGGTATTGATGATTTTTGGTAAATAATAAAGGTACACCAAAAGTTCTTAACAATAGTAAGGAATTAAATATAATATGTGTAGGCTTAATATGTAAGCGTAAGAATCAATTAACACTCATAAAAGCTTTAAATATTTAAGAAGTAAAGGATATAATATTAAATTAACTTTGATTGGTAAAGTTATAGATAAAAAATTTTTAATATAATTCAAAAGACTCCTTTGTTAACTATATGGAGCAAATAACCAAAGAACAAATTAAGAAGATATATAAAAAAAACGATATATTTATAATGCCCTCAATTACTGAGACATTGGTTTAGTTTACGCAGAGGCTATGAGCCAAGGTCTACAGTTATTTATTCAAAAGGACAAGGATTTGATAAACAATTTAATGAAGGAGATGTAGGCTATCATATTGACTCTAATAGTCCGCAAGATATATCAAAAAAAAATATTAAAAAATACTAAATAATTACGAACAAATATCTAAAACGTGTATAGATTCGAGTACCAAGTTTGATTGGAATATAATAAATAATGAATATATTAATATTTATAATAAAGTGCAATTGCATTGAAATGAATGATAGGCCTACAAAGAGAGGATTCCAATGTTAATTAGACCGGAGAATAAAACTTTTAATGTAGAAAAAGATGATTTAAAAATCAGTTTGGCTTTGATGGGATCATTTGTAATTCTTACAATACAGTTTTTTGTGTTGATTTACTTTGATCTTTTAGATACACCTAGAGCTGAAAATATACAATTAATTTCGAAAATATTAGTTGGCTTGGCCTTTTTATATGCTTTTCCATCAGTTGTAAGAAGGAATAAAATTTTGCTATTAGCAGTTTATTTTATTTCAATATTACTCTTTATTATTCATTATTTTATTTTTCCACAAAATCAAGTATATATAATAGGGTTGATTTTTCCATTTTTTTTCACTTGTCTACCTGCTTTCTTGTATAGTTTTAGTATTTATAATTGGCGTATTTTAGAGAAGTTATGAATAAATCAAGTTTCTTAGTATTCATAATTGGAGCGATATTAGGAATATTAATTATCACTGGAAACTTAACTGCTGATGAATATAGTATGGCATTATCTTATTATATGTTACTACCAGCAATAATATATTTTGATAAATTTTTTGATAAATATTCATTGATAAATAGCTTATTCGTAATAATATCACTAATAGTTATACTTGCCCTTGGTTCAAGAGGAGCAATTTTATGCTTTTTAATTTTTGCTATATTAAAAATTGTAAGAAACGATAATTTTTTGACATATAAGAAAGCTTTTAGTTATTTATTTTTTTAATGATAGTGTTGATTATATATTTTTCATTAGATAAATTACTCGAACAATTATACAACTTTTTATTAGGTTTTGGGATACAAAGTAGGAGTATTAATTTGTTATTAAGAGACGAAATTCAATTAAGTGGTAGAGAAAACATTTACCAACAAGTTATTAATAAAATAGTTGAAAATCCTATGTTAGGAATTGGAATTGGGGGGATAGAGTAACAGGTAATGGATATGTTCATAATATTTTTTTTAGAAATACTAGCTAATTTTGGAATAATAGGTGGAGGTTTTACACTTATAATATTACTGATTTTAATAGTAAGAGGACTATTAAATAAAATATTTTGGTATACAATATGCTGATTATTTGGATTAGTTTAGGTTTTATTCATCTAATAGTAAGTGGCTCTTATTTGATCGATATAAAGTTTTGGATACTAATGGGGCTGATTTTAAATTTATCATTTGTTAACAAAACTAATTTTCAATAAAATTCCCGTAAAGAATAACAGATTGTCAAAATAATAAAGCAAAGAAAGGAGTAAATTATGAAAAACATAGCCGTTGTATCTTTAAAATATCCTCCAATATATTCTGGTTATGGTAACCAAGCAAAAATGGTTCTCGATGAAATATCAAATAATTATAATGAATTTAATTTCATTATATTAACTGGGAAATTTCCAAAATCAAAAAAAAAAGCAAATTGCATACAATAAAAGTATTGGGATCTAAAAAACTTTTTGAGCTAAATTTAAAAATAGGATCTATTTTTTATGGAATTCATTGTTTTTATTGGTTAATTATAAATTCAAAAAAATATGAAATGATTCATTGTATAAGTGGTCATGCGCCAACTGCTTTACCGTCTACACTTGCAGGAATCTTAATAAATAAAAAGGTTATCATTAAAATTACTCAAGCTGAATTTCGTTCAAATAACAAAAGCATAAAAGGTATTCATAAATTAATAAGGTATATTCGAAAAAAAATAATTTTTAAAGCAGATTATTTTATTGCGATAAGCGAGCAAATTAAAGAGGAGTTAGTTGATTTTGGCATTCATGAAAAAAAAATAGTTAATATACCAAATGGAGTAGACAGTTCTATTTATCATCCAATTTCCTTGAAAGAAAAAAATGCGTTGAAAAAATCGATGGATCTTTCTTTAAATTCTTTAGTTTTATTGTATGCTGGTTCTTTAAGTTCGAGAAAAGGTATTCATGACTTATTAAAAGTTTTAGAAGAATTAAAAAATAGAAATGATAAAGAAATTTTTGTTTATTTATGTGGTCCTGACTATGAGAATGTTTATGAGAATAATATAAAAAATATGAAATTCGACGTAATGTTATAGTAAAAGATAATGTGAGGATTTACATAATTATTATAAAATTGCTGACGTATTTGTTTTTCCTTCATATTCTGAAGGGCTTCCAAATGTTTTATTAGAAGCTTCGATGAGTGGCGTTCCTTCTATTGTATCGGATATTGGAGGTAATAGAGATATAGTACATGAAGGTTATTCGGGGTTTTTATTTACTGCAGGCAATAAAAAAGAATTTAAAGAGAAAACCATGAAAATTTTAAACAATGATTCTTTACGATTGGAATTTTCTAAAAATGCCATTGATTTTTCTAAGAAAAATTATTCTCAATTTAGTTTCACAAAAATATGTGGATTTATATAAGGAATTTCAAAAATAATTTTTTATCAACTTTGGAGGGATTATTATATTAGTTTCCATAATTACGGTTTACCATAATAGAGAAAATTTTGTAATAAACTCTTTAAATAGCTTAATAAATCAAACATATAAGGAAATAGAAATTATTGTTATAAATGATGGATCAACAGATAATACATTAGAGCAAATAAACAAGCTGCAAGATGACAGAATAAAAATAATTGATCATAATAATATGGGCTTTGTGGCTTCTGTAAAAAAAGGTATTGAAATATCTAAAGGAGAAAAAATAGCAATTCATGGATCTGGTGACTATTCAAGTACTCGTAGAATTGAAAAACAAATAGAATATTTGAAGAAGAATCCGTCAATAGGTGTAGTTGGATGTTACGTTAAAAAAAAAGATATTACTAATAATAGAGAATCCTATCATAAACCTTTTATACCTAAAAATAATTTAATTGAGTACCTAAAAAATAGAAACCCTTTTCTTCATGGAGAAGTTATGTTTGATAAAAACTTATATAATCAAGTGGGTGGTTATAGAGTATTTTTCAAATACGCTCAAGATAGAGACTTATGGATGAGGATGGCGAGTATTACTAAGTTCGGATGTGTGCCAGAATTTTTGTACACTAGATATAATCTTCCAGAAAGTGTAAGTAAATCTCCAGAAAAAGTAGTAATGCAAAAAGTATTTAATGAAATAAGCAGACAGTGTTTAGAATCAAAAGATAAGGGTGAAAAAGATTTAATTGAAAAATATGGTCAGTATGCTCCCTTTTTCTTAAATAATAATAAGCGTTTATCTAAAGAAATATTAAAAAAATCTATTGATGAATATCATATGAACAATTTAGTTAATGCTTATAAAATTAATGAAATAAACATTCAAAAAAAAAGAACAACACTAAACACTTTATTTAAAATTTTTATTACTTTTTCTTTAAAAAGTAAAACTTTTAAAGATGTATTTGAAAAAATAATAAAATTCTCAAAATTCTTTTCTAATAAAAAATAAATGGAGGTATTCAAAAACTATGAAGGAAGCACTTTTAAATAAAAAAACATCTAATGAATATATTATTAATGGAGGGAAAAAACTATTTGGGGAAGTGAAATTATCAGGTGCAAAAAATGCTGCATTACCTATGATTGTAGCAGCATGTTTAGGTGACAACTATACAAAATTAAATAATGTACCTATGGCTTTAAAAGATGTAAATACACTGATTGGAATATTAAAAGAGTTGGGTGCAGAGATATTCAAGTAAATGGTAATACCGTTTCTTGTAAAAAGGTATATTTCCTAATAGAAAAATCGCTCCTCAAAGAGCTAGTGAAATTAGGTATTCATTACTATTGTTAGGTTTAACAGCAGCTTTTCGAGAAGAATTGGAGTTACCTCTTCCAGGGGGTGTAAAATTGGCGATAGAAAATATGATTTACATATTTTGGGTATGAAGAAGTTAGGTTCTGAAATTATAGAAAATGAAAATGGTTTGTATTTAAGCTCAAAGAAATTAATTGGAAATAATATTGAATTTTATCTTCCAACTACTTCAGGTACTGAAAATGTAATGATAGCTGCATCATTAGCAGAGGGAAATACAACATTATTAAATGCTAATACCAGACCTGAAATATTACAATTGTCAGAATTAATCAATGCAATGGGAGGAGAAGTTCATTGTGCGAACAGAGTAGTATCAATAAAAGGTAAAAAAGTTATCCCCGGAGGGGTAGAGGTATCAATTATGCCAGGTTGGGATGAAGCGGTAACTTATGCAATTGCTGCCGGAGTTACTGGAGGCGAAATTTGCATACCTAATTTCAACACTTCTTTTATAAAAGAAGATATTAGGTATTTGAATTTAGCTGGAGTACATGCTTTTGAGTGGGGAAATTCGTTATATATAACTGGCAAACATGCAAAGAATACTTTTGATTTATTTACTGCACCCTATCCAGGGATAAACTCTGATATGCAACCATTGTTTGCGGCTTTAGCGCTTACTGCACAGGGCACTAGCACAATAGCGGATTTAAGGTTCACTGATAGATTTCAATATGTGAATGAAATTAAAAAATTCGGTGCGGACATCTCCACTTTCGGCAATACAGCTATTATTAATGGAGGGAAAAAATTAAATGGCGCTAATGTAGTAGCTACAGATTTACGAGGTGGAGCAGCTTGTATTTTAACTGGTTTGTTTGCTGAGGGAGAAACTATAATAAGTAACATCGAGCAAATAAATAGAGGATATGAAAATATTGATAGAAAATTAACTGATTTAGGTGCGGATATTTATGTTAGATAATATAGAAGGGGAGGTGATATTAGAAACTAGTGTTGCACCTTTTACTTCTTGGAAAGTGGGGGGAGAATGTAAAGCTATAACATTCCCTGAAAATATAGAAGATATTTTAAATGTTATAAAATATTGCAATAGTAATAAATTACCTTATGTAGTTATTGGAAAAGGTTCCAATATATTAAAGAGTGATCAATATTTCAATGGAGTTATAATAAATATTTCTAGAACCTTCAATGAAATTTCATTAAAAGAAAATAAAATTGTTGTAGGGGCTGGGTGTATGCTGCCGAAACTTGCCTTCAAACTTGCTAGAAATGGAATTGCTAATTTTGATTTCTATGCTGGAATACCTGGAACTGTAGGTGGGGCAATTGTAATGAACGCAGGATCAGATGGAAAAGAAACTAAGGATATATTAATCTCAGTTACTTACATCGATGAGAATGGGAAAATAGTAAAAGATAATACGAATGATGTTGAATTTGGTTTTAGAAAAAGTAAATTTCAAGAAAAAAATACTATAATAATATCAGCCGAATTTAAAAAAGAATCTTTAGAAAAAGAGATTGCTTTGGAAAAGACTAAAAAAATAGCTGACAGAAGAAAACAAAAGTTCCCTTTAAATGTTGCTACTGCTGGTAGTACATTTAAAAGCCCAATAAATGGTCCCTTTCCAGGTGAGATTATAGAAAAATTTAGGATTGAAAGGGTTAGAAATTGGAGGAGCGAAAATTAGTAATATTCATGCAAATTGGATAGAAAACAATGGAAGAGCAACAGCAAAAGATATTGTAGAGTTAATTAATTACGTAAAAAAAGAAGTTGAAAATAAAACGGGATATAAATTAGTAACCGAGGTAATATATATCAAATAAATAAATTTTAGGAGATTTTTGTGAATAAAAATAGTACGATATTTCAAATTTTTACATCGGTAGGAACTAAATTTGTTGTATTATTTGGAAGTTTTATTATGTCAATTGTACTAGCTCGTTATTTAGGGCCAGAAGGAAAAGGAATAGTCACTGCAATATTTGTTATACCTAATTTGCTTATTAGTATAGCAGATTTAGGGGTCAGGCAAGCAACAGCATATTATGTAGGTAAAAAATATACGATAAAAATATTGTATTTACTTCTATAATGAAAATATGGGTAATTTCGACTTTAATATCTTTAGTAATTGCAACAATATACTATTCAACCGGTTCTGATGATATGTATGGATGGAACCTTCTATTGATACCACTAGTGACTATTCCTTTTATGCTTATGAATAAATATACAGAAGGCATGTTATTAGGTTTACAAGATATTTTAACGATAAATTTTAAGCAGATCATTGGATTCATAGCTAATCTGCTCTTCCTAATAATCTTTGTTATTATATTAGACTGGGGCATTTTTGGAGCAGCAATAATTACATTACTATCAGCAGTTGTTGTATTAATTTATTCATTCATAATACTTAATAAATCGGTTAAAATCACTAAGGAGAAACAACATAATGTTACTTCATCTTTGATAAAAAAAGGATTTATATATGCAGTTGCACTATTTATTTTAAGTTTGAATTATAAAATAGATATTTTGTTTTTGGAACGGCTTTCTGATTCTGTAGAAGTGGGAATATATTCAGTAGGTGTTAATTTAACAGAGTTAATTTGGCAAGTTCCTGCCGCAATGGATGGTTTTATTTTCTAAAAGTGCAAATACAAAACTAGATAGCGACTCAATAGCTAGAGCTACAAGACTTTTAAGGATTTCATGGCCTCCCATTTTAGTATTTACTTTACTTTTGTGGCTAATTGCACCAATATTAATTCCTATTATATACGGAAATGATTTCTCTCAATCTTCGGAAGTTATTAGGTTATTATTACCAGGTGTTGTAGCTATGGTGCTTTTTAAAACTCTAAATGCTGATCTGCGGGAAGGGGTTACCCACTATTTGCATTAAGAGTTTATATTTTTGCATTAATTATAAACATTGTAGCTAACTACTTATTAATTCCAAATTATGGTGCTAATGGCGCTGCTATTGCTTTCAACTATAAGCTACACTGTAGGAGCTATTATGTTTAGTTACACTTACTTTAAAAAATCAAAAATAGACTACCGTAGCATGTTTTTATTAAATCAATCAGATATAGAATTAATAAAGATGAATTTAAAAAAAATAGTTTTTAAAAATAAAAAAGGAGAGAAAAAATGAAAATTAAAGAAATAATAAATCAAGAAATAAATGATGGTAAAAAGCAAAACTTTCTAAAGTCTATTTATATTCTTTATTTCTCTCCTAAAAAAAGAGCAGTTTTTATATTTAGAATTGCTCAAGAACTGTATAAAAGAGGCTTCAAAAAAATATCTAGGTTAACAATTAATAGATTAGTTACATTATTTGGTACTCACATAAGTCTCACTGCTGAAATTGGTACCAATATAGAGTTTCGTCATATAAATGGAGTAGTAATAGGTGATGGAGTCAAAATTGGTAACAATGTTATAATATACCAACAAGTAACATTAGGAGGTAAGAATGTTGGTGATAAACTAACAGGAAATTATCCAATTATAGAAGACAATGTAATAATATTTTCGGGTGCGAAGATAATTGGGAATGTAAATATTGGTAAAAATTCAATTGTTGGTACAAATAGTGTTGTTATAAAAGATGTGCCCCCCAACTCAACAGTAGCAGGTATTCCGGCTACTATAATTAAATCTAACATTTAAATATAGAATTAAAAATAAAGGAGATAAAACTTATGGGAGTTTTAGTTACTGGAGCAGCAGGGTTCATTGGTATGCATTTATCTAAGCAACTTTTAGAAGAAGGGTACAATGTAATTGGTTTTGATAATATCAATAATTATTACGATATTAATTTGAAGAATAGTAGAATAAAAAATATTGAGTAATTACAACAATTTTAAGTTCTATAAAGCAGATATAGTAGATACAAATTCGGTGAATAGTTGCTTTTCAAAAGAAAATATAGATGTGGTGATTAATCTGGCTGCTCAAGCCGGGGTAAGGTATAGTTTAGAAAATCCTCATGCATACATTGAATCGAATATTCAAGGATTTTTAAATATATTAGAGGCTTCCAAAAATAATAATATTAAACATTTAATATATGCCTCTTCGAGCTCAGTATATGGAGCCAATACTAAAATGCCCTTTTTCCACAAACGATGAAGTTAATCATCCAGTAAGTTTATAT
Organism: Sinobaca sp. H24; assembly: GCF_023845525.1. Lineage (NCBI taxonomy): Bacteria > Bacillati > Bacillota > Bacilli > Caryophanales > Sporolactobacillaceae > Sinobaca > Sinobaca sp. H24. The sequence continues at coordinate 47,543 of NZ_JALBWT010000017.1, forward strand.
GCAGCTACTAAAAAATCTAATGAATTGATGGCCCATACTTATAGCCATTTATATGATTTACCAACTACTGGATTGCGCTTTTTTACTGTTTACGGTACTTATGGTCGCCCTGATATGGCTTATTTCTCTTTCACAAAAGATATAATAGAAGGCAAAAAATTAAAATTTTTAACGAGGGCAAAATGATGAGAGACTTTACTTATATAGATGATATTGTCGCCGGTATAGTAAAATTAATTGGAAAGCCACCTGAACCTAATATAAATTGGGATAAAGAAAATCCTGTACCAAGTTCTAGTTATTCACCATATAGACTTTATAATATAGGTAATAATAAACCAGTACAGTTAATGGAATTTATTCAAACGCTCGAAAAGCATATTGGAATTGAAGCTAAAAAAGAATTTTTACCAATGCAAGCCGGAGATGTAGAAGCTACATATGCTGATATTAAAGATTTACAAAAGAAACTAATTTCATGCCTCATACTTCAATTGAGGAAGGATTAGGCTCGTTTGTAAAATGGTATAAAGAATACTATTCTATAAAATAAAAAAATAACAGTGCAGCATACAATTGAAAAATGGAGGTTATTATGGAAGGTACAATAGATATACAACATATTATTAAGATTTTGAAAAAAAGGATGAAATTAATAGTAGTTATTACAATAGGTATAGTTTTATTAAGTGCTACATACACTTTTTTTGTTGTTACTCCGCAATATCAAGCTTCTGCTCAAATTTTGGTAAATCAAACACAAAACAATGACCAACCTGTTACGGCAACTGAGTTACAGTCTAGTAGAGAAATAATTGATACCTATAATGTGATTATTACAAGTCCAATTATTTTAGATAAGGTTCTTCAGGAGAATAATTATGATCTTACTCCAAGTGAATTACAATCTAAAATTACGGTATCTACTCAAGAAGAATCACAAGTTGTTATTCTCTCTGTTGAAGATGAGGATCCTTATTTAGCAATTGACTTAACGAATTCGGTTGCTCAAGTATTTGAACAAGAAATATCTAGTATTATGAATATAGATAACGTAAGCATACTATCAGAAGCAAGTGAAGAGGGCAATATGAACCGATAACCCCCCAACCCACTTTAAACATGGCAATTGCTATTGTAGTTGGTTTAATGAGTGGAATTGGAATTGCTTTTATTTTAGAATATCTAGATCAAACGATTAAAACAGAAAAAGATATTGAAAATATATTGAATTTACCAGTATTAGGAAGTATACCGCTTATTCAGCAAGATTCGATCAATGATGAGAGTGAAATAAATAATTCAAAAAAAACACGAAGTCATAAAACTTCATAAAAATTTTAAAGAATATTTTATTACTTGCATTAGGAGTATTTTAACCTCCATTATTAATATCAAATATAGGGGGAAGGTGTTGTAATGAATTATGCTAAAAGACTTTTATTACTAATGTCTATAGACACTTTAATAGTAATGTTTTCTATTTTTATTAGTACTTACTTGCTCTATAATAATGACTATATAAACTCATCAATAATTATAATGAGTTCTATCATTTTAATTATTAGTCATCATATATTTGCTCATTTTTTTAAATTGTATAAAAAAGTATGGCAGTATGCTAGTGTAAACGAATTAACTGAGATTTTTAAAGCTGTCACTTTTTCAATATTTATAGTTGCCATAATGCAAGTTATATTATTTAGTGCCCTTCACACTAGAACGTTGATAGTAACATGGATGTTACATATTTTATTATTAGGAGCTTCTCGTTTTGCATGGAGGATATTTAGAGACAATTACATGATGCCTCAAAAATCAGATGACAAAAAAGAACTCTCTTAATAGGTGCAGGAAGCGCAGGTAGAATGGTAGTTCGCCAAATTACTATGAGCGGATCTGAGAGTGAGTTACAACCTATAGCTTTTGTTGATGATGATATAAAAAAAATGAATTTGGAAATATTAGACGTACCAGTAGTGGGACAAGTTAAAGATATAGAGAAAATTGTACTGGAGTATGAAATCGAACATATTGTCATAGCTATCCCTTCTCTACAGCGCGGTGAAGTTCAAAAAATTTATCAAGAATGCCAAAAAACAAAAGTGCATACGCAAATTATGCCAATGATGGAGGATATCTTAAACGGTAGGGTGTCTGTCAGCCAATTTCGAGAGGTGCAGATTGAGGATTTATTGGGTCGTGAAACGGTAGAACTTGATACTTCCAGTGTTTCCAGCTATGTTGCTTACAAAACGATTATGGTGACAGGAGCCGGTGGCTCGATCGGTTCGGAAATATGCAGGCAGGTCGTTAAATTTCATCCAGAAAAAGTTATCCTGCTTGGCCATGGAGAAAACAGCATTTATGATGTTGAAATGGATTTACGCCAGCGGGATCTTTCCTGTGAAATCATTACGGAAATTTCTGATATTAAAGATAAAGTAAAAATCGATGTGATTATGAAGCGTCATCAGCCGGATGTCATTTTTCACGCGGCGGCTCATAAGCACGTGCCATTAATGGAGCGTAACCCGGAAGAAGCTGTTAAGAATAATATAGTAGGCACTAAAAATGTGGCGGAAGTGGCCTCTGATAATCATGTTAAGACATTTGTCATGATATCCAGTGATAAAGCCGTTAACCCTACAAGCGTGATGGGGGCGACGAAGCGTGTGGCCGAAATGGTCGTGCAGCACATGGATACGATCAGTGAGACGAACTTTGTTTCGGTTCGTTTTGGTAATGTACTCGGCAGTCGTGGCAGCGTTGTCCCTCTTTTCAAAAAGCAGATTCAGCAGGGCGGACCGGTTACCGTAACCGATCCTAAAATGACGCGCTACTTTATGACGATTCCGGAAGCCTCCCGCCTTGTTATTCAGGCAGGCGCTCTGGCTAGAGGCGGCGAAATCTTCGTGCTGGATATGGGAAAACCCGTTAATATTACGGATCTGGCAAAGAACGTGATTGAGCTCTCCGGCCATACCGTAGAAGAAATTGGCATTAAATATACCGGCATGCGTCCGGGGGAAAAAATGTATGAAGAGCTTCTCGGCGACGAAGAAGTTCACAATGAGCAGGTGTATCCGCAAATTTATGTTGGAAAAACGCTCCCAGTCGATGTAAACTTAATTACAGAGCTGATTGGCAATGTGAATTCTCATGATAAAGAAACATTAAAAGCTCATATTTTTGATACAGCCGATTTACGAAGACGCACGGTAACGAAAGTAAACTTTAACCAGTAGAGCATGAGGAAGGGAGCTGTTGCTTTCCTTCTTTTTTACTTACTAGCTGAAAAAAATAAAGGGGTTATTTTGTAATGAATATATCTGTTATTGGTACCGGCTATGTCGGTCTTGTGTCCGGTGTGGCACTTTCTGAAGTCGGTCATCACGTTACCTGCCTGGATATTAACGAAGAGAAAGTTGCTCAGCTTCTGCGCGGCGAATCTCCTATTTATGAGCCGGGTATTGAAGAAATGATGAAACGCAATATCAAAAGCGGACACTTACATTTCACAACAGACTATAAAGAGGCCTGCGACGAAGCAGATGCTTTATATATCGCAGTAGGTACGCCGGAAAAAGAAGATGGCACGGCAGACCTTCGCTTCGTGAAAGCCGTCGTTGACTCCGTCGCAGCAAACCTTACCGATGCGATTACCGTCGTTATTAAGAGTACCGTACCTGTGGGTACGAACGACTGGGTCCAGTCTCTCTTTGACGAACAGGCAGAAGTCGTGGTTAACGTTGTTTCCAATCCGGAATTCCTTAGAGAAGGCTCTGCCATTCATGACACGTTCTATGGCGACCGTATTATTATAGGTGCTGATAACCAGGAAGCGGGCGATGTTGTCGCAGCGATTAACAAATCCTTTGATATTCCGATCTTTCGGACTGACCGTCGCAGCGCGGAAATGATTAAATATGCGGCTAACGCTTTCTTAGCAACAAAAATTAGTTATATTAATGAAATTTCTAACATGTGCGATATTATGAATGCCAATGTTGAAGACGTCGCAAAAGGTATGGGTATGGATAAACGGATCGGCTCCGGCTTCTTGAATGCCGGTATCGGTTACGGCGGCTCCTGCTTCCCAAAAGACACATCAGCCTTGTTGAAGCAGGCAGAAGCGCAGGGGATGCCATTCCCGCTTATGCGTGCAGTCATTGATACAAACGCTGACCAGCAGCTCAAGCTTATTGATAAAGCCGAGGACCGCTTTGGCAGCTTAAAAGGCAAGAAAATTGCTGTGCTTGGCCTTTCCTTTAAGCCAAATACAGATGACATGCGCGCAGCACCATCGATTCCGGTTACCAGCCGTCTTATATTGGACGGGGCAGAAGTAACAGCTTATGATCCTATTGCGATGAACGCTGCTAAAAACGTGCTTCCTAAGGCGATTACGTATGCTGAAAGTGTAAAAGAGTGTATTCAGGATGCGGAAGTAATCTTTATTCTAACCGAATGGAAAGAAATTCTTTCCGATTTGCTTTCGCTTATCCAGGATAACAACAAAAAAGTTGTTTTATTCGATGGCAGAAACAGCTACGGATATCAGGAATTAAAGGACATCTCTCTTGTAGAGTATTACTCTATTGGCCGTCCGCTTTTGACCAACCAGTTGGAAAAGGTAAGCTATTAAATAAGAGAAAGACCTGACGAGACTGCTCGTCAGGTCTTTTTTTCAGCTGATATGTTGATTTTTGTACTTGAACGAAAAGTATTGCTCATTATGGTAGAAGGCTTTCCGGTGATAATGGGCTCTTTCGTTCACAGTTTTGCTTTTATTCGCCAGATGGAGGAAATGGTTGCTGGAATAGTTGTGGTATTTGATGTATGCGTTATCTTTTATTTTGGTGAACATAGCGCACCTCTTTCTTATAAAGAATTATATGTTCGTTAATAAGAATTACTGTTAGTATACACTGATTTTGACGAAGTGAAACGTTTGTTGACTCAAATAATATTACTTTTTTACTTCCCACTTTAGCACGTTGTAAACGATAAACTAGAGAGAGCAATTTATCACAATTAAGACAGAGCAGGTTTCCATGTCAGAGCCGGTGATAAAATCCCCAATATAGCCGGAATAAAATTCCCCACGTAAAATACAAATCATAGCCACTAGAAAGGAGTGCTGTGATTTGTGAAAACGAGAGGGGAATTTTTTATGATTAAAGACTTAAGAAATCAAGGCATGTCGATCAGTGATATAGCCAGAGAATTACAGATGGATCGAAAAACGATACGAAAGTACATTGAAGCGCCTTCGGCCCCACGGCCCGCTAAACGAAAAAAGACAAAAAGTAAATTGGATCCGTTTAAAGACTATCTCCATCAACGGATGATCGAAGATCAGGTCTGGAATGCCGTAAAGTTATTGGAAGAGATTAAAGCCAAAGGGTATGACGGAGGAAAAACCATTTTAAAGGATTACATAAAACCCTATCGAGAAGCTGGAAAAAAGAAATATACCGTGAGGTATGAAACAGCTCCAGGAGAACAAATTGTAACCGTCAAGTAGGATAGATCAATTTTTCATAAATAAGATAGATTGTAACCGTCAAGTAGGATAGATCAATTTTTCATAAATAAGATAGATCAACTTTCACCAATTAAGATAGACCACTTGTTTCGGGAAACAATGTTTTTCGATATTTCATGCGAATGCTGTCCATTTCTTCGCCAAACGTAATGATTTCACTGCGGTGAAGGAGGCGATCTAAGATCGCCGTGGTCAGGGTAGGGTCACCTAAGAACTTTCCCCATTCATTCGGTCCTTTATTTGACGTTAAGATGAAGGCAGCCTTTCCATAGAGGTCATAAATAAATTGGAAGAAAAGATGCGCTTCATGCATTTCGTACGTCATATACATGACATCATCGATGATGATGAGATCCGATCCAATGATCCGTTTATACCGGGTGTTGGATTTTTTGATGTGCTCTCGTGTTTTTAAGATATACATCAGATTGGCCATCGAAATAAAAGAGACTTGAAACCCTCGTTCGACGGCATGCACGCCTAATGCGACGGACAGGTGTGTTTTGCCTGCACCTGTCGGTCCCATCAAAATGAGCGTGAAATCATCTTCCACCCAATGAAGATCTTTCAAGACATTGAATTGCTTTTCTCCTAATGCATTTTGTTCTTTTAAATCATACGCAGCTAGTGTTTTTATTTCTGGAAACTCTGCCCACTTCATGAGTCGTTCGATGGTTTTTTGTTCCCGACACTGGAGCTCGTACGTCAAAAGTTCATGGGTGAACTCATGATACGTCCACCCTTTAGCTTCTGCTTTACGGAGAAGAGTCGGCAGCTCTTTGGCTGTTTCAGCCAACCGTAGGGTTCGGCATTGCTGTTGTAACAACTCAAAAGGATGGCTCATGACCCTCGCCCTCCCTTCAATACGTTCAAGTATGTATCGCTTGATCGTTCAGGCGCTTTCCATTCCATGTATTTTGGGTTGAGTGAAACGTCAGGAGAAGAAGAGAGCTGGACCTGCCGGTCCAGGGAATAAGCCATATCGCGAAAATCGTTGCCACTGATTAATTGGAGCTTTTGAATATCTTTTAGAGCTGCTTCTATGCTGTTTGGATGGGCTCGAATGGTTTGTTGAATCACCTTCAATTGATCGATCAAATGCCGTGGGTATTTTTCTGTTAATGCTTCGATAAACCACTGAATACCTGCTTTGTTAGAAAAAGCGTCCGACAGTTCATGAATTAACAGACTGCGCTTGGATTCGCTTTTCACTCGATGCCGCGGGTCTGAAATAACGATCCCTTTTTTCTCGGAAAGAGGGTGTGTTGCTAACACAGGGCCCGTTGGTTTTAAGCGAATCAAAAGGGTACGCCCCTCTATGATCTGGAGGTATGCTTTATTTGATGCCTGTTCTCGATACGTGCCTGAGGGCACGCTATATCGATTCTGCAGGTAACGAATGACATTGTCCTTATGAATCGTTCTTGGTATACTGGAGGAAAGATGATGTTCAAATAGGTAAGTAGTAGAGACTTTTTGTAAGTGTTGCTTTTCCAGGGCGTGCACTTCGAAAGGTCTCTTTTTTATGTTGTGATGCACTTTCCTATTGCCGGTCCGCTTTAACCAGGCCAAGCAGGCTTCATTCCACGTCGCTAATTGATCGAACACTCGGTTTTTGCTGAAGTTGTATTTCACAAACTTCACGACCTGTTCGATTTTCCCTTTTGATTCTGGATCACTTTTCCGGCAAAGGTACACGTTAAAGCCTCGTGCTGTTTGGTATTTGGTAAATTCGGCTGTTAAAATGAGATCTCCGGCGTTCTCACTGACGGCGAGCAGCGCATCTTGATCATAAACCATCTCCGCCGGCATTCCTTCGTAATAGGCAAACGCATTTTCATGACATCTTACGACGTCAGCCGTGCGGAAGGGACGATCCAGCCACTCGACATACTTATAGCGAGAATGGGACAGGACAAAAGCAATGAAGTAAAGGCGTTTGTGTCCTCCCGTTTTCTTTTTCACGACGGTTTGTCCAAAATCGACTTGCCCCTGCTGCCCCGGAAAACTTTCAGGAGTGGCCGAATAGTTTCGGTGCTGTATTTTTTTGGGAATATGGTACATCTCGCGCAGCTCATTCACATAATTACGGACTGTATTTTCCGTAGCACCTCGAAAACTCATCCGTTCTTCCAACCAGTCATGGACCTGGGCCCCAGTCAAATCCGGGTGCTCCTGCAGCCAGTGGAGAATCGGATCCCGGAAGGGATCCAGCTTCTTTGACCGGTGGCGCAGGGAAATGAGAAAATCCTCAAATTCCTCCGGGGCCATCCCCATATAATCTTTTACCGTATTCCTCGACATATTTAGTTTTTTTGCAATCGAGTTAATGGAAAACCCTTCGGCATGTAACTGCCGGATCTCTGCATATTTCATAAATCGCTTCACTCCAATTTCCTCACTTTCAATAAACTAGCCTCACCTATTAAAAGTGTCATATTTGTAGGGAAATTGGTCAATCTTATTTGTGGAAACCTGCTCTGTCTTAATTGTGATAAATTGCTCTCTCTAGTTTATCGTTTACAACAAATGCAGATGGATTGGAAAGAGGTAGGCTTTGTAACCATCGATGGGAAATGACTACAGCCTTAAGTTAGAACCAACGTTGCCATCTTTTAGATCCAAATCGGACATCAAACAGGTCCGCTTTTGCCATCCAGAGACCCAGGAGGCTTAAAAGAAACATCAAAAGGAAACAGGCAGGGAGTCCAGCCTGTTTCCTTTTGATTGATTGTCTGTTTTATAGCCGATATTCTTTTTATTGATGCGCAATCCCATGGCGTTCCCGCATGGACTGATGGCCATCAATGAGAATGGAATAGGAGTCATGAACGATGCGATCCAGTATGGCATCAGCTAAGGTCCCTTCTCCAATTTTTTCATGCCATCCCCGCGGATCAAATTGCGAACAAAAAATAGTGGATCCGTTTTGATGCCTCGACTCCACAATTTCTAACAGGTCTCTTGCTTCACTGTCTTTCAGCGAGGTAAGCAGCCATTCATCCAGGATCAGAAGATCCTGTTTAGTGTATTTTTTCATTACCTTGCGGTAGGTGCCCTCTCCGCGGGCAATCGCCAATTCATCCAATAAGTCAGGCAATCTTGTATACTGCACATGATAAAATTGACGACAGGCTGCGATGCCAAATGCACACCCTAAATAAGTCTTTCCGTTGCCGGAGGCGCCTTTTACAATAATGTTATGTTTCTCTTTGATATAATTCCCTGTCGCTAAGCGAAGGATTTGAGTTTTATCCAGTTTACGATCGGCATGGTACTCGATCCCTTCAATCGATGCCTGCGTATCGCGAAAGCCGGCATTCTTCATCAGCCGATCCAGCTTGTTATTCTGGCGGCGGCTCCATTCCCTATCAACGAGTAGAGAAAATCGGTCCTCGAAAGACAGGTCCTGGTACTGGGGGTTTCGCAGTTGATCCATGTATGTTTCTGCCATGGCGGTCATTCGCATATCATTCAACTTAGAAAGCGTATTTTCATTTGTCATGTGGTTTTTCCTCCATAATAGTCAGCTCCGCGCGTGAATCCATACGGGTTTGTCGTTGATTGCTTTGATTCTTTTTCAATCGGTGCTTCCGGTGGACGTTTATCAGATCCTGTTTTAAGAATGGTTTGCACACTTTTCAGCGTAGGTCTCGGCGTGTACATTAATACGCGTTGACAGGCGTTTTCTACCCGGTCGATTGAATAGGTATCCGCCAGCTTAATCAAGCCCAGGCAAGCTTTTAACGCCTGCTTTTCGACCTGATAGGAAGCTAAAATACGCTGCACCGTAGTGTAACTGCTCGGGCCCGCTTTCTGTCCCCATTCCAATACATAGTTGGCATCAAAGGTCATGTACTTTTTGTGATCCGATGGCATATGATCCATGATAGTAACGACTTGGCCCGTCGGGCCTGTCTGTTTCTTATGAGAGGCAATACGAAAATGATGATAAAACACTTCAACGATCGTGGAAGTGACGCGCACATCGACCTGACACTTCATATAATCGTAAGGCACCGAGTAGTACATGTGGTCGACCAGGATGTGATAATCATATTGAACCGTGGCTTTTTTCCACGTCGCTATTTCATAAGGGAAAGCAGGAAGAGGAACAAGGGCGAATTGTTCTTCTTCCAGGAAAGCCGTATACCTGCTTCCTTTCTTTTTTTGAAAAAGCTTGGTGTTAAAAGCGGTTCGTTTTTCCTGGATCGCTTCATTAAGCTCCTGCAGGGAAAAAAACGTCTGATTTCGCAGCGACGCAATAATCCAAGTGGAGATATGGCCCACCGTGCTTTCCGCACTTGGTTTGTCTTTAGGATGGCGAACACGTGCGGGAATAACGGTCGTCTGATAGTGTTCTGCCATTTCCTGATAGACGGCATGGATGACTGGTTCGTACCGGGAGGTTTTGGTCACTCCTGTTTTTAAATTATCCGGCACGATAATGCGGGGTGTTCCTCCAAAAAAATGAAATGCACGCACATGAGCCGCTACCCATTGCGAGGTCTCCATGGACAAGCAGCCTTCTACGTAGGCATATTGAGAACACGGCAGGGCTGCCACAAAGATATAAACCGGGACCTCTTCTCCCGTCAAACGATCGTTTACGGTCATCGTTTGTCCTGCCCAATCCACTTCCAATAGTTCTCCCGGCTTTCGTTTAATTCGCATCGTTGCTTTGGTTTTGCGTGCATAGGTATGATAAAAACGGCAAAATTGCCGGTAACTATAGGGAATGGCATTTTCTGACCGGCAGGTCAGGGCGTATTCATCCCATAATAGCGCCAGATTGACACCGGGCCTGGCCAATTCTTTATGAATCCATTCGCAGTCCGGTTTTCTTCGAAAATCGGAGGAAGCATGCTTTTCTGGAAATAATAGTTCCTGTAGATCATGATCGGTCCAAGAAGACTCAAAAGGCCATGAGATGTTCTTCTCCTGTGCCCGTTTCAAGACTTCTCTGATGGTATTTCTTGAAGTCGAACAACTGGAAGCAATCCCCCGTTGACTCACATTTTGAGCATGAAGCCGCAGTATGTCACGATACTTAACCATAAAAAAACCTCCTATAGAAAATGAATGGTGCACCGCAGGTGCCTCTTCATTATATAGAAGGTGGATCTCTATAGGACCGAACTGGATCTACAATGTGTCATTAATGGGTCTAAAAGATGGCAACTGTGGAACTATTCGATGGCTGTATTCAAATATGATTAGTTCTGAATTTTCCGACAAAAATACTTCCTCTTTGAACGAGCGGCAAAAGCGCTTAAAAGACACTTTATCCCAGCCGTTTTCCGAACAGGCCGTGCATCACTCTGATATAGGATCTATTGTCTATTCCATCACTTTTGATGACCACACGGTGTATGTGAATGAAACGAAATACGCTTATATAGATATCCAGTCTATTCAACGTCTATCTTCTATAAATTCTCTTCTGTATGACTTGGAGCTTGCCGGTTATTCACCAGTTGTTCTCTATCCGGAGCTTACCGATGTATTACTAACGCATGAAACACCATTTTACCGGCTGGTGCGCAAAGGATGCCTGGGTATGATCAGCGCGTCCTCCATACTTGGACGTAATCCAGGGAAATCGCAGCTGATCGCGTTGAATATGATACGAGGCCATTTAGCCCATTTTATTGGATCTCCTGATGATTTATTAAGGGAAAAGGATATAGAAGCCGCTTATACGAAAGTAGAGACTAAGGTGGGCAGGGAAGTTGCGGAAACAATGCGTAACAACCGGGCTCGCGTGATTGCTGATGATCATGTCGAAGTGGACTCTCCAGTGAAGATGGATTATATGAAACGGCCGAAGCGGCGTTTCTTTTAATAATTTTATAAACCGGTAGTCCTTACACAGGGCTGCTGGTTTTTTTAATTTATCGTTTATGTAGTCTATGCCTGCACAAAAAAACTCCCCGTTCTATTAAAGAACAGGGAGGTCGTGGAGAACGAGCACGTAAGGTGAACCATTTATCACGGGGGTGATAGTTAAGCCATTACCTTTTAATGCCAGATTAAAACATCTTTTTTGTACGGATAAAGAATGATGACCTGTTTAATCCGCGTCGGTTACGATCACAATCGTGCTTTTATCATATATGAAATCCCAGTCTACATAAATGTTCTGGACGTTCACATGAAGAATGCTGGAAAACACATCCTGTCTGTAAAACAACTCCTTTTCCACGATGCGTTTGGCTGTCTTCAACGCGTAGCCGTGGCCCATCTCAATCAGCTTTTTCTCAATAGCGACGAGAATGCCTTCCCGGACAATAAGGATCGTACGCTTATCGATGCGAACCGAAGCGACCCGGTCCGGCCGGCGCTCTGCCTCTTCGCTCAAGTCAGCTACCTTTTCTTCGACCTCCCGCTTGTACTCGTACTGCTGCTGGAGGGACTCATTCATTTGATCGGCGCTTTCAAATGCTTCGGGCTTTAATCCGATAAGGACGCCGGAGTGGTCAGAGAGGTTCCAGTCAAAGAAAAACTCATTGTAGACTTCTCCGGTTATGCTCTCGATGTAGCGCCGGACTTCCGGGCTTATTTCTTTCATCATGCTCTCACGCAGGGAATGAACGGCTTCCTCCCCTTCCGCCTGCATAAGGCTCCGTTCCATCGGGGAGAAAAATTCGCGCAGAAAGATGATTGCATGGCTTTCGCCGAGCAGGGCGTAGGACGCCTGCGGTCCTTTGCCGAACGTATCGCGGAGCAGGCGCCCGGTGAAGCTTGCTATCTGTTGTTGCTGTTCTTTTATTATCATAGCAGCCTCCTTGATTCAAACATAAAGCGGGTATGGCAGCGTCCGGGAAAGGAAAATGCCCGTTTCTTTTTCGGTCCGATACTGTAAACAGGTTTGTGCCGGTCCAGCCAGGGGAATAATAGAATAACGATTAAAACGAATGGCACGCTTCCTGTTTCTCTCCTTCGTTAATTCTAACAGAAAAGGATGGATGCAATATGATAGGCTCTGAATCTTCCAACAAACAGGCTGCCTTAACGCAGAGGCAGAAGCGGTTGAATGATACGCTCGAAAAGCCTTTATCCACGGAAGCTGCTTTTCATGCCGGTATTGGTTCGGACGTATACCACGTGTCGTTCGAGGACTATACCGTGTATGTGAACGACAGCCGGTACGCGTATATCGATATTTCCACGACAGAAATGATTTCCGCTATGGAACGGGTGCTGTATGATTTAGAGCTTGCCGGCTACTATCCGGTGATATTGTATCCGGAGCAGGCAGACGTGCTGCTGACCCATGAAGTTCCGTTTTACCGGCTCGTCCGAAAAGGATGTCTCGGCATGGTGAGTGCGGCGTCCATTGTCGGACGCAACCGCAGCAAAACCCAGATGATTGCAATGAATATGATCCGTGGGAATTTAGCCCATTTTATCCATTCTCCCTCGGGCCGGGAAGAAGAGCTCGAAGCGGCCTACGCGAAAGTCGAAAGCAAGATCGGAAAAGAAACAGCTTCTTCGCTGCGGGATAACCACAGACGCGTGCTGGCCGATGACCATGTAGAGGTCGATCTGCCGGATAAGCTCGATTACATGAAAAAGCCGAAATGGCGTTTGTTTGGATAATAGAATGCATAGAAGAGCAGCCACAACGGCTGCTTTTTTAGATAGGGCTTTAGCTTTCTTTCGATGCACGATAGAATGAAAGAAACGTACATAGATTCAGGAGGAGAAATAGATGAAACGAATTGCGATTGATATGGATGAAGTGATGGCTGACCTTATCCCGAAGCATTTACAGCTGTACAATGAAAACTTCGGCGAGGCGCTGACGGTGGAGGACCTGCACGGCCGGAAGCTGCGGGAAGTCCGTCCTCATGCCGTAGAGGAGCTGCGCGGCTACTTGAGCGATCCCGGCTTCTTCCGCGATCTTGAGGTGATGGAAGGCGCCCAGGATGTGATTCAGGAACTGCACGAGGATCACGAGATCTTTATTACAACGGCGGCAATGGAATTTCCGACATCCTTTAATGCGAAGTATGAATGGCTGAAGGAACACTTCTCGTTTTTAAACGATTTGAACTTCGTGTTCTGTGGTGACAAAGGAATCATTAACGCGGATTACCTGATTGACGACAACGCCCGCCACTTCAAGCGCTTCGAAGGCACCGGGCTGCTGTTTACCTCCCCGCATAATATACACGTAACCGGATACGAGCGGGTGGACAGCTGGGGAGATGTGAGGGAGTATTTTTTGAAATGATTTATATTAGTATAAGGAGTAGTAGGCAATGGACAATGAGTGGACTTGGGTAATAAACATTTTAAAAGTTGCACCTCCAGCTTTAGCTTTAGTCATATCATCTATAGTAGCAATGTTTAAAGCATATCAAGCTAATCGACTTGATATGATTTTAAGTACGAATTACGAAAGAATCAAAAATAGAACAATTATAATTCTTTGTACTGCCTTTGTTATTATGATTGCATTAATAATGCTGTCTTATCAGATGAAAGAAATTAACGATGTCATTATGATATTTGGATTGTTTAATTTCATTATTTTTTTAACGACACTTTTAACAGGAATGTTTTTAATAATATTAAAATGGCAAAAATACATCAGTTATAATTTAGTAAAGATATTTGTTGGGGTTAACTATATTTCATTTATTTTCTTTTCTATAGTAATTAATCGAAGTTTAATAGAAAATGCTGAACAGTCTGAAAGAATTCTCATATATTCAACAGAGTATGCTTTCTTGGTACTTGCATTTGTTTTATATTTTTACTTAAGCAATTTGTATCATTCAAAAAGGTATTCGTTAATTACCTATCCAAAACAAGAGGCTGACGTTCATTTAAAAAATATGGAAATTCTATATTCATATTCAAAAGATATCCAAGTATTAAATTCCTTAAATGATGAGGAAAAAATAAATTCTTATGACCTTCCTTTATATTTGTATTTCGTTCAAAGCGAAACTCTTCAAAAAATTAAAGAAATTGATAGTTTGAAAAATAACTTTCGAAAAAAGTTTCAATTAAGCTATAGATTCAAAAAAAGTGATAACTTTAATGAAATAATATGGAACAAACGCCATGAGCTATTTTTTAAATATATAAAAAGCAATTATTACTTTTTAAATTGTCAAATTAAGTTAGACAATATATCAGTCCCCATATACCTCATGAATACTTCCAATGGTGTATGATAATTTAACGATTTTCTTGGGATATGATTTCGTTTGGAAGTTACAGCGGATATGTAGGGTTGCTCCACCTGCTGAAAATCCATTTGTTTAGGTAGTCCGTTTCTTCGAAGCAGACCGTTTGAATGTTCGTTTAACCCACGCTGGGAAGGGGTTCCCGGGTCGGCAAAATAGATAGAGATATCATGCCTATTACTAATCGACCGCCAGTTCGAAAACTCTTTGCCGCAATCAAACGTGATCGATTTAAAAAGGTGCTTTGGAAAGCGGCTGCACCATTGGTGCAGCGTGGTTTCAATATCATCAGCTGTACGGCCTGCCGGCTTAAGAGTAATAATGACTTTTGACAGACGCTCGACCAGTGTAATAATGGCACTTTTGTGGTGACGGCCTACAATAGTATCTCCTTCTAAGTGGCCAAACTCCTGGGAAAAGGCCGGATAATCGTGTTCTCTTTCCGAAAGGGTCCGTCGAAACGCCTGTTTTCCCCGGCGCTCCTGATGTCCATTCGGTTTTCGTTTCCCTTTCATCGGCAGAGTGCTTCGGTCCAACACCCGGCGCTCGAACATGCGGTACAGCGTGCGACTAGAACAGGGAAGCGGGTGTTCTTGTCGTCCAGCGATGACGTCCGGGGTCCACCCGTCTCCTACTTTTTCGATTACGTAGGTGCGATCGGTGTCGGATAAGAACGTGGGTCTTCGGCCACAGCGCTGTTTATTGACCTGATACCGCTGCATATAATCGAGGACGTTATGCCCGTCCCGTAAATACGAGACCACGTTGTGTATCGTTTGACGGGCCCGCCCCAGGTGTTTGGCGATCCTGGAAACTGGGATCTCGTTGTGCATATACGCTTCTATGAGAACGACTTCATTCGTGCTAAGATGGGTGTAGGTCACTCGTGATCACTCCTATGATTTCTTTGGTCGGAAGTTCATATGGAGTGTACCACGAGTGCCTTTTTTTCATTGTCTAGCTTAATTTTACAATCGGCGCTTAGAAAAAGTAAAAGATGTTGAAGAGTTCCAACATTTAAAAAATAAATTAAAGCAATTGGATATTATTACTTTAAAACAGGCAAAGGTAAGAGGTATGTCGGCAAAGGTAATTATGCAGCCGGCTTTAATAATTACTTTGTTGGCTTTTGTATTTTCTTTCATGACCTTTGTGTTTTCCCCTTCGTATTTAATGGTGGCACTAATTGTATTGTTTACAGTGATTTCAATAGTTAGAGGAAGAAAAGATTACTTAATCGCTTTGCACTTTACAGATCTTGTTAAAGAATGTATTAAAGAGAAAGAAAGAGAGAACATTCAAGATTGAATAGATATTAAAATCAAAAAAGCAGAGGCTGTTTTACTAAGCCTCTGCTTTTGACTATATATTATTTGGTTCTAAAGCTTTCTGTCCCGCTTTCAATACTTCAATAATGCGATCTGTATCGTATACGCTGCCTCTCCAAGTTCCGCCACTAACGCCTTGTAAAGCTGCCCAAAGCTTTGTATCATCCGGAAGTGATGGATCAGGAGCCATAGTTGGATGGGGATCTCTGTTGTTTAATACAGCAGAGCCTTCAACGAAAGACAATTCCTCGTTTGTTGTTCCAACAAAATGAAGGTGGCCCTCCAGATTTCTCGTATCAATACGAACGTCTAAAATATCACCATCGCGAAGCTTGCCAATAGGGCCTCCAGCTAAACCTTCAGGTCCAACATGACCAATGCAGGCACCGGTGGAAACCCCGGAAAAGCGTGCATCCGTTAATAAGGTTATATACTTTCCGTAAGATAAATGTTTTAGTGCAGAGGTTAATTGATACGTTTCTTCCATTCCAGTTCCCAATGGCCCTCTACCAATAACGGCCATTAAATCACCTTTATTAATATCCCCATTCTTTATAGCTTTTATTGCATCTTTTTCCGTCGTAAATACTTTAACTGCTCCCCGGTGATGATAGATGCCGTTATCATCAAGCCTGCTTGGGTCAATTGATGTTGATTTCATTACAGCCCCTTCAGGAGCAATATTTCCAATCGGGAAAGTAACGGTAGAAGTCAATCCTCTTTCGGCTGCTCTCTCCAGAGTCATGATAACGTCATCGCCATCAATGTTGTCTTCTTCCCATAAGCGTTTTTTCATCTCTATCCGTCGTTCAGACTGTTCCCACCAATCTAATACATCTTTTAGTGTTTCACCAGTAACCGTAAGAACAGATTCATCAAGAATGTTTAATGGACGCAGACGAAGCATCGCTTCAGGTACCCCGCCTGCTAGAAAAGCCCGAACAGTAGGGTGATGCTCTGGGCCGTTAGGTAGTACACTGACAATTCGAGGAACTTTTTTATTTACCTCATTCCAATCTTCTACAGTAGGAACATCTAATCCCGCTGCATAAGCAATAGCTGGTATATGAAGAAGTAAGTTAGTGGATCCTCCAAATGCTGCGTGCACAATCATCGCATTTCGGATGGAAGCATTTGTAAGTATATCTTTTGTCGTTATTTTCTTTTCTTCTAAAGCCATCGCTGCTTTTGCAGATTGACGCGCCATTTCTTTCCAAATAGGTTGGCCAGATGGAGCAAGAGCTGAATGAGGTACAGATAATCCCATTGCTTCTCCAACAACTTGGGCAGTAGCGGCAGTACCCAGAAACTGACATCCTCCTCCAGGTGTTGCACAAGCTCTGCACCCAAGGTCAGCAGCTTCTTGTAAAGTGATTTCTTCCTGAGCAAAACGGGCACCTATAGATTGAATCTTACCTGCGTCCTCACCTCGTTCCGGTGGCAGTGTAACCCCTCCGGGAATCGCTACAGTGGGCAGGTCGTGCATGGAAGCTAAAGCTATAAGAATAGCCGGTAGTCCTTTATCACAGGTCCCAATACCAATTACTGCTTTTCTTGTAGGTAGAGAACGGATTAGTCTTCGATAAACCAGAGCGGCATCGTTTCTATAAGGAAAGGAATCAAACATACCGGTAGTCCCTTGAGATCTGCCATCACACGGATCACTGACATAAGCTGCAAAAGGAATACCTCCATAATGACTTATTTCTTCAGCAGCTTCTTTCATCAACAAACTTACTTCCCAATGTCCCGTATGATAACCTAGCGCAATAGGTTCACCGTTTTCTCCCCGCATACCGCCTTGAGTGCTTAATAGAAGTATCTGTTTTCCATTCAATTTACCGGGTTCCCATCCCATTCCAACATTCTGGGACAGCCCGAATAAATCACCGCTGGGCGAATTCAGCAGCATGTTTTCACTCAAAGGCAGTGAGCCCTCTGGTCCTTTAGCCTTTGTTTCGATTTTGAACACTTCTTTGCTTGAGTTTTTCATTAATATATTAATTTGTGACAATGTTATCCCTCCAATTTTATAAAATTCAAAAAACAGATTGTATTATTAAGCGCTTTCATATAGAATACAATTTAATCGTATAAGTAATTCATCTTCTTGTCAATTTAATAAAATAGAGTTTTATAATATAAAACAAAAAATTTTTTACTTATTTACGAAAACTCTGTTTTATAATACAAAACTAGGAGGAATGTAATGAAGTATAAAGTAGTGATTACAGATTATGAATTTTCGACATTAGCTCCAGAAGAAAAAGTATTGGAGCTGGCAGATGTAGCATTTATAAAAGCGCAATGTACCACGGAAGACGAAGTAATTGAAGCGTGTAGAGATGCCGATGGTATTCTTAATCAATATGCCCCTATAACTAGAAAAGTGATAGAAAATCTTGAGAATTGTAAAGTTATTTCAAGGTATGGAGTTGGTGTTAATACAATCGATTTAGAAGCTGCTACAGAAAAAGGAATTATTGTAGCTAATGTGACGGACTATTGCATGGATGAGGTTTCTGATCATGCTTTCTCATTACTATTGGCTTGTGCCAGAAAAGTACCGCAACTTAATAAAGCAGTGAAAGCAAAAAATTGGGACTACAAAATAGCAGTTCCTATTTTTCGACTGCGTGGCAGAACACTTGGACTTGTTGGCTTTGGGAAAATTCCACAGACTCTGGCAAGAAAGGCTCAAGCGTTCGGTCTTAAAGTTATAGCAGCAGATCCTTTCGTATCAAATGAAATTGCTGAAAAATATGAGACTGAAATTGTAGAACTGGAAGAACTGTGCAGGCGTTCTGATTTTATTTCTGTCCATGCTCCGTTAGTGGAAAATACCAGAGGGATGATCAGTGAAAAAGAATTTAAATTGATGAAAAAAGAAGCGTTTATTATAAATACTGCTAGAGGTCCAGTCATTGATGAGAAGGCTTTAATTGCAGCGCTCCAAAATGAAGAAATAGCAGGAGCGGGACTTGATGTAGTGGAGACGGAACCTATATCAACTGAAAATCCGCTGCTTGAGTTGGAGCAGGTGATCATTAATCCTCATGTTTCCTGGTATTCGGAAGAGTCTCAAGACGAATTAAAAAGAAAAACTGCTCAAAATGTTGCAGATGTACTAAGTGGTTCATTTCCGCAATATCTTGTTAATGAGAAAGTGAAAGAGAAAGAAACAGTATTTATAAAATAATAAAAGGTTGGTGAGAGCATGTCAGGTCATGATTTGAAAGGTATTATTCCTCCTGTGGTAACTCTTATAAATAAAGACCATTCAATTGATAAGAAAGGAATGACTGAACATATAAATGATCTTATCAGCAGTGGAGTTAATGGTTTGTTTTTCATGGGTACCGGAGGAGAATTCGCTCATATGAGTATGAAGACAAGAAAGGAAGTTACAGAACTCGCTGTTAAAGTGGTCGGTGGCCGAGTGCCGGTCTTAATAGGGACAGGGACAGCGGGACTTGAGGAGACAAAAGAATTATCTGTTCATGCTGAAGAGTCTGGGGCAGATGGATTAGTTATTATTAATCCTTATTATTCTTACGTAGAAGAAACCCATTTGTTTGCCTATTTTGAAACTCTGTCAAAAGAAACGAACCTGCCTATCATTTTATATAATTTTTCCTGGAACGACAGGTCAGGATCTTAACCCGGACTTTGTAGCTCGACTTGCTGAAAAAATCCCATCAATTATAGGAGTAAAAGAAACAGTGGATGAAGCTGGACACATTCGAGAGATGATAATCAAAACGAAAGCTGTGAGACCTGAATTTAAAGTTTTTTCGGGTTACGATGATCATTTATTAAATACTTTGACTCTAGGAGGGGACGGGGCTATCTCTGTTGGTGTTAACTTTGCACCAGAACTACAGGTAGGCATTTATAAAGCATATCAAGATAAGAAATTTGAAGAAGCAATCATACTGCATCGTCGTTTAGCGTATATACCACTTTTATATAAATTAGATACTCCATTCATCAATATAGTAAAGGAAACCATGATCATGCTGGGTAAACAGATACAGCCAGATGTTTTCCCGCCTGGCTCTGCTGTCACGGAGCAGCAGAGAGTGCAAATAAAAGAAATATTGAAACAAGCAGGGCTTCAACCTGTCTCACTCAAAAAGTAGCAGCAGATGCTAAGTAAAAAAGAGATAAAATAAAAACCATTTATAGAAAGAGGGGGAAGAATGAAAATAGTAATAAAAATACTTAACGGAATACTTCATTGGACTATTACTGTTTTTTTCTTAACAATGGTTTTTCTTGTTTTTTTCAATGTTGTACTACGCTACGGTTTTAGTTCAGGAATTACCTGGTCCGAAGAAATGAGCAGGTATTTATTCGTTTGGATTGTCTTTCTAGGAGCTATTGTAGCTTATAAAGAAAAGGCTCATTTGGCGGTTGATGTACTTATTGGAGCTTTGCCAAGAAAGCTGCAGAAAGTGTTATATACAATTAATAATCTTATTGTTATTACGGTTTTAGCGCTTTTTATAGATGGTGGACTTCAAATGTTTGAAAGCGCTTCGAATAGTTATGGACCTGCTACGGGCGTGCCTCTATCTTTTTTATATTTAGCAGGATTAATATCTGCTTTTACTATGGCTGCATTGGCAGTGATCCAAACAATAGAATTTGTCTTTTTCAATAAAAGTGACCCTCCTTGGGCTAAGCCAATAAAAGGAGGCGAAGAAAACATATGATTTGGATATTTTTAGGTGTGCTATTCTTTTTCCTTTTCCTTGGTGTTCCCGTCGCTTTTTCATTGCTGTTAAGCGGCATAGCAATGACAATGGTGCTGGGAATATTCGATACTCAAATTATTGCGCAAAATTTGGTGAATGGGGCGAACAACTTTCCTTTAATGGCCATTCCTTTCTTTATTTTAGCAGGAGAAATAATGAATGCTGGAGGAATTTCGAAAAGAGTGGTTCATTTTGCTTCTACATTAGTAGGACATATAAGAGGGGGCTTGGATATGTAACTATTCTTGCTGGATGTATGTTTGCAGGTCTTTCAGGCTCGGCAGTGGCAGATGCAGCCGCACTTGGAGCTATACTTATTCCTATGATGGCTGCCAGAGGATATGATGTAAGACAAGCCTCTGGACTAGTGGGTTCATCTGGTATTATTGCTACGGTTATTCCACCAAGTATTCCTTTGATTATGTTTGGTGTTATTGGTGGTGTTTCGATTACCCAATTATTTATGGCTGGTATAGTGCCTGGTCTGCTTATGGGAATAGGCTTGATGATAGCGTGGTATTTTGTATCACGAAAAGGCAGTTACGAGGTAATGGAAAAAGCTACAGGTAAAGAAAGATTTAAAGCTTTTTTTCAAGCCATCTGGGCTCTTTTGTTACCTGTGATAATTATTGTTGGATTAAGAGGGGGAATATTCACTCCAACTGAAGCTGCGGTTGTAGTAGGGGTTTACGCATTTGTACTAAGTTTTACCGTTTACCGAGGGGAATTGTCGCTTAAAGATGTCCCCAATATAATAGTCAGTTCTGCAAAGACAACAGGTATTGTAATGTTTCTTGCGGCTTGCGCGCTTGTCACTTCCTGGGTTATTACAGTAGCACAGGTTCCGACAGAAGTAGCACTCTTTATCACTGGTATCACAGATAATCCGACATACTTATTATTGATTATTGTGGGATTACTTCTACTAGTAGGATTTGTAATGGATCTCACACCTGCTGTACTTATCTTTACTCCGGTGCTTCTTCCTGTAGTAGAGCTAGTGGGAATTGATCCAGTCTTTTTCGGAATTATTATGGTAATTACTTTATCCATCGGTTTAATTACACCGCCGGTTGGTACTGTGTTATTTGTAGTAAGTGGTATAGGTAAAATCAGCTTAGTCGAAGTAACGAAAGGAATCTGGCCGTTCTTGCTTGTTCATACGATTGTCTTAATACTACTGATTTTGTTCCCGGCTCTTGTTACTATTCCATTGGAATTTTTCTATGGTGATTAAAAAGAACTTACATTTAAAAGGGGGAAGAAAAATGTTAAAGAAAAAATGGTTATGGGGAACGCTTATTACGACGGCAGTAATCACAAGTGCATGTGGAGGCGGGGATGATGAATCTGGAGATAACGGAGAAGCTGGAGGGGAAGAACAGGAACATAATATTCGAGTGGCAAACTATTTTGCCCAGGATCACCCGCAAAATGTGGCATTAGAAGAAAGATTCAAGCAGCTTGTGGAAGAAAATTCAGGAGGTAGTTTATCTGTTGAAATTTATCCTGACAGCCAACTTGGTGCAGAAGAAGAGTTTTATGAAGGAGTAAGATCAGGAACAATAGAAATGGAATACCAGGTATGATCATGCAGGATTCTGTTGAAAAATTGGGAGTTCCAGAATGGCCATTTCTCTTCGAAGACTATGATCATGTGCAAGCTGTATTAAATGGAGAAATAGGGGAAGAGTTAACTGAAGATTTAGAAGAAACACACGGGGTCAAAGCTCTATCCTGGAGTGCAAATGGTTTTAGAATGATCTCTGCAAACCGTACTATCGAGAGTATGGAGGATTTTAATGGATTTCGTCTTCGGACGCCAAATATCCCCAACTATATTGAACTGGCAGAGCGTCTGGGAACTAACGTATCTCCGCTTCCAATTGACGAAATATTTACAGGTCTTGAGCAAGGTGTAATAGATGGACAGGAAAATCCAGTAGCTACTGTCCGTGCATCCGGTTGGTATGAAGTTCAGTCTGACGTATTGGAGTCAGAGCATATGTTTAGTCCTAACATGTATGTTATTAATTCTGATTTCTGGAATGATTTGAGTGAGGATCAGCAGCAGGTGGAAGAGGCAGCTATCGAATCAGCTGAATATGAATTTCAATTAATGGAAGACAGCTACGAAGAAGATAAAGCCTTTTTGGAAGAGGAAGGAGTAAACTTTACAACTCCAACAGATGAGTTTAGAGAAGAAATGAGCGATGCTGCCGAGCCTATGTATGATCAGTTTTATGAAGAATACGAGTGGGCAGAAGATTTAATACAACGAATTGAAGAAGAAGCTGAATAATAGAAGAAGTATACTGGAGAAACGCGACGTTTCTCCTTTTCTTTATTTGATTTTTTACATGAAATAATTAAAGGAGAAAGGAAATAATAAAATGTCTATTATTGAAGAGTTATTAGAACCGATTTCTATTCCTAAAATGATTAAAATACGCCAGCATTTCGATGTTAAAGAGATCTCTGACACTGCATTAGAAGTACAAAAAGTACTGCAGGAGTCAGATGCAATGAAGAAAATTAAGCCGGGTGACAAAGTAGCCATAGCAGCGGGAAGCAGAGGCGTAGCCGATTTACCTATTTTTAGTGAGGGAAACAGTCAGGGAGATAAAAAAATTAGGCGGTGTCCCTTTTGTTGTTCCAGCTATGGGCAGTCACGGTGGAGCGACCGGAGAAGGTCAAAAAGAGGTGCTGCAAGAGCTTGGAGTAAGTGAAGAAAATATAGAAGCACCTATTCATTCAAGTATGGATGTCGTTTCCGTCGGACAGCTTCCAATAGGACTGCCCATTTATACAGATAGAAATGCTTTTGAATCTGATCATATTATTATCATAAATAGAATTAAACCACACACGGCTTTTCGTGGAAGAGTGGAAAGTGGTTAATGAAAATGGTGACAATTGGTCTTGGGAAACAAAAAGGAGCTGAAGCAGCCCACCTTTATGGTTTTAACACATATGGCCGAACATGTTCCGGAAATGGCAAAGATTGTATGCAGAGAAGCTCCAGTGTTATTAGGATTAGGTACACTGGAAAATGCGTACGATAGGCCGGCTAAAATTGTGGCCGTAGCGGCAGAAAGTTTATATGCAGAAGAACCTTTACTGCTGGAAGAAGCAAAATCGTTTATGCCTGGAATCATGCTTAACCCTATTGATGTGCTAATTGTGGATGAAGTCGGAAAAGATATTTCCGGGGATGAATGGATCCAAATATTACCGGGAGATTTGCTACGCCTTACGCTCAAGGAGGGGCTGATGCTTCTAAAGTAGTGGTTTTAAGGCTAACTGATAAAACACATGGAAATGCAAATGGTTTAGGATTAGCCGATGTTACGACAAAAAAAGCATTTGAGCAAATAGAATGGCACAAAGGATATGCTAACGCACTAACAAGTACAGTACTGGGCACGGTAAAAATTCCGATGTTTCTAGACAATGAAGAACTTGCAGTTAAAGCAGGAATCAAAACATGTAATACATTAGAAGTTGATAAAGTGAGAATTGTGCGTATTGAGAACACTTTAGAACTAAAAGATATGTATATTCAGAAGGTCTATTGGATGAAGCAAAAAGTAATCCCAATATAGAAATATTGTCGGAACTCCAGCCATTATCTTTAGACAAATAACTGGTGGTTAAAGAAGCCCTTTTAAGAAGAGGGCTTCTTTCTCAATTTGTTATATACGCTTATTTTTTCTGTATTCATGAGGAGTAATAGAGGTTTTTCTTTTAAAAGTACGATAAAAGTGGGGCATGCTGTTATAACCACATTTTTCAGCAATATTTTCAATGTTGTCAGTAGTTGAGGTTAACATTTTTTCGAGAGTTCAATTCTTTTATTCATTATATAATCACTTAATGACAAGCCTATTGTACTTTTAAACGAACGACTTAAATAAGTTGGCGAAATGGATACATAAGAAGCCATTTCATGTAAACTCAATTCATTTGTAATGTTCTCTTCAATATAAATAAGCAGCGGTCTTATCCAATTTGGTTCAGTGCCGGTTGACGCATTAAACTGAATCCATGCCGTTTTACAAATAACAGAAGCCAGTGAAGGTGAATAGTCAAAAAGTACAGTGGTGTTCTTTTACTTCTAAATATTCTCTATTCATTATTTCGAGATGAGATTCTAAGTTCAATAGATAGTTCATATTTATACAATATTTATATTCCTTTTCTTGCGGGAATGTTCATAGAGAGAAAAAAAGACTGATTGCGAAGCAGACATCACGTTTCCTAAAGCATACTTGGAAAAAAATATAGCAGTAGTAACAATTTTATTATTGGCTTCTAATATCATACGGTGAATTGTATTGGGGGGTACTAAAATTAAATCTCCCGGACCAATGTTGTAAAAGTTTTGGTCTATAAAAAACCTGGCATTGCCTTCATGAATATAAATGAATTCATACCAATCATGAAGGTGGTCTGGAAGTTCTTCCTGACTTCCTTTTTTTCTCGGTACAATAAAGATAAAGGCATATCGGCGTACTTCGGTTCTTTTTGAACTACTTTCATTTATAGCAACCTCCTTCCTTAGAGCAAAATAAGTTATAAATCAACTAACATACGCAATATTTATACCTTATATTTCATGCTATTCTTATCTTAACACATTTAAGAAAGCGCTATCATTCACTTGTGCAATAGTCATCTAATGAATGTAGGAGGGATATCATGAAAAAATATTTTTTAATTTGCAGTACCGCTTGTTTATTTTTATAGCGGGATGTGAAGTATCTGCAGAAACTACTGCTGATAAGGAGAATATGTTGTAAATATAGCTTATGGAAACCAACCTGACGAACCAATTGGCCTGCAGGCTCAAAATGGAAAGAATTAGCAGAAGAGAAAAGCAATGGACAATTGCAGTTGAATTTATATCCAAGCTCCCAGCTTGGAGATGAAGGAGACATGATCGAGCTGGCTATTAATGGAAAAACGTTGTAGTTTTCACTGCTTATGATTTTCTAATGGACTATGTTCCGGATTTTGGAATAATGAACGCGCCTTATATTGCAGATAGTGAAGAAGATCTTTTTTATCTCACTCAAACGGACTGGTTTGGAGGTTTGGAACAGGACTTAAAAGATGAGGTAGGTTTAGAAATTGTAGCCACACGAATACTCTATACGGAGACAGACACCTGATGACCCAAACTCCTGTAAATACTCCGGATGATTTAGCTGGAATGAGAATAAGAGTTCCTGACAATAACTTATTTATTCGTTCATTTTCAACATTAGGAGCATCACCGACACCACTTCCTTTAGGCGATCTTTATGCTTCTCTTCAACAAGGAGTGATTGATGGTGCGGAAAATCCTCTTCCAGTACTGGCTGGATCGAGAACACATGAAGTAACTAATTATTTAAATCTAACAGGACATATGACTGTTTATAAATCCTTGGGTGACTGGAGAAGGTTTAATAGAAGAAATGCCAGAAGATTTAAGGGCCATTTTTATGGAAACTGCAGAAGAGGCGGGTAACTATGGACAAGAAAAAAACAAAAGAAGCTGAAAAGGAAACTATAAAAATGTTTGAAGAAGAAGGATTATTATGAATGAAGTAGATCAAGATTTATTCAAAAAAGAAGCTGAAGAACTTTACGAATCTATGCCAGGCTGGAGCGAAGGTTTGCATGAAGAAATTTCAAAACATCCTGGATAATCGCTAGTTTAATAGAGAAAGCAGGAGATAAAGATGAAAAATAAAAATAATAACTGCTGTAGATAAACTAGATGAGATCATAAGTATCTTTGCGCTTACGGGAATCATCATTGTAGTTAGTGCTAATGTATTTTTTCGATTTATACTAAATGCTCCTATACCGTGGGCAGAGGAAATAAGTCTGGGACTTTTCGTCTGGCTTACTTTTGTGGGTGCAAGTGTCGTTATGAAAACAAATGATCATATAAGTGTCGATTACT
Organism: Sinobaca sp. H24; assembly: GCF_023845525.1. Taxonomy (NCBI): domain Bacteria; kingdom Bacillati; phylum Bacillota; class Bacilli; order Caryophanales; family Sporolactobacillaceae; genus Sinobaca; species Sinobaca sp. H24. The sequence goes on from NZ_JALBWT010000017.1 coordinate 74,341, forward strand.
TTGTGAGAAAGCTGCCTGTAAGGTTTTTTATTCTTTCTCAGAAACTCCGAATAGGACTTTTGTTTTTCATTACTTTGGTAGTTTTTATTATTTGGGGACTTACATTAGCTCTTCAATCTACCTGGAGCATCACACCAGTATTAGGAATTAATTATTTATGGGGTATATTTGGCGGCACCAGTAGGAGGTACCTTGTGTCTTTGGCATTTAGTTAAAATAGGAATGGATAAAAATCATACCGTACTGTTAAAAGAGGAGGAGATTGAATAGTGTTATTACTAATTGTCGTTAGTGTTATCTTAATACTTCTCTCTTAAAACGTCCTGTGGCTTACGCCATGTTATTGGGATCTGCTATATATTTTATAACAAGCGATAGTTTCACTAGTGAAACTTTAACTCAAAGGACGATAAGCGGAGTTGAATCTTTCCCTCTGCTCGGAATCGTGTTTTTCATTACTGCCGGCATTTTAATGAATTATACCGGAATTACTTCTAGAATAATAAGATTTGCACGTGTAGTTACAGGGCATTTAACCGGCGGGCTTGGAAAAGTAAATGTATTACTAAGTATGCTGATGGGAGGACTCTCAGGCTCTAACGTAGCAGACGCGGCGATGCAGTCAAAAGTTTTAGTGCCTGAAATGGAAAAAAGGGGTATGACCGTGGATTTGCAGCAGCTATTACGGCTTCAAGTTCATTAATCACGCCTATTATTCCACCGGGAATTGCATTAATTCTCTATGGGTATATCGGTAATGTATCAATAGGTGATCTATTCATAGCTGGAATTGTGCCGGGTATCTTATTGTGTATTATGTTATTGTTGTTCGTTCATTTTAAATCGCAAAGTAGAGGGTTCGAAACAGAACCTATACCAAAGGCTTCATTTAAAGAAGTAATAATTGCTTCTAAAGATGCGCTATTAGCAATATGTCTGCCAATTATTATAATCGGGGGATTCGTATAGGCGTTTTTAGCCCTACAGAAGCTGGGGCAGTCGCCGTTTTATACGCCCTTATTTTAGGCTTTATAGTATATAGAGAAATGAAATGGAGAGATTTAATAAATGCTTTCAAGGAATCTATCCATATAATCGCAATGGTTATGATAATTATAGCTGCCGGTACTGCATTTGGATGGATTTTAACACTAGAACAAATACCCCAAATGCTTACTAGTGGGGCAACTTCTTTTGTTGAAAACCCATACTTATTTTTACTTATAGTTATGGCTTTTCTATTAGCTATTGGTATGTTTGTAGAAGGGAACGTTCTTCTAATTATTTTAACCCCTATCTTTATTCCAATGCTCAGCGTCTACAATATAGATCCGGTCCATTTCGGTATTTTCTTTATTCTTTGTATGAGTGTTGGAACGATAACTCCCCCAATTGGCACTATTATGTTTACAGTTTGTGCCATAACAAAAGTAAAAGTTGAACACTTTATTAAAGAAATATGGCCATTATGGATAATACTGGTATTAGCAATTCTTTTAATAGCATATATTCCATTATTGTCCTTGCTGCTCCCATCAGTCCTGGCAGGCAGTTGATCACCAGAAGTACTTTAAAAAAGGAGGAAACAAAAATTGTCTTATACATTTAAAGGATTTCCAAGAGAAGATGGATCGGTTGGCACTAGAAATTATATAGGAGTAGTTTCTTCAGTAATATGCTCTAGTACAGTAGTCAGAGATATAGCGGAAAAAATACCTTCCGCTGTTCCTTTCATTCACGGAAATGGCTGTGCCCAAATAGGGGATGATTTTCAATTAACAAAAAACGTATTAATGGGAGTGACAAAAAATCCAAATTTGTATTCCTCCTACTGGTAGGTTTAGGTTGTGAAACGAATCAAGTATCAGGAATGATGACTTCTCTTCCTAAAACAAAGCCGCTCAAAGGTATAACTATTCAAGGATTGGCTGGAGGGGAAAACACAATTAACCAAGGGATAGATACCGTAGAAAAATGGGCAGAACAAGCTTCCTTCCAAAGCAGGGAAACGATGCCGCTTTCTGCTTTGAATTTGGGTGTATTATGTATTGACTTGGATAAGAAAGATTTAAATCAATTCCGGTCTTTAATCGGGAAATTAATCGATAAATTAATTGATGCTGATGTCACAATCACTTATGGATTCTCCAAAACCCTTGAACCTGCAGGAAAAGATTAGCAGAAAGAGCTAAAAACACTGAAGATAAAAAAAACCTTCATGGTGTTTCAGAAGGCATGAAAAGAGAACGATGGAAAAAAATAAAAAATGAAGGGGAAAGTATTAATCAATGGACAAAAGAGGAGGCGAAGCAGCAGCAAAAGAAGCAGAGCTTACTGGTACTAAACCTATAAATAGTGTATTAAGCTATGGTGATTACCCAAAAGAGAACGGCTTACATTTATTGCATGTGCCAGACAATATATGGAGGCACTATCTGGAATGGCATCTGCAGGGTGTGGAGCAGCACTAGTCATCAGCAGTCGAGGTATATTTACGGGTTCGGTAGCTATGCCAAGTATTATGATTGCTCCGTCAAGTGAAGGAGGTATGTATGATGAATTGATAGATTACAAAATTTCTTCAAAAAATGTTGAAACACAAATGGAAGATATTACAGAAACTATAATTAATGTTTGTTCCGGGCAAAAATCAAGCATAGAAAATTTAGATCTGGGTGAATTTTCAATTTCCCACTCGGGTACGCCATTCTAAAAAGAGGGAGATAGTATGATCAAAAAAAACAAACGCTCTTATTTTAAATGCGGAGGACAATGTAGCAGTAGCACTCACTGATTTAAAGTCAGGAACTGAAGTGATTATAAATAACAGCAACAGGAAATGGATTGTTACAGATAATATTCCGTATGGGCATAAGCTTGCTGTAACAGATATTTTAAAAGATGAAAAAATTTTTAAAGTATGGTGAATGGATGGGGGTAGCTACTACTTCTATTTCAAACAGGGGGTCATGTTCACGTTAAAAATGTTAGAGGTCTGAATGAAAAAGAACGGGAAAAAGTTCATATTATAAGTGAAGAGGAGGCATCAAATGAATAAATTTTTGGGATATAGGCGTAGCGACGGTACTATAGGTGTACGGAATCATGTAATTGTAATAAACACCCATGGAGAACTAGCAGGCATTTCTAAAAAAATCGCCTCGCTTGTTCCACATGTTATCCCCGTAACTCATCAAACAGGTCACGCTCAATATCCGGAGGATATTGAACAATCAGTAAGAACTTTAAAAGGAACGGCTGCCAATCCAAATGTGAGCGCAGCATTGATAATAGGCATGGGAATAGACGATCCTGCCTATGGAATGGCAGAAGAACTACAAGCACAAGGGAGAATGGTTCATGCTATTACTATGAATGAAAATAGGTCTATATCTGACGTATTTAAAAGAAGCGAAAGAGTGGTTAACAAAAGCCGTAGTATACAGTGAAAGTCTGGAAAGAGTAGAAGCAGAGGCTAAAGAGTTAACAATTGGGTTAGAATGCGGCGGTTCAGATGCTTGGTCTGGAGTTACAGCAAATCCAGCTATTGGGGTATGTTCAGATAAAATCGTTGAAGTTGGAGGCACCAGTATATTAGGTGAGACAACAGAAGCAATTGGAGCAGAACATCTTCTTGCAAAAAACGCCGTGAACAGAGAAGTGGGGAAGCAATTTTTAACAATAGTGAAAGATTATGAAGAGAGAATAAAAGCAGTTGGTGAAGATATACGGTCAGCAAATCCTGCTCCTGGAAATATAGTAGGCGGACTTACTACTTTAGAAGAAAAGTCGCTAGGGTGTATTAAAAAAGGTGGAAGTTCTCCATTAAATGAAGTTGTTCAATATGCTGACAAACCGAAAGAAAAAGGTTTTGTTTTTATGGATACACCTGGATATGATGTAGAATCAGTGGCTGGATTTGCGGCCGGTGGAGCTCAAATTGTACTGTTTTCTACAGGGAAAGGTTCTCCTACTGGTTCTCCAATAGTGCCAGTTATTAAAGTAGGAAACTAACCCAAAAACTTTATGACAATATGCCTGATCATATTGATGTGAATGCAGGTAAAATTTTAGAAGGAACAACTACAATTCAAGATATAGGCGATGAAATATTCAATAAAATATTTAGTGTTGCTGAAGGAGAAACTACAGCTTCGGAAAAGAACAAGCATCAAGAGTTCAGTATTTGGAGACTTGCTGAAACAATGTAAACAGAATTAATCTATAAAAGAATATTAAAATACTCAATGTTCTTTTATAGAAATATTTTATTTTTCACACTAATAAATTTTAAAATTCAGAAAAAAACTAAAATCATTTGACTGGATAATGAAGATATAATACAATTCAGTTATAAATATAAAACTGAGTTTTATAATATAAAACAATAATTTCCGGAGGTGAGTCAATGGACGTTATAACAATTGGAGAAACAATGGCTTTGTTTTCTCCGAATACTCCTGGCCGCATGAGATACGCATCTAGTTTTGATAGGAAATTTGGCGGTGCTGAATCTAATCTGGCTATAGGTCTTGCTAGGTTAGGACATGAAGCAGGGTGGATTAGTCAGATTGGTAATGATGAACTGGGAAAGGCAATGCTTTCTTTTTATTAGAGGAGAAGGGGTTGATGTAAGTAATGTAAAAATTCACAGCGAAAACCCTACAGGTATTTACTTTAAAGAGTTTAGAAGAGCAGGAGAAATTAAAGTACAGTATTACAGAAAAGATTCAGCAGCAAGTCAAATGAGTATAGATGATATAAATTTTAATTACATCGAAAAAGCAAAATTTCTCCATGTGACTGGAATTACCCGGCTTTAAGTAATACTTGTAAACATATGATTTTTGAAGTAGTAAAATTTGCTAAACAGAAAAATGTAACCGTTATCTTTGATCCTAATGTAAGAAAGTCTTTATGGGGTGAAGCAGAAGCTAGAACTACGCTTATTGAATTATCTGCGTTAGCTGATGTTGTTTTACCAGGGTTAGAAGAAGGTGAATTTCTATTCGGCACCAATGATCCCGAGAGAATAGGAAATATGTTTTTAGAAAATGGAGCTAAAAAAGTTATTTTAAAGTCTGGCAAAGATGGTACATATTTTTTTGACAAAACTAGCAGCGACTATATCCCTGCATTTAAATTAGAACAAGTGATAGATCCCGTGGGAGCAGGTGATGGTTTTGCTGCAGGGTATTTGTCAGGAAAGCTTGATGGATTAGAAGATATTGAATCCATTAAACGTGGAAACGCGGTAGGAGCTCTCGTCACACAAGCATTAGGAGATGTAGAGGGTCTTCCCGAAAAAGAGGAAATACAGGAATTTATCGAACAATTAAACAGTGATATTACTAGATAGGAGGGCATAATGGGGACAACCATTGAAGCTATTAAAGAAAATCAAATTACAGCAATTATAAGGGGCGCAAAAACTGAATCCATTGAAGATATAGCATCTGCTCTACATAAAGGCGGTGTAAAAACACTCGAAATAACTATGGAAACTCCTAACGTATTGAAAGTTATAGAAAATCTTCGAATGAAATATGGCAATGAATTAACTATTGGAGCTGGTACCGTATTAGATGCAGAAACAGCTAGAGCAGCTATTATGGCTGGAGCTCAGTTATATTTTCTCCCACTGTAAACATTGAGACAATTAAAATGTCAAAAAGATATGGAGTAATCAGTATTCCTGGCGCATTGACTCCTTCAGAGATAATTACCGCTTATGAGAGTGGGGCTGACATTATTAAAGTATTTCCTGCCGATTCTATGGCCCTGAGTATTTAAAAAATATAGCAGGACCGTTTCCATATATTCCCCTAATGCCTACAGGAGGAATTACATTGGATAACATAAAAACATATAAAGAATACGGAGCTGTAGCATTTGGTGTTGGAAGCGCGTTGGTGGACATGAAAAGCCTTGGACGGAAGATGAATCAACCAATTTAATTAAGCGTGCAAAAGCTTTTAAAGAGGCGGTTGATGGGTAGTTTCCCTTGTACCATCATTTCCGATAGAAAGCGGGGAAAAGTATGAAGGTTTTGCGATATTTAGACGAGCATCTTGAAGAAGTGCTGTTAGTAATCTTCACTCTAACAATGGTCATAGTTATTGGACTGCAGGTGTTTATGAGATTTGTACTCAGTAGTTCTTTAGGATGGTCTGAAGAACTAGCGAGATATTGTTTTATCTGGCTTGTTTACATTGGAATAAGCTACGGTGTGAAAAACAACGCCACATAAAAGTAGATGTAATGCTCCTTTTACTAAAAGAAAGAGGCAAACTTATATTACATATGGTTGCCAATCTTTTTTTCTTGCTTTTGCAATCGTTATCATAATATATGGTTACGATGTTATGTCAAGACTTATGCAGACCGGCCAGACTTCTGCTGCTTTAAGTATCCCAATAAGTTTTGTCTATGCAGCCCACCGATCGGTATGGGACTAACTGCTATTAGAATAATACAACAAATCATTAAACAAATAAGAACTCTTCTAGGCAAAGACACATTTTACGTAAAAACAGAGATGGACGATGTGTTGGAAAGAGGCGACGTAGGTGGGGTTATTAAAGAGGATGCTAAAAGACCAAGAACGTAACTAGTTAGGGATGAAGGAGGGAACAATGTATGACAATTGCCGTATTATTTGGTAGCTTTGCAATATTTTTGCTTCTTACTATACCTATTGGTATTTCTCTTGGTCTTGCGACGTTGCTTACCATTTTTATACAGGATCTCTACCGGTTCAGTTTTTAGCGCAAGGGCTGGTTACCTCGGTGGATTCTTTTCCATTAATGGCTGTGCCATTTTTTATTCTTGCTGGAGAAATTATGGTAAGGGAGGAGTATCTGAAAGACTTTTTAACGTTGCCAATTCTATAGTTGGAAATAGAACGGGTGGTTTTGCAATAGCTACAATTATTACATGTATGTTCTTTGCAGCTATCTCAGGATCGGCACCGGCGACGGTGGCAGCTATCGGAGGCATAATGATCCCGGCTATGGTAAAGCAGGGGTACGACAAACGCTTTGCCACAGCTACCGTAGCAGCCGCAGGATCGCTAGGTGTAATTATACCTCCAAGTATTCCCATGGTTATTTATGGGGTGACTGGCGGAACGTCTATTGGAGATTTATTTATAGCTGGAATTATTCCTGGTTTGCTAGTAGGTGGTGCTTTAATCTTTTACGCTTACATTTATTCGAAGAAAATGAATTACAAAGGATTAGATGAGAAAGCCACTCTCGCTGGATTTGGAAAAGCAGTTTGGGAAGCTAAATGGGCATTATTAATCCCGGTCATTATCTTAGGAGGTATTTACGGAGGGGTTTTCACCCCAACTGAAGCAGCAGTAGTAGCAGTAATATATGGTTTGCTGGCTGGAGTGGTTTTTTATAGAGAATTAAAAATTCGTCATTTACCGAAAGTGTTCGCTGATGCTGCATTAACAACAGCAACTATATTAATAATTGTAGGAACGGCAACAGCTTTTGGAAGATTATTGACAATGGAACAAATACCTAATCAGGTCGCAGAAGGAATGCTGTCTATCTCAGAAAATCCAATCGTTATTATCTTATTAATTACTGTGCTTTTACTAATTATTGGATGTTTTATGGATACGTTAGCTTCGATTATTTTTAACCCGATCTTACTTCCAATAGCAGTAACTTTGGGATACGATCCAGTCCACTTTGGAATTATTATGATCGTTAACTTAGCTATAGGATTTATTACTCCTCCCCTAGGAGTTAATTTATTTGTAGGAGCAGGAATATCCGGCTTATCTATTGAGGCTTTGTCTAAAGCAGTTTTCCCATACTTCATTGCAATGTTATTAACGCTGATTATTTTGATTTTCATTCCTGGTCTTTCTATGTATTTACCGTCCTTAATTGATTGATAAAAATTTAAAAGGAGTTGAATTATGAAAATTACTAATCTGGAATGTTTTATCGTTCCACCTAGAGGTGCTTTTTAAAAATCTCCACAGATGAAGGAATAAGCGGTTGGGGGGAACCTGTAATAGAAGGGAGAGCAGCCACTGTAAAACAAGCGGTAGAGGAAGTATCGGAGCTATTAATTGATCAGAATCCATTGAATATAGAAGATATTTGGAATCAATTATATAGGAGTGGATTTTACCGGGGAGGTCCCATTTTAATGAGTGCTATTTCCGGCATAGATCAGGCTCTTTGGGACATTAAAGGTAAATACCACAACGCACCGGTATACGATTTAATGGGGGGTCCCTGTAGAAAGTCAATTAAAGTCTATTCTTGGATCGGTGGAGATAGGCCAAATGACGTAGCAGCAGCAGCTAGTAAGGTAGTAGAGTCTGGATTTGAAGCGTTGAAAATGAATGCTACCGAAGAAATGCAATATGTAGACTCGTATTCTAAAGTCGATGAGGTATTAGAAAGGGTAGATGCCATTAGATCAAAAGTAGGTCCTTATATAGGTATTGGAATTGACTTCCATGGACGCGTTCATAAACCGATGGCAAAAATACTCGCAAAAGAGTTAGAAGCGTTCAGACCAATGTTTATTGAAGAGCCGGTACTGCCTGAAAACAATGAGGGACTTCGAGAGATTTCAAAACACACTTCTATACCTATTGCTACTGGTTGAAAGAATGTACAGTAGATGGGATTTCAAGCCGTTATTAAACAGTGGTTATGTAGACATTATTCAGCCTGATCTTTCGCATGCAGGAGGGATTACAGAATGTAAAAAAATAGCATCAATGGCTGAAGCATATGATATTGCATTAGCTCCTCATTGCCCCTTAGGTCCTATCGCGTTAGCTTCTTCTCTGCAAGTGGATGCCACTTCTCATAATGCTTTTATTCAAGAACAGAGTCTAGGCATCCATTATAACCGAGGCAATGATATTTTGGATTATTTAGTAGATAAGAGTGTATTTGAATATGAAAATGGTTCTGTCAGCCTTCCGAAAGGCCCTGGTTTAGGCATAGAAATTGATGAAAAATACGTAAGAGAAAAAGCATTAGAAGGGCATGCGTGGAAAAACCCTGTATGGAGACATAACGATGGAACCATAGCGGAATGGTAAATAAATAGTAAAGGAGTGATTGTATGAGTCTCTTTCCTCTTATTAACAAGGGTACGAATCCTTACGAGAAAATGTGCAGGGTAAAGCAAATGAACCTATTACTGTAGCTGGTTTACTAGATCGCTCAAAGCAAACATTGGGCAACACTTACGAAGGTGGAGTCCCAGATTGGTCTTTAGATGAAATTTATAGACGCCTGGAAAAGAATGCACCAAGAATTGCTATTATTGGTGGATCTTCAGATCATCCTGCGCATATTATGGATTTTCAAACTTCTTCTCGAGCAGCTATTAGAATTTGGCAGAATGGTGGAGTACCTTTTTATTTTTCGACACCGGTAATGTGTGATGGGACGGCTCAAAACAATCAGGGAATGAGCTATTCATTACAAAGCAGAAATGCTGTAGCTCAAATGATTGTTAATCAGTTAGAAGCGCATAGTTATCATGGGGCATTCGTTATTCAAGGATGCGATAAACAACCTTTAGGAGTAGTAAGCGGACTTGCTCATTTGGATCGTCTTCGTCAGGAACAGGGAGAAGCTCCCTTTTTTGCAACATTTGCCCCCGCACACGTATTACAAGGAGGCACTATTCCGGAATATCTTGCAAAGGAATTAAAAGAAGTATGTGACAAAGCTGTCATCAAGGAGATCCGGATATAGCAGATGATTTGTATGATGCTATGGATTATATTTTGCAATGTTCTTCTAATACAGCTTTCCAAGGCGTTCTCGAAAGAGCGGTGGAAAGAGAAATTATTTCAAAAGAAGAACATAAGTACTTTGAACAGGCGTTAGCAGTGAATACATGTGATGGAGCCGGCGGTGTGTGTGCCTTTAATGGTACAGGAAACAGTTCACGTCACATTGTAGCAGGTTTTGGTTTGGTTCATCCTGCAGTAGAATTACTCACAGCAGCTCCTGAACAAAGTCAGATAAACCAGTCAATCGATAGTATGGCAGCATTATTAATAAAGAAGAGTATGGGGTTTCAAGGCTGGCAGCCGCTAATATACGTAATGCTATACGTATTCATAGCGCATCGGGAGGATCAACAAATCTTATGATGCATATTGTTTCCGCTATGGTATATGGTGGATACCGTTTCAGCCTTTGGGATCTAGATAAGCTTCATCATGAGTATCGAATTCCGGATCTATTTAATTACAGTTTTGACTGAAGGTCGGGATATTTTCCAATTAGCCATGCAGTGCTGTGACAGTGATAGTCGGAATGGAAAGTTTATTTTATGAACTTATGCAAAATGATATTCCGATGGATGTTAATGCATTGACTGTGACGGGAGAAACTGGGGTGAAAGGTTAAAAGATAAAAGTAATCTTTCAGCTGATAATGTAAAAGATAATCCTATTATATTATCTAAACCCCGCAGAGCTTTTAGTGGAGTGGATGTACTTCAAGGTAATTTTTTTGAAAGCGCTGTAGTGAAGATTAGTGGTATGCCAACCCTGCAGCTCGATCAGTTTGATAAGAAAACTTCCCAAGTTCTTTATTTGAAAACGAAAAGCAGGCTAATGATAACTTGTTAAACTCAAATTTGTTAGATGAATTAAAAGAGGCTCAAATATTTAAAAAGAATTTATTGCATGCTCAACTTCATTACAATGAACCAGAATCAGCAAATGCCTACAAGGATTCCGATTACAACACATTATTTGAGTATATGGTAGGAAGCGGATCATTAAAAATCGCAGTAATTATAGCGGGACAAGGACCGGAAGCTTTCGGTATGCCTGAAATGTTTACTCCTATGCAGCAATATAAATGCAAATAAAAGGCTGAAAAAATTAGCTACTATTATTAGTGATGGAAGATACTCTGGTGTTACTTTCGGAGCAGCTATAGGACACATGACTCCTGAAGCGGAAAGGGACGGGGGTATTTTATATCTTGAAAATGGAGATATTCTTTATCTTGGATTAAGAGAAAGAAGGATAGAATTTGTAGAAGCTGAATCTTTCTTGAATAATACACTTAAAATTCTCTTTTGAAGGTATTCGAAAAAAACGTCAAGAAATAGCTTCTAAACGAGCGAAAACTTTTAAGAAAAGACAAAAACCATTGCTGCCAGTAATAGAATGACAGGCCATACGGATGCAGCTAATGGAGTTGTACCATTTCCAGTTTGGGATGAAGCAACAGAAGATTATATGCCAACTTTAAAGAAATCAGAACCAATTCAGAAAATTAATAAATAGGAGGATAAAATGGAAAAAACTAGAGATTTTATTGAGCAATTGGGTTTTCCGAGAGGGGATTGCAATGACCTTCCAACTTCGAGTAAAAGGTTCCCAGATGGCGCTCAATATAGAGTAGAAATACCTAGCGTAGAAGGTCCAAAAGCACTTCAAGCTGTAATAGAAATGAGTGAAAAATATGAAATAGATATACATCGAGTATCTCAAGGTAGTGGAATTATGCTGCAGACAGATGAAGAAATTAAAGAAATGGTTGAGTTAGGTGAAAAAGAAAAAATGGAAGTAAGCTTGTTTGTAGGACCAAGAGGATCATTTGACATCTCAGCTATGCAAAAGGCAAGTTCTGGTGGAGTAGCAGGCATACGATCTCAAGGAGTAGACCAGCTTGTTTATGCATTAGAGGATGTAAAAAGAGCCTGCGATTTAGGAATCAGAAGCATTCTTGTGGGAGATGAAGGCGTTCTGTGGTTGTGTAATGAAGCAAAAAAAGCTGGTGAACTACCAAAGAGTTAATTATTAAAGTCTCTGTACAAATATCTCATCCTAATCCTGTATCTGTGAAATTGATGGAAGATATAGGAGCGGATACGTATAATGTTCCAACTGATTTAACATTAGCCAGACTAGCTACTATTCGTCAGGCAATTGACATTCCTATTGATATCTATATTGAGGCCCCAGATGATATTGGAGGATTTATAGACATTATGATATACCGGAAATAATTAGAGTAGCTTCACCGGTATATATTAAATTTGGTCTCCGTAACGCCCCTAATATTTATCCATCAGGAACTCATCTTGAAGATTTGGCGGTGAAATTAACTAAAGAGCGGATGCGCCGGGCAAAAATTGGCCTCTCACATTTGAAAAGATATGGAGGAGAAAATTTTATCACTTCTGAAAAAGGGGCAAAAGGGCTCGGACTCCCAGTCACTGTAAAACAGACTCATAATTAAGCTAATTATTATTTATGATTATTAAAAGACTAATTTTATGTATTTAGTTCCCCTTTATTTTTAATTTTTCTCATGCTTCGTGATATGATATACGCACATGTTTACCACAATAAAGGGGGAAGTTTTAAATGCCCATTATACAATCTGTTGATAGAGCTTTAAAAATATTAGATCTTTTTGATGAATTTGATTCAGAATTAAAAATAACTGATATTAGTGATCGTCTATTGCTTCACAAAAGTACAGTGCATTCGCTATTAAAGACGCTAAAAAAACATAATTACATCGAGCAAAATACAGAAAATGGAAAATACAGACTTGGAATGAAAATATTCGAACGAGGAAATTTTGTTATTCATAGTCGGGATATTAGGTCAGTAGCTAGAGAGTATTTATTTTCGCTTTCTAAGGAAACAAATCAAACAGTTCATTTGGTTATTCAAGATGGTAAAGAAGGCGTGTATATAGATAAAGTGGAAAGTTCTGCAGCTACAGTACTTTATTCGAGAATTGGCAGAAGGATTCCGCTTCACTGTAGGGTTGGAAGGCGCTTATTGCTTTTCAGTCTGATAGAGAAATTGAAAATATCCTCAAAGACTATGAGTTTATTAAACGTACAGAAAATACTATTACGAATAAAGAGGATTTTCTTATTGAAATCGAGAATATTAGAATAAATGGTTATGCTGAAGATAATCAAGAAAACGAGCCAGGCATCAGATGTGTAGCTATTCCTATTCGGGACCATTCCGGTGAAGTTATAGCCGCTATTAGTATCTCAACACCGCCAATGAGAGCTACAGAAGAAGATATTCAGTATTTTGTTTCTCTTTTAAAACAAGCAAGCACAGACCTTTCGCAAAAATTGGGTTATGGATATCAACTTTAAAAAGTTAAAAGTGATTAGTTTGTAATCTATTTTATATTATATTTTAAAAACTTAATTTTATATTATAAAACAACGGAGGTAATTATGAGAGTAATTCGTTATAAAGAAGTAGATGGGTCACAAAAAGTAGGTGCGTTAACTACAGAAGAAAAATTTATAATCTCCCATTTGAAAGCGTTCTAGATTTATTTGAATCAGCATCTACACATAATATCAATGCCACTGAACTAATAGAAAATTTAATACAGGAAAAACAGCCATTAGAGAAAAAAATTGATGATCTCGATCTTCAAGTGCCTATAGAAATAACGGAAGTTTGGGCTTCTGGAGTAACTTACCAAAAAAGTAAAGAGGCAAGAAATTATGAAGCTACCGGCGGTAAGGATGATGCAGCTACCTTTTATGATAAAGTGTACGATGCCGAACGACCTGAGATATTTTTTAAGTCTACAGGACCCAGAGTAGTTGGTCCTAACACAGATGTATATTTACGAACAGATTCTAATTGGCAGATACCAGAGCCTGAACTAGGCCTGGTCCTCAATAAAGAAGGAGAAATTATAGGTTATACAATTGGTAACGATATGAGCTCAAGAGATATTGAAGGGGAAAACCCTTTATATCTTCCTCAAGCAAAAGTGTGGAAGCACTCTTGTTCCATAGGTCCCAGTATTCGTCTTGTAGATTCAGTTAAGGATCCATATGAATTTCAGATTATTTGCAGAATATATAGAAAGGAGGAAAAAGTATTTGAAGGAGACGCTATGGTGAATCAATTGAAGCGCTCTCTTGACGAGTTGGTTGAATATTTAGTAAGAGATAATCAAATGTTTGATGGAATGGTACTGCTAACTGGTACATGCATTGTTCCTCCAAATGAATTCACATTAAATGATGGCGATTATATTGAAATTGAAATACCTGGAATCGGCACTTTGAAGAACCCTGTAAAACAGCAAAGCATTAGTAGAATTGCTACTTCATAATAGGAGCTTAAGAGATAACTATTAGTCTTAAAAGACTGGGTGGGCGGCAGGCGGATTAGGGAGAAGTATTTTACATTCTATTCTTAGGAAGGAAGATGAAAATGACAGTAAGCACAGATAGTAAAACGTATTTGAATTTCATTAATGGAGAATGGGTAAAGGGGTCAGAAGAGAGCACTGCAGAAATTGTAAATCCGGCAACTGGAGAAGTTATTGCCAATATCCAAAAGTCTACAAAAGAAGATGTTGAAAAGGCAGTAGATGCAGCTGATAAGGCTAAAAAAGTCCTGGAGAAAACTTTCTGCTCCTGAAAGAGGCAATTATCTTTATAAGGCTGCCGATATTTTGGAATCAAGAGTAGAGGATATAGCAAAAACAATGACAATGGAGATGGGGAAAACTTTACCAGAAGCAAAAGGGGAAACTTCAAGAGGAGTAGCAATTCTTCGTTATTATGCAGGCGAAGGTATGCGTAAAGTAGGAGACGTTATTCCTTCTACAGATAAAGATGCTTTAATGTTTACTACTAGAACACCACTTGGAGCAGTTGGGGTTATTACACCTTGGAATTTTCCAGTAGCTATTCCTATCTGGAAAATGGCTCCTGCTTTAGCGTATGGAAATACTGTCGTGTTAAAACCGGCAAGTGAAGCAGCAGTTACAGCAGCTAAAATAATAGAATGCTTTGAAGAAGCTGGATTTCCAGAAGGGATTGTCAATTTTGTTACAGGATCTGGTTCTGTTATAGGCCAGGGTCTTGTAGAAAACCCTAAAATAGCAGGAATAACATTTACAGGATCCGATGTAGTAGGGAAACAAATTGGTCAAGGGGCTTTAGCAAGAGGGGCTAAATATCAACTTGAAATGGGAGGGAAAAATCCAGTTATTGTTGCTAATGATGCTGATATTGATATGGCAGTAGATGCAACCATCAGCGGAGGATTGAAGTCGACTGGACAAAAGTGTACAGCGACCAGCAGAGTAATTGTACAAAGCGATGTGTATGATTTATTTAAGGAAAAATTGATTTCTAAAGTGAAAGAAATAAAAGTAGGCGATGGATTGGAAGAAGGAGTATGGATGGGACCATGCTCAAGTAAATCGCAAATGAATACAGTGCTTGAATATATTGAAAAAGGTAAAGGCGAAGGGGCATCGTTAATTCAAGGTGGCAACAGGTTAACGGAAAATGGAATGGATAAAGGATATTTCGTTGAGCCTACTGTATTTGAACAAGTAGATAGCAAAATGACTATTGCTCAGGAAGAAATATTTGGGCCAGTACTTGCACTAATGAAAGTAGATAGCTTGGAAGAAGGTATTGAACTAGCAAATGATGTCGAATTTGGACTTAGTGCTTCTGTATTTACGACGAATATTCAGAGCATGTTGAATTTTGTTGGGACATGGAGGCTGGATTAGTAAGAGTGAACGCAGAAAGTGCCGGTGTTGAGCTTCAAGCTCCATTTGGAGGTATGAAAAAATCCAGTTCTCACTCTAGAGAACAAGGGGAAGCAGCCATTGAGTTCTATACTTCTATAAAAACAGTATTCGTTAAAGGATAAATATAGTGAATAAATTAGAGGACAGTTGGTTCTGTCCTCTCTTATTCTATGAGAAAGGATAAAGATAATGAAAATCGTACAATTTTATAAAAGTGGATATATCCATCTAGGTATAAAAAAGAACAATCGTTTTTTTGATATTACTTCCGCTAATCGTTCTGGCCGTGCTATGTCTATAGCAAACTCCACACTCGAATTAGTAAAAGGCGGAAAGCAGGAGATTAAAAAAATAGAAAGCATTTATGAGAAATATAAAGACATGGATGGATTCTATATTGAAGAAAATGAAATAGTATACGCACCATGTATCTCTTCTCCGGAAAAAGTAATATGTATAGGTTTGAATTATGCAAAACACGCAAAAGAGAGTGGAATGGAAAAACCGCAAGAACCAATAGTTTTTAGCAAGTTTGCTAATACGCTTGCTGGCCATCAGGAAAACATTAAAATACCTATAGAAGCTAAGAAAGTTGATTATGAAGCTGAACTTGCAATAGTAATTGGAGAAAAAGCTAGAAATATAGATGAAAATGATGCATCGGAATATATATATGGCTATTGCGTCTCAAAACGATGTCTCTGCAAGAGATTTACAATTCAAATCCAGTCAGTGGCTTTTAGGAAAAAATTGCGACGGCTTTGCTCCAATAGGGCCTTTGTTGATTACTAAAGATGAAATTGAAAACGTAAACAACTTAAATATTAGAACATATGTTAACGATGAAGTCCGCCAAAAATCGAATACAGCTGACATGATTTTCAGCTGTGAAAAGATAGTAAGTTACCTTTCAAAATATATGACTCTACACCCTGGTGATGTAATTATGACAGGAACTCCTGAAGGAGTTATTATGGGCTTAAGTGAAGAACAGCAGATATGGTTGAAAAGTGGAGATAACGTTAAAGTTGAAATAGAAGGAATAGGTATTCTTGAAAACAATTTTATAAATGAATCAAAATGATATTGTGAGAATTTTCAATAAAATATTGCATTTCTAGATGAATTAGACTATTCTTAGGAAAGAATAAGCTTTCAATGTAAATTGAAAGCGCTTAACTTGTTTTATAATGTAAACTTAGTTTTATATTATAAAACAAAAAGATTACAAAAGGGGGCTTTTTGTTTGAAAAGAAAATGGAGCTTTATGATAATGGTTTTTATACTTATTTTAGTTATGGCAGCATGTGGCGGCGGAGATGATGAAGGTGGAGAAACAGAAGGGTCCGAGGGTAATGAAGCTTCAGGAGATCAGCAGAATTTAAGAATAAGCATTGGTGTAAATGATAGTCATCCTGAGTATGAAGGTGCTGTACGTTTTAAAGAACTTGTAGAAGAACAAACAGATGATTTTAACGTAGAAGTATATCATTCAGGCCAAATAGCCGATGATAGGGCTGCAGTTGAAATGCTTCAGCTTGGTACTCTAGAGATAACTATCCCTTCAACTTCTCCAATGGTAAACTTTATCCCTGAATACGGAGTATTCGATTTGCCATTTACCATTCCTAACGAAGAAGTTGCCGATCAAGTACTTGATGGTGAATTTGGTGATGAAATGTTAGATATGCTTGAAGATCAGGGTTTAGTAGGACTAGCCTGGTGGGAAAACGGATTTCGTAACTTAACAAATGATACTCGTCCTGTTGAATCTGTAGACGATTTAAACGGTTTGAATGTTAGAACAATGGAAAATGATATTCATATGGATGCATGGTCTGCCATGGGTGCTAATCCAACTCCAATGGCATTTACTGAACTTTTCACAGCCATGCAGCAGGGAACTATTGACGGTCAGGAAAACCCGTATCCAACTATTGAAACTAGTAATTACGATGAAGTACAACAATATCTATCAGGTACAAATCATGTGTATACTCCTTTCGTTTTCTTAATGGACAAAGAATTATGGGATGGGTTTACAGAAGAACAGCAGACAATTATTGAAGAAGCTGCATTAGAGGCGGGAGAATACAACCGTGAAAGAAACCGTGAAGTAGCTGAAGAGAGTTTGGAAACTCTTCAAGAAAATATGGAGTACAGTGAAATTTCTGAAGAAGAATTAGAACGCTTCCGTGAATCTGTAGAACCTGTAATTGAAAATAGTAGAACGGATTTAGGAGACGAAGTTGTAGACAGGTATTTGGAAGAAATTGAAAAACACGAATAGATAGGGTTTACCTTCTAGAGCATTTAATGTTCTAGAAGTTTTTTTATTTTAACTAAGTTTACTCATAAATAAAGATTGTTATTGGTGATTGACACAACTATACTGGAAGTAATGAAACAGAGCTTACATAAATAACCTGGTTTATATAGAAGGGTTTTATTAATGGTATTTTAGTAAGCGCTCTCTAAAAGTTGTAGAAAGCATAGGAGGGAGATCGTCTGCGTTGATCCGGAAAAATCGGGCATATCTGCCTGGAAAGAAACTATCTCTTTTTCTTATTACCTGGCCTATATTTATTGAAGTGTTTCTGCAGATTGCAATGCAGTTTGTGGATGTGTTATGATCAGCTTTATTTCGGATGATGCCGTCGCTTCCATTGGTGTCGTAAATCAGATTTTCATGCTCACGTTTGTTCTGTTTAATTTTACAGCCATGGGTGCAGGGGTCGTGATTTCGCAGTACACGGGTGCGCACAAAACAAAGGACATCAGTAAAATTGTATCGCACGCGGTGGTATTGAATCTGGCGTTTGGCCTTTTGATTAGTGCGATGATTGTTGTGTTCCGCCTGCCTCTGCTGCAGCTGTTTAATTTGGCACCGGAGCTTGTTACATATGCGGATACGTTCATGCTTATTGTCGGCGGGACGCTTTTTACCCAGGCGATGGTAATGACGCTCTCCGCTTTACTGCAGGGAAAAGGGTATACAAAAGATGTGATGTACGTTGTGCTGGGATGAATGTGCTCAATGTATTTGGAAACTATGTATTTATTTTCGGAGCTTTCGGTTTTCCGGAATGGGGAGTGGCCGGAGTGGCGCTGTCCACGGTAGTGTCGAGGGTACTGGCTATGATTATCCTGGCTGTGCTTCTTTATTTTCGTTTGGAAGTGTCTCTGCGCTTGGAGCGATTTTTACAAGCTGGAACGGAGGCATACGGGGAAAATTCTTCATATCGGTATTCCCTCCGCAGGGGAGCAGCTCTCCTATAACGGAAGCCAGCTCGCGATAACAATATTTATTACCACGCTCGGAGCCGCTGCGCTGTCGACGAGAGTCTATACGTTGAACTTAATGGCTCTCATGATGATATTTTCACTGTCTGTTGCCAAAGGCATGCAGATCTATGTAGGGCAGCTGATTGGAGCTGGAGAAAAAGAAGTGGCGTATCATCAAATGTTCCGGGGGCTTAAAATATCTTGGCCATAGCGCTCCTGGTCGGCGCGGTTCTTGCTTTTCAGGGGAAGCGCTGTTTCAAGTGTTTACCTCTAATAATGAAATTATCGCGATGGGCACGATCCTTCTTTTTATAGGGATCATACTGGAGCCGGGAAAAACCTGTAATCTCATCATTATCAGCGCGCTCCGGGCTACCGGCGATGCGCGTTTACCCGGTAGTCATTGGGATGCTGTTTATGTGGGGAGTCCACGTACCGCTTGCCTACGTGCTCGGTATTCACCTGGAGTTTGGATTGATCGGCATTTGGATTGCGATGACCATAGATGAATGGGAAGAGCCAGTCTGAGGTATATGCGCTGGCGAAGCAGGAAGTGGGAAAGCAAAGCATTGGTGGAAGCATATAAAGATACGGCAGCGGTGCCGTAGTATATTCTCTAAAACGATTGTTCTTTCGCAAAATATAGGTACAATAAAAGTAACGAAATACAAGGAGTGATAGGATGTCTGTTATTACTTATCATGAGGTCCGTAAAAACTTTAAAAGTATTATGAAGCGAGTGAGTGAGGATAAAGAGACATTGACTATTGCCGGAGAAAATGGGAATGCGGTACTGCTGGCAGAAAGTGAATATAACAGTTTACTGGAAACACTCTATTTGCTGCAAAGCCCGGAGAACGCTGAGAGGTTATTAAAATCTATTAAACAACTGGAATATAATGAATAAAAAGCTGCCGGGAAAGAAAATCTCCCCGGCAGCTTTTCTTCTTATAAGTGAATGTTAGTATTCGTTAAAGTATTCTTGTATCTGCTCCTGATCATCTGTTTCTGTAAGAGCAAGCGTCAACAGGATTCTTGCTTTTACCGGATTTAACGTGTCAGCGGTCATAAATTCACTGTCGTCTTCCGGCGTGACAATGCCGCTTCCGGTACGGGAGGATCTTACAACATCTATGCCGCTGGCAGCGACTGTTTCAGCACCCTCTCTAGCATTGGTGGAAAGGCCGCCGTTCCCGGCTCCGGCTATCACAATGCCGTCTATATCAGCTTCGACTACTGCATCATACAAGTACGAGCTGTCACTTTGGTGCGTATAGAGAATATCTACCTGAGGCAGTTCCTCTAAATCAGAAACGTCAAACACAGAATCGGTCGTATGTTTTTTTGTCGTTTCTGTGTAAAACCTTGGCTCTCCATCAATGATGCTCCCCAGGTTACCCATTTCCTCTGACTCAAATGTATCAATATGCATCGTGCTTGTTTTCGTTACATCGCGGGCGGAGCCGATGCGGTCATTCTGGGAGATCATGACGCCTCTGTCTTTTGCTTCTTCGTGTCCAGCTAAGAGGACAGCGTTATACAGATTAAGCTCTCCGTCTGCCCCCATCGCCGTATCCGGCCTCATTGCGCCGACCATAACGACCGGCTTTTCGCTGTCAACGACGAGATTAAGAAAATAAGCCGTTTCCTCCAGCGTATTCGTACCGTGCGTAATGACCACGCCGTCGGTGTCATCGGAAGCAAGCTGTTCATTTACTTCCTGAGCCAGGCCAAGGAGGATGTCATTATCGATGTCGTTACTGCTGACACCAGTAAAATCCTGGCCGGTTACATTGGCAATATCGTTAAGTTCAGGTACTTTTTCGATTAACTCGTTTATTTCTATTTCGCCTGCAGTGTAGTCTGCCAGGTCCGTTCTTTCGTCTCCTACAGCCGCAATCGTGCCTCCAGTTGCGATGATTTCAATATTCGGTTTGCTTTCTTCAGCTGCCTCAGGTGCCTCAGCCGTTTCGTTATTTTCTTCGACCGCAGAATCAGCTTCTACCAACCCCACAGGTTCGCCGGTATACACCGCCCATGCACTTAATCCTAATACCGATGCCAGAGCTACTGGCATTACTGCCGCCTTATGTTTCTTCCTCATAACTGATCGCTCCCTTGTATGTAGTTGTTTCAAGTGTAGCGGATTTTGAGGGAAACATGACAAATTGTGTGACATTTTATAACAATTAATCTTTGCGACAGTAAGTCAAAATGGATGTTGATAGTATCGATTACTACTATCATTTTGTATGAAAGTGTAACAATATGGAAATAAGAAAAGAGCATCTAAGTATAAAAAAGTGGAGGAGATACGTATGGCATCATACAAAGAATTAGTACAAAAGCTGAGTCTTGCAGAGAAAGCAAGCCTGTGTTCCGGACAGAATTTCTGGAACACGCAGAACATAGATGAGCATCAGATTCCCGGATTTATGGTAACTGACGGTCCGCACGGTCTTCGCAAGCAGGGGGGCAGTGCTGATCACCTGGGACTGTCCGACAGCGTGCCGGCTACGTGCTTTCCAACAGCGGCAGGACTGGCGAGCAGCTGGGATAGAGAGTTGATGGAAGGGGTTGGACGCCGTCTGGCGCATGAAGCAGGAGCCGAAGATGTAGCGGTGCTGCTCGGGCCGGGGATTAACATCAAACGTTCTCCGTTATGCGGGCGTAATTTTGAATATTTTTCAGAGGATCCCTACGTGTCCTCCGAAATGGCATCCGCCTATATTAACGCCGTGCAGCAGGAAGGAATTGGTACGTCTTTGAAGCACTTTGCGGTGAATAATCAGGAATACCACCGTCTGACCGTTGATGCCCGGGTGGATGAGCGCACGCTTCATGAGATTTATCTGGCTGCATTTGAAGCAACTGTCAAAAACAGCCAGCCCTGGTCAGTAATGTGCTCCTACAATAAAGTAAACGGTGTTTTTGCTTCAGAAAACCATAAGCTGCTGACGGAACTGCTTCGCGACGACTGGGGATTTGAAGGATTTGTCATCTCCGACTGGGGCGCTGTCAACGAACGGGTGCCGGGCCTCAAAGCCGGAATGGACCTGGAAATGCCGTCCAGCGGCGGCGTGGGAGATAAAGCAATTCAGGACGCTGTTGAAGATGGAACGCTGGATGAAGCCGTGCTTGACCGCACCGTAGAGCGGATGCTTGCTTTTGCAGACAAAGCGGAAAAAGGCCTATCCCAAAAGCGGAGCGTGGATAAAAAGGAGCATCATGATTTTGCGGTGCAGACGGCCGCGTGAATCCGTCCGGCAAGCTGGCAGAAACCTTCCCGGTGACGCTGCAGCAGAATCCATCCTATCTGCATTTCCCAGGCAATAAAGACAGCGTGACCTACGGCGAAGGATTGTATGTCGGTTACCGCTACTACGATGCCAAAGGAGAGACGCCGCTGTTTCCATTCGGCTACGGGCTGAGCTATACGACCTTCTCCTACAGCAGCCTTCGGGTTGACCAGAAGGAATCCGGAAGTACCGATCTTACAGCAACATGCACGATCACCAATACCGGATCCAGGGCAGGAAAAGAAGTGGCCCAGCTGTATGTAACGGATCAGGAAAGCATGCTGGAACGGCCGGAGCGGGAGCTGAAAGGCTTCACGAAAGTGTATCTGGAGCCCGGTGAATCCAAAGACGTAACATTCGAATTGAATGAGCGCAGTTTTTCTTATTATCATGATGGCTTTGCCCGGTGGATTGTGGAACCCGGCACGTTTACTTTATCTATAGGCGCGTCTTCCCGTGACCTTCTCCTCCAGACGGAGGTGGAGATCTCAGAAGATACCCGTCCGATGACCGAGATACACCGTAACTCCACGATGGGGGAAGTGGCGGCTCATCCTGACCTCAAGCCGGTACTTGAGGAGCATCTGTCCTCTCTGGCCTCTAATAACCTATTTGCGCAGCAGATGGTAGAAGACGGCGAAGCAGCCGATCCGATGATGGAAGCCATGATGAAGGAAATGCCGCTCCGCGGATTGATTAATTTCAGCAGCGGCCATTTTACCGAGCAGAACCTAAGAGACCTCATAGAAGCATGCAACGCTAAAATAGATTAACAACGAGAAGAATCCGCAGCGAGGCGGGTTCTTCTTTTTTAATAGACACAAGAAAGACAAAAATGAAATTGAAAGCGATTTCCCATAGTGGTAAAATAGAGATAGGTTAAACTAGTCATCAGATGACCTGATCTTATGAATTAGATTTCCTATTATGTGCTTTACATATAGGTGAAATTTTTTATAGGGGTTAATCTGATTCCTAAAAATGAAAGCGCATTTTTATCCGCTGAAGGAGATACCGTTATGCTAATGCTGACCGCTTTAAGCGCCGTTATTTTTCCGTTTCTTTTTCTTGTTCTGCTGCGCATGCCTGCGATTAAGGGAATGTCGCTGAGCGCCGCTATTGTTATTGTTCTGGCGGTGCTGTTCTGGGGCATGGAAAGCCGGGTTATTTTGTCTTCGATTCTGCAGGGAGCCCATAAGACGCTGACGATCCTGCTGATCTTATTTGGCGCACTTGTTCTGCTGAATACGCTGCGGAAAAACGGCGCGGTGGACCGAATTAACCAGGGATTTCAGAGCATATCGGCGGACATGAGGGTGCAGCTGGTTATTGTAGCCTTTTTGTTCGGATCGCTCATTGAAGGAGTGGCTGGATTTGGAACGCCCGCGATGATTACGGCACCGCTGATGGTGGCGCTTGGATTCAAGCCGCTTGCGGCTGTCGCAACGGCTCTTATTGCGGACAGCTCGGCTGTTGCATTTGGTGCAGTGGGAACGCCGGTCATTGTCGGCCTGAGTACGCTTGACGAAGCCGGAACTGCCTTTTTTCAGGAGGTTGGGGTGACCGTGACGTTAATTGATTTGTTCGGCGGCACCTTTGTACCTTCCATTTTGGTTTTTGTGCTCGTGCTGTTTTTCGGTAAGGGAAAAGGGGTCAAAGAAGTATGGCCTTTGCTGCCATGGACACTGATGATCGGTGCGGTGTATACGAGCTCTGCGCTTTTGTACGCATCTCTGTTCGGTCCGGAATTTGTAGCGATTCTTGGTTCTCTTACTGGTCTTACGGTCGCAGCAATCACCGCCAGAAAAGGCTGGCTGCTTCCAAAAGAAACGTGGACGGATGCGCTGCAGGATGACTTTACGATCGATACGGAAAAATCAGACATGAGCCTGCTTACCGCCTGGTCGCCGTATGTGATTGTCGTCATATTGCTGCTGCTTACGAGAGTCGTACCGCCGCTCGAGGAATTTACGACCAGCGCGATTAACTTATCATGGATGAACATATTAGGCGTGGAGGGAGTGAACTCGGAGTGGGAGCTGTTGTACTCTCCCGGTGCTATCCTGACGGTAACTGCAATTCTCGCTGTACTGATCCACCGCCGCTCGTTCCGCAATTTTACCGCGTCGGCGAAAGACGCGTTATCGACCATTAAGATAACCGGGATTACGCTGTTTGCGACCCTTGCGATGGTGCATGTGTTCAGCAACTCCGGCATGAACGCTAATAATATTATCAGCATGCCTGAGTATATTGCCGAAAGCATGGCCGCGGCCTTCGGACCGATGTGGATCTTCGCGGCCCCGTTTCTTGGCATGCTCGGCTCGTTTATTACCGGCAGTGCCACCGTGTCCACGCTCACATTTTCTCCGATTCAATACAGCATTGCTGCCTCCACCGGCGTGGACGTCAATACAGTATTGGGCGCACAGCTCGTCGGCTCCGGCGCGGGGAATATGATCTGTATTCATAATGTGGTAGCGGCCAGTGCGGTTGTCGGCATGGAAGGAAGAGAGGGCAGTGTCATCCGCAAAACACTCGCACCTGCCATGATTTACGGCGTGCTCGCAGGCATCGGCGGCTTCATCGTGATGAATGTGTTTTGACGGTTGGCTTTGAAAGCGCTCCAGGGAAATGAAAAGATTATGTAATTCACGTCGCGAATAAATATTCTAAAATATCAAAACAAGAGATGGCAAAATGCCATCTCTTGTTCGATAATTATATTTCTTCTCTATGTTTTTTTGCTTCTTTTACTGAAATGTCTCCACGTAGTACTTGTAAATCTAATAAGGATTTTTGTAAATTGTTGGAGGTGTTTCCTTCTTTAAATTCCTGAATAGTTATATTAGTTTCCTCTATAAAATAAAGAATCCTCTCAATATGGTCTTTTGTTAAACCATACTGTTTTTTAGATAGTTGTTCCTTAGTAAAGAAGCGCCAATTCACTTTATCGAACTGAGCTGTCATCATTTTTCTTGCCCATTCCAAATCGGCAGGTGCTCCGGTGTTGACCGCATTAGTCAGTCTATCTATAATGATATCTTCCATTCCAATCATTTTGATTGTATAACCATTATAAAATACTTCAATTACATGATTCTTATCCCCTTTAAACTCACCAGAAGGAAATTCAACATAAATGGCTAAAGAAGAATGGACAAAGTGTCGGTCTACTTTTTCAAAACCAAGAGCTTTCATAATTTCTACAATCTTAGCTTCTTCATCAGAAAAAATATCCAAGTCTCTTGTTGTGTATTGGCCATCAGAGTAAAGTTCAACAGAAGTTCCTCCTACTACAATAGCTTCGATGTTATGAATGGTAAATTGTTCATTTAAAATACCAGCAACAGTTAGAAGAATGTCTCTAATAGATTCATTAGGATTCTCTAACTCGTTTTGATATTGAACCAATTTTTCCAATGCTCGGCGGGAAGATAAAAAATTTATGCTGTCAGTCACTATTTCAAGTTTCTTTCAGATTCGAATTTTTTGAGATAGTAAGCTTCCTCAGGGTCTCTTGGCCTGGTGCGCTTCATTTCTTCTTCTGGGTAAAAGGAAGCACGTGAAACAGCTTTTATCAAAGCTTGATTTTTAGAAGTCGATTCATCTATTTGCTTTACTGTAAATGAACGCATGATGTATGCTCCCTTCTAATTTCTTTCTATTATTATAACATGCAGCAGAAGAATGGTCTGGAAAATACAATGGAATAGACAGCTTCTTTTTATATATATTAGAGATTTTGACTTTCCGATTTTCTCTCTATATAATAAGCAGTACTGAAGGAAAAGGAGGGTTGTTAAAAATGACTGCAGCTATTAGATTGCGCCTTACCGCTTTGAACAAGTAATTTTATACGTTCAAGGGCTCTGCATTTTTCAGCAGAGTAAACGGGAGCAGTCTGCACATTTTTAATAACCTTCACCGGGCATAAGAGTATCCAGGGAAGAAGGGCAGATTTTTCTGCTTTTCTTTCTTTTTTTTATGACTAAAACCAGCAGGATTTGTTCTTTTGTTTGCTCTGAAGTGTATTTATACAAAAAAGGGGAAGTGAAAATAATGAATAAACAGCAAGTAAAGCAGCTTGCCGCACAAAATGGACTGGATGTAATAGAAGACACGCTGCAGGCAAATGAATCAGGTCTGGATTTTCAGGTGTTTCACGCCGAGGACAAAGCGGGAGAAAAGTGGATTCTGCGTATTCCACGCAGAAGCGATTCGATGGCAAAAGCGAAGCAGGAAAAAGCCGTGCTCAATGCGGTAAACTGCTATACATCGATTGAAGCGCCCGACTGGCAGGTTTTCACAGATGAACTGGTTGCGTATAAACAGCTCGGCGGCGTGCCTGCCGGGACGATTGATCCAGCTATCCAAAACTATGTGTGGCAGTTTGATATCGAAAACAGTCCGGACGCTTATCATACCTCATTAGGACGACTGCTTGCGGATCTGCACCGTATGCCTGCGGCACACGTGAAAGAGGCAGGTATCGTTATGCATGACCACATTGAAGCGAGACAATCAATGGCGGCGAGAATGGAAAAGGTCAAGCAGACTTTTGGTGTGAGCCGGGAGCTGTGGGAGCGCTGGCAGAAATGGCTTGCTGATGATGTTCTCTGGCCGGACCATACCGGGCTGACGCACGGCGATGTGCACCCGGGCCATATTCTCATTAATCCGCAGGCGGAAGCGACCGGATTGATTGACTGGACCGAAGCGGCGGTAACCGATGTGTCTCGTGATTTCGCAGCGCATTACCTTATTTTTGGGGAAGCTGGTCTGAATAAAGTAATCGATGCCTATGAGAAGGCGGGCGGCCGTACGTGGCCTCGCTTGGTAGAGCATATTACGGAACTAAGAGCGGCTGAGGCGGTCGTTGTCGCAGAATTTGCCCAGTCTTCCGGCCTGAAAGAGATGGAAGACATGGCCAGGCAGATGCTGGGAGTGGCGGATCCGCAGTAGAATTACGAAAAATAGAGAACGCCGTCCGTTTCGCTTTCTAAGCGTTATGGGCGGCTTTTTATCATCGGATAGCTGAATTGAAGTATTTCCATTCCGTTTTTCTGGAGAAAATACGTTATAATAGGCTTTGATTCACCTATTTTAAAATACAGCAGTTAAATAAAACGATAAATCGTTATACATATTTCGTAAGAACCCGGAGCAGGACAGAAAGCGGGTGAGAGAGATGAATAAATTGGCAGACATCCGTTCTTACGATATCGATACACTCAAAAAAGACAGCCTTGCCAGCCTGACGCTGCTGGTGATGATTATTCCGCAGGGAATGGCATACGCACTGCTTGCCGGCGTGCCACCGGAGATGGGGCTTTACGCGGCCACGATTCCCATGCTCGTCTATGCACTGCTTGGCTCTTCCCGGCATTTGTCTGTCGGCCCGGTGGCAATCACGTCACTGCTCGTGTTTACCGCTGTTTCCGCTTATGCACCGGCGAATTCCGGTGAATATATTCAGTATGTAATTGTCTTAGCCGCCATGGTTGGGCTTATCCAACTGTTGCTGGGGATTGGTAAAGCCGGATTTATTGTGAAATTTATTCCTCATTCGGTGTTCAGCGCCTATACGTCCGCTGTGGCGATTATTATTGGATTGAGTCAGCTGAATCATCTACTCGGGGTAAACTCGGAAGGAAACCTGCGCGCGCATGCGATTCTTTACGATCTGGGCAGCCAGTGGAACAGCATTAACGGCTATACCGTGCTGCTGGGTACCCTGAGCCTCCTGCTGATATTGTGGCTGAAAAACAAATGGCCGCGGCTTCCGGCGCCTTTGCTGGCGATTGTTCTAGCGATCGGAGCGGTCATATTTCTCGGCCTGCAGGATGCCGGCGTTGCGATTGTCGGACAGATTCCGGCAGGACTTCCTATATTCGCTCTGCCGGGAGTAACTGGAAGCATGGTAATCAACCTTCTCCCAATGGCTGTAGTCATTGCATTAATGGGCTTTATGGAGTCCCTTTCCATAGGACGTGCCATCAGCAAAAAAGAACATTACGCGGTGCGGCCGAACCAGGAGCTTAAGGCGCTCGGAATGTCGAACCTGGTCGGTTCCTTTTTCCAGGCCTTTCCCGTGAACGGAAGCTTTTCACGGACGGCCGTCAATCACGAAGCCGGCGGACAGACGAAAGCGGCATCCGTACTGACTGCCGTCGGTGTGCTGATCGTGCTGTTGTTTTTTACCTCGATGTTTTACTACCTGCCCAATGCCGTGCTTGCCGCGATTATTATTTCAGCAGTATACAAACTGGTCGATGTGCATCAGGCGAAGCACCTGTTTGACGTTCGGCCGCTGGAAGGCTGGGTCTGGGTGCTGACGTTTTTTGCAACGCTGGTTGTCGGTATTCAGTGGGGCATTATTATTGGAGCAGTGTTTACGCTG